>NZ_JAAHHC010000033.1:0-62960 GCF_010672265.1 Moorena sp. SIO3A2
GGCTATGGGCAAGCTACACCGAACAGCTTTTGAATAAGCGATGCAGCTTCGGAACAGGGGAGGCAGTGCCGACCTGCGGGGGTTCCCACGGGGCAAACAGCGGTGCGGACGCAGGTTCCGCACACAGCCCCTCCCCACTCGCGGTCTGCCGTGGTTTCCCCCACTCGCGCTTGGGATCAAGAAAACAGGTAAGTATTCGTTTAATCTATGTTACGGAAAGCACCTCAAGTAGCGTGAGCTTTTAGCTCACGGCTGACCGCTGACGGCTGAATGCTTACAGCTTTAGTTATTTTATTGTCCTTTAAATATTTATTCTCTTCAACATGTAAGTCTCTAAGTCCGCCTTCAACTACTTTTTCTTTACTTTGCTGATTCTTACTCCCCTTACCGTTTTTGCCCTTAAATAACCCCTTCGCTTTCAACAACACCTTATCAATCGCCTGATCAATCCGCTGGCGAATCTTACCAATAATTTTCTCAACCTTCTTCGCCAAACCACCAATACCCAACAGCGAAGCCAAGAACCCAATCACCACTGGTACAGCTTTCGCTAAAGCATTCTCTACCAACTTCGCAGCACCACCAACTGCACCGGATGCGATTAGCCCAAAGGGCTACGCTACGCGATTGACCGTAGGTCACGCGGGGCGCGTTCGCACTCACGGCATCCACAACTGCATTTACCAATTCCAGCACCTGACTACCGCGATTAACAAAGAACATGATGATGTCATAAATTGCCATGGCGGCTTTGACAAATGCTGATGCTGGATTTAACAAGCTCAGAATCCACTTCACCCCGGCGGTGATCACCTGGGTAACTACCATGTTATTGATTTGTTCGATGACTGTTTGTTTCAGGTCGTTGAACTGTTCCTTAACATGTTCCCACAGTCCCATGGCTCCGCGATCGCGTAATACCTGGAATATTTCGACGGCTTTCTCCATGCCAGCTACTACTTCCCAAAGAGTTTGGCTGCATTACCACGAATGTAGGCAAATATCAAGCCCAAGACTTGGGTTACTAAGCTGAATATTCCCGGTAAGCTAAAGATGTCAATTGAAGATGGGATCACGGATGAATTGGTTGCCACAGGAGTACCGAAGGATAGGATTGTTCTGGCTTTTCATCCCCCCGAGATTCGTGAACATACTGGGTATGCGATCGCATAGTGTTTGGTTTGGTGGGTTACCCTGTCGAAGGGCGCACCCTACAAGATCAGCGATTAGGCCAAAGGGCTACGCTACGCGATTGACCGTAGGTCACGCGGGGCCCGTTCGCACTACGCTGCCTTACTAATAGTTGGTTCGGGAAGAGTTTCACCTGTTTCTTGATAGGCTATTACCAAAGATTCTAAAGCTTCAGTTCCATTCTTAACTGCTTCTTCATAAGTTTCTCCATGAGTCCGCCATTTTTGTCCGGGGAAGTCGGGGAAACCAACTAAAAAACAATTATCTTCTTCTGACCATTGAATTATCATTTTATATTTAAGTTTGCTCATCATTAATGTTACCTTCTACTTCCTCAATAGCTTTTTTTACATTCTTTTCTTGATAGGGCTTAGCATCGTTTCCGTCTTTACCTGAAACTGTGAGTTTCCCAGCATAAAGAGGATGTATCCAGTTTGTATGGCTTCCTTTACCTGGTATTTCTCTAAAACCGGCTTGGCGAAGCATTTGTTTTAGAACCCTGATTTTCTTTGGCATTTACTAGAGATTTTACATATTTCCTATTTTATCTAAGTCAAAATGGTTACTCATCATTATTATAATTAATTTTATTGTTAAGTCAATCCACTACTAAGCCACTCCGTAGCCTGTGTAAGGACGTTTATAACTGGGATGTAAACCGAAAATAATGTCTGCTTTCGGTATACCCATGTCTACCAAATCTTGCGCCAAATCAGCTTCTGTCATGTTTCGCTGAATCCAAACTTTGCCATCTTTGATATCTAAATGGATGAAACAGTTATAAACTCGTTTGAGTCCATCCCAGCCGATATCTAAAAGTTGATAATGGTCATGTTCTGTGTCAAAAATAAGTTGACACTCAAGCTCTGAATCTGAATTATTTGCTTCTAAGGTGGCATGATTAGTTAATAGCTGGCGGATGATTAATCGGTAGTTTTCTAGTTTTTCCATTGGATGATTACCTCCTCAACAGGATTGTAATGCTAAGATTGTTCATGGTTCAATCCGCGATGGTAAAATCTGGATTCACTACGACGGTATTGAAGATGGTATCACGGATGAATTGGTTGCTTCAGGAGTACCGAAGGATAGGATTGTTATGGCTTTTCATCCCCCCGAGATTTGTGAACATAGTGGGTATGCGATCGCATAGCATTGGCTTTGGTGGGTTACGCTGTCGAAGGGCTCACCCGACAAGATCATGGGATTAGCCCAAAGGGCTACGCTTCGCGATGCTCCTTTGGAGCCGCTAAAAGCGATCGCACTTATAGTTTTGTAATTGAACGAATTGAAATACTATCAATAAATACGCTTCATTAACCTATCCGACGAGAGTCACTTTCTCTTTTAGTTCGTAATATTTCGCGATATGTTTCAAAGTCTCTGGCAGGAAAAAGTTTAGTAAGTTGATTTAAGGTATTGTTTAGTTCGTTGAAGAGGCTCTCATACTTCGGTTGAGTCATGTCTACATCGCAAAAAAGGTACTGCCAGTTACTCACACCCAACAATCCTAGTAAGCCATCTAAGTAACCTCCATAATCAAGGTTCATCTTCCAGTACTCACCCCGATCATAGAAATAAATATCTGGAAAGGCAGGTGGAGAAACGCCTGGTGTCAAGTGAAAAGCCGCGAGTTTAAAGTCGCCGGAGTCAGGATGGTCATCAAAAACACGAAAATATTTTAGGAACTCAATTTCCTGTTGGGTCATCCCTTCATGCCAGAGTTCGGGATCTTGGGTTGAAGTTAGGGAATCGGCAATAGGGCTTAAATGAAATTCACCTCCTCCGGAAACCTCCCCATTGATGTAATAGACAAATCGTAAATGTGTATGGAGAGATACATCAATATATTTTTCAAAATTTTGAGTAAGGTTAAACCCAAAGCTCATTCTTAATTCGTTCACCGATAACTCAGCAAGTCCTTCCTCATAATTGGCAACAATTTCATCTGCAATAATTTCAAAGGAAGAGTGTTGCTTCATTTGATCTATTAAAGTCTGAAAGTCTCGTAAATATTCTTGTGACATTTTTTACTTTAGTGTTGCTTTTCCATCTTTTATAGCTGCTAAAACAAGATTCATGCGTGCGTCAAAATCCTTAACTCCAAATTTAACCTGTCTACCACCAACTACATCAGTAGTTATATATTTTTTCTCCATTCTATTTTTGACGGAAAACCTTGAGGTTCCTAAAGATCCACCATTTTCCTCCCTGACATTTAATAGAAGCAAAACAAAACCACGATCTACATCAGTAACTCTAGTTATATCGCCTGCAGTCACGTCTGGATCATTTAGATTGGGAGTAACAGGAGTCAATTCTGGTTTCTCTGGGCTTTGTGAAAATGACTTTACTAATGGCCCACGTTTGAGTTCACCACCAGTACTTTCATAAAATCCCCATTCTGCTTTCAAATATTTGGGGAAAGGACTAGCTTTACCAGAATAATAGTTAATACGGAAACGATACCAAATAGGCTTGTTATCTTTGATGTTACCCTCCACTGCAGCCTTGATAGCAGGTTGCTCTACTGCACTTTAAAATCGAGTATTGTGAGATCCCCGCGCGGGAGTTAAGTTAGAGTCAACTGCATTACCACCCAATTTATGTGGCAACAAGTGCATCCGAACCCATTGGGCTTGGTGAGTAAGTTTTGACTCTTGAAGTTGAGACCATCCATTGAGGTTACCTACATGCTTACCTGACTCCGTCCCGGTTGTAATTTTGTGCTTTTCACTATTAACAATATAATCAGCAGTGAAGCTAGATGCTTTCTTATTGTCAGCCATGACTGGAAGCTTAGGTGGCGGATAGTCTTCGACAGTTGATCCAAATAACTTCTTAAGATGTTGATTACTTAATTCCCATAAAGCTCGTTCAAGCTTTTGTACAAGCTGCTTATTAGCATTAATGTCTTTTGCTTTCTTCTCTGCTGAGAGTTTAGAACCACCTGAACCTCCTTCATAAACCTTGTCAATTTCTCTCAGTCTAATTTCCAGAGGGCGGACTTTTTCATCGTAATATTCCTTGGCCACTTCTACATCACTTTTTGTGAAACTTGTCTGCCCTTCTGCTTCTTTTAGCTTCTCATCAAAGAACTTGTCGAGCATCTTAGGATCAAAACTGGCTACATAGAGTTTCGCATTCGCTAAGCTACCCTTGTAATATAGTTCATGAGAGTGCCCAGTCTTATCCTTAAAAGTTTTCTTTTTAGTCCACCATTTAATGAGGTTGAGTACAGTTTCCTTTACTTTATTTGCTCCTTTTTTTGCTTTACCCAACAACCCCTTCGCCTTCAACAACACCTTATCAATCGCCTGATCAATCCGCTCGCGAATCTTACCAATAATCTTCTCAACCTTCTTCGCCAAACCACCAATACCCAACAAGGAAGCCAAGAACCCTATTACCACTGGTACAGCTTTCGCTAAAGCATTCTCTACCAACTTCGCTGCACCACCAACAGCACCAGATGCGATCGCACTCACGGCATCCACAACTGCATTTACCAATTCCAGCACCTGACTACCGCGATTAACAAAGAACATGATGATGTCATAGATTGCCATGGCGGCTTTCACAAAGGCTGATGCAGGATTCAACAAGCTCAGAACCCACTTCACCCCGGCGGTGATCACCTCGGTAACGACCATGCTCTTGATTTCTTCGATGACTGTTTGTTTCAGGTCGTTGAACTGTTCCTTAACATGTTCCCACAGTCCCATGGGTCCGCGATCGCGTAATACCTGGAATATTTCGACGCTTTTCTCCATGCCAGCTACTACTGGTTCCCCAAAGAGCTTGACTGCTTTACCACGAATATAGGTAAATGTCAAGTTCAAGACTTGGGTTACTAAGCTGAATATTCCCGGTAAGCTAAAGATGTCATCGGGTAGTTGAATACCCATCGGTCCCAGGGTTCCAGTTAACCAGCCAATTAAACCGGCTTGTAGATGTTGCCCAATATTAGCGACAAAATTCTCAAAGCCTTGTTTAATACCACTAATTAAATTTCCTAGGAAGCCGATGGGGTCTTTAATAATGTTACCAATCAAACTAGCCGCTTTACTCAAGACACTAAGCAACATGTCTTTGAGTTTCTTAATGGTATCGATGACTCCAATTATGGCATTGGCTGCTTGATCAACTAACCCCTGATTAGCAGCCTTCATCTCATCGATGCGGGCATTAACAGCTTGCAGCTTTTCGTTATAGTTCTCGGCCAGAGTATTAATTAGCTGATCTTGTTTGCTGTCAACGCTTTGTTCCAACTGGTCGAATTGACTTTGAATATCCGTAGCGGCTTGTTGACCTACAGTTTTCAGGTTTTCGGGTAATTTAGCTACATAGTCTTTAATTTCTTGCCTACCCTTGGCAATTTCTGCTTTAGCATCGGTTAAGGCAGTACCAATAATGTTGACGATTTTATTGAGGACAACATCCATTTTTGCCAGGTAAAGTTGTCGTCCTTCTTGATAAAAAGCATTAACCTCTGATGGTAAACCTAGTAATTTATCCTTACCCCAAAGATACCAACCGAAATCGCCACTATAACGCTCATCTTTGTAAGCCTTCATTTTTTCATCAACGTAGTTCTCGAAGGCTTTGGTGGCTTGATTGGCACCAGCGTCAAATTCTTGATTAACCTTACCATCTAAGCCATTGAGAATGTCCTCAACCTTAGTTTTAGTTTGGTTGTAAATCTTTTGAATATCCCCAGCAACCTTAGCTCGTTCTTGCTCATCCTTACCCTTAGTTTTAATTTGCTGATTGGTAACCTGAGCTAATAACTGAGCCCGGGAGCCATGCATTCCTTGGAGTTGTTGCCCCGCTGTGGTTGCAGCTTCCCCTTGGGCTTGGGTTAACTGGTCTTGTTCAAACTGACGATAGGCTTGGGGTGCTTGGCTGGCATTAGTTTGAGCCTCTTGTTTTGCTGCTAAAGCTGTTTGGAATTGGGGTTCATTGGATTTAGCTAACTGTTCCGAAGTAACATCAGCCTCAGCCATCTGTTGGTCAAGTTTTTGGCTACTTTCTTGTAGCGGTGCCTCCACTTCACCTTGTCCCTTGGCTTTAGGAATAGCTTTGTCAGCACCAATATTTTTGGTTACTGCTCCCGCTTCATTGGCAGCTAGGGGAGTTACTGATTTCGGTTTAATACTGCTGGTATCCGGTGCTTGTTTCGCCTTCTGTTCTAAGGGTGCTTGAGATGCAGTTTGCTCTTGCTTAACGGTATTTTGCATCTGGCTCTTGACAGAAGCCAGTTTGTTACTATCCTTAAACTCATCCGCTTGTTCAAGAGTTTCCGGAGCTGCTGACTGGATGCGCTCCATTAATTTAGCCTTGAAAGCAGCAGCATCAAAACCAGGAGTGGGAGCTTGTGCCATCTCACCCACTTGATTGGCCTGAGCTTTGCTTTCTATTTCCTTGGCTGGACTTACCGCTGCAGCTTGGGCTTGTTTCGCTTTTGTACTAGCTGGGGCGTGTTGTTTTTGCTTATTGGCAATTCCCTTAGCTTTAGCAACCACTGCTTTAAAATCTGGATCTGACTCTGGGGAAGCAGCAGTAGTTTCTAGGGGTGTTGTTTCAGCAGGTGTTGCCGTGGTTTCTTGATTTACCTCCGCTTTCATCCCTTGATTAGCTGCTTCTGGAGCCATTGCCTCCTGGTTTTTCCCTGGAGAAACTCCAGAACTAACCGATGTTGCCTGGCTTTCCGGCTTTGGGGCTGTTTCAGCCTTAGTCTCAGCAGTTTCTTGAGGTGCAACTACCTCTGTGTTAACTGTATTTTCCCCCTCGACTTCTGGTTTTATATCAGTATCCTTGACAAGAGTCGGAGATTCTTGATTGACCCCATTCCCGGGAGTATCCTTGATCGGAACAGCAAACCCAGCCTTCTTTTCGACTTTATTTGCCTTCTTGGCCTGTTGATCAATTACTTTCGCCTGAATTCCCCCGTTCTGCTGGATAGTATGGGTCAACTCATGAGCCGTCAAACTATTCTTACCAGGAGACTTCCCCGCACCATAGAAAATATCCCTACCATGGGTAAAGGCTTGCGCTCCCAACTCCTTATTCATCTGTACGGCACTAGAGTCTGTATGCACCCGCACCCCACTAAAGTTAGCCCCAAATCTGGGTTCCATGAAAGCACGGGTAGAGTCTGGCAGAGGTTGACCGGTACCCCGTCGGGATTGGATTTTAGTTTCTAAATTAGATGATACTTGTGGGGTTTGACCAGGATTTGCTTTAGTTTGTATTTCTTCTTCCCCGGATTGTAACTGTAGCGCTATCGGCTTAGTTTGTATTTCCTCTTCCTGGGATTGTAACTGTAGCGCTATGGGCTTAGTTTGTATTTCTTCTTCGTCCGATTGTAACTGTAGCGCTATCGGCTTAGTTTGTATTTCTTCTTCGTCCGATTGTAACTGTAGGGCTATCGGCTTAGTTTGTATTTCCTCTTCGTCGGATTGTAACTGTAGGGCTATCGGCTTAGTTTGTATTTCTTCTTCGTCCGATTGTAACTGTAAGGCGATCGGCTTAGTTTGTATTTCCTCTTCCTCCATGGAATTTTGCACTGGTGGTGCTGCCATGCGCATTACTTGGGCTGCAACACTGTCTGCCTCCTTTTCGTACACATCATTGGCTTCCCCCACTTGCATTTTTGTCTGGATGAGACGATTAACTGCTTGGTTTCCCAGTTTTCGTTGGAGTTGCAGGAGGGGGTGAACCGGACTATGGGTAGCCAAGGGGGTTGGCTTGGCTTGAACGGTTTTTCCCTTTGGGGTTATTTGGTTGTTTTTGGTTTGGCTTGCCCGTTGATATCCCATATGGTTCACCTTTTCCTTGGCCGTTCCTACTAATATGATGATGCAATTTTTACAGACTGAGTGTATGCTAATGTTCTGGTTGTAACGCCAGTAAGCTTTAAACCGTTAGCTTTACCTTTCTTGCTCAGGGTCTGTCTAGGGCGAGTTTGGGTCACGAATCTCTGGGTTAGGACTAGGACCAGGGTCAGTACCAGGGCGAGGATCAGGGTCAGGATCAGCGACAGGAAAATCTCTCCCTACAGGAGGCTCACCTATACCTCCCAATAGCCGTTCTATATTTGCGATTCGCCCTTGTATACTTCTGATTTGCGTTTGTAGACTTTGGAGCTCAGAAGCGTTATTCAGTTCCCTCCTAGTCACAGCATCAAGTTTATCCATACTAATACTGTTATTAGCAATTTTGGCATTGGTCACGGAGTTATTGGCTAACTCAGCAGTACCCACGGTGCCGTTTTGAATCTTGGCAGCGTTGACTGCATCATTGGCAATTTTGGCATTGGTCACGGAGTTATTGGCTAACTCAGCATTACCTACAGAACTATCCCCTTCAAATTTAGTGGCCTTCACAGTTCCAGCCACCTCTAATTTTTCACTAGGATTGGTTGTCCCAATGCCGACATTGCCGTTTGGCTGTAACCTCATTATTTCTTGACCATCTGCAGCACCGCCTGAAGCCGCAAAAATGAATCTGAATGCATCATTCGTATTATCTCCCCATGCCAGTACAGAATCTTTGCGATCTGCCCCTTCATCTTTCAATCCTAGAAATACAGTGTCACTATTCCAAGCAACTTGTAGTCCTCTTGTCATCCAGGGGCGATTACCACCTCCTAATCCATCTCCAACTTGCAAAAGGGATTGTGGATTATTTGTCCCAATGCCGACATTGCCAGCATTATAGTAAATCTTGTTACTACTACCATCAGACCACTTTGTGCCACCAGCGCTAATACCAGTTAAACCAGAACCATCCCCTTCAAACCTAGTGGCTTGGACAGTTCCATCCACCTCTAATTTTGTACTAGGATTTGTTGTCCCAATGCCAACATTACCAGAAGTAGGATGAACTGTTAACCCATCCCGCGAAAGCAGATCAGAAACACTAGGAAGCCAGCTATCATTATCTAAATTGGCTAGGTATGGTAAGGCTAGATATACTTCAAAAGATCCGTCAGCGTCGTCACCCGCTATACCCATAGAAAAACTCTGACCACCCAACTTCGTTACCTCAGATGTGGGAATTACGCCATCTACTCGATACCAACCATCTGGAGCATTATCACTTTGTTCCTTGGTAATTATCAATCCACTATTAGGCTTTCCGTTACCCCACCCAGCAAGTTCGCCAAATCCCACTTGTTTACCGGAAGAAATCTTGAGCCAAGCTTTGAGATGTACGTACTTTTTGGTTAAAAAATTACCTCGGGACTCAAAGGGAAAAAGTATCATGGTATGTTGTCCTGAATTATCCCCAGTAATTTTCAAAATCCTACCGTCACGAAAAGAAGCCCAACCATCAGCTAAACCACCTCTTTTTATTCGCGAACCTTTGTTAGATATGCCAAACCAATAAGGATTTTCTTCGGTTGCATCATCTACACTATCGGCAGCATTGGCTGGTTTTGTTCCTACATAGGGTCCTTCAAACCCTTTCGTGAAAGGGTGGGCTGCTTCTAAAGTAAGATTCCCAAGGGTGTTGTACCCAGCAGGCTTGTTGCCATCGAGTATATTCATGTAGGAATTTCTGATTAGATTAGGCGGCATTGATGACCCCCTAATCATGCCAGAGGTTGTAATATTGCCATTGACAGTGAGGTTGTCTTCGATAGTCAGCGACTTTGCCTTAACAGCTCCATCCACCTCTAGTTTTTCAGTAGGATTATTTGTGCCAATGCCGACATGGCCAGCATTATAGTAAATCCTGTTACTACCACCATCAGACCACTTTCCAGCACTAATACCAGTTAAAGCAGAACCATCCCCTTCAAAGTGAGTGGCCTTAACAGTTCCAGCCACCTCTAATTTTTCACTAGGATTGGTTGTCCCAATACCGACATTACCATCCACGGTCAGAGCACCAGTAGTATGTAAAGCATCATCCACCCTCAGTGCCCCAGATGAATGCCCTGAGCGAATTACCCCTGTAACTTTCACTTCATCATTATCTGCATCCCCCAAGGACACATTCCCTTTTACTTCCAGCAAACCATTCACTGTCAGGGAACCATCGATGGTTGAGTCTCCTGCCCCCTCAAATTTAGTGGCCTTAACAGTTCCAGCCACCTCTAATTTTTCACTAGGATTATTTGTGCTAATGCCTACATTACCATTTCCTTTAATAACAAGGGCAGTTTCTTCAACTCCATCGTTACCCGTATTAACAAAAGCAATTCCTCCATCAGGGTTAGGGTGATTCCCGTCGGTTTTTTCAATCACTAAAGCATCTTGACTAGTCCCAAAGAAATTGTTGTCGTACCTGAGTCGAAAACCATCTCCACTAGGTGTACCGGATTCATTAGTACTATGAAAAATCTGAGTTCCTGTAGTCCCTAATTTTAAAGCCCCAGATACTTCTAAAGTGCTAGCCAGCACACCACCCACAGTTAAGTTATTTTCTATGGTGAGGGAACCTGTTACCCGATCGGTCACACTTAATTGAGCAGTAGCGATCGCATCCCTAACACTGAGATTCCCATCCACTGTCAGAGCACCAGTGGTATGTAACGCATCATCCACCCTCAGCGCCGCAGATGAATCCCCTGAGCGAATTACCCCTGCAATTGTCACTTGATCATTATCCGCATCCCCCAAGGACACATTCCCTTTTACTTCCAGCAAACCATTCACTGTCAGGGAACCATCGATGGTTGAATTTCCTGCCCCCTCAAATTTAGTGGCCTTAACAGTTCCAGCCACCTCTAATTTTTCACTAGGATTATTTGTGCCAATGCCGACATTGCCGTTTGGCTGTAACCTCATTATTTCTTGACCATCTGCAGCACCACCGGTCGCCGCAAAAATGAATCTGAATACATCATTGGTATTATCTCCCCATGCCAGTACAGAATCTTTGCGATCTGCCCCTTGATCTTTCAATCCTAGAAATAGATGGTCAGTATCCCAAGCAACCTGTAGTCCTCTTGTCATCCAGGGGCGATTACCACCTCCTAATCCATCTCCAACTTGCAAAAGGGATTGTGGATTAGTTGTCCCAATACCCACATTGCCATTGGGGTCAATCGTCATACGGTGTTGATAGTTAGTAGCAAAGGTCAATGGGTGGTTCGATTCCGTTCCAATTACGCCTCTGGCTCCATTCCAACTATCATTACTAAAAACACTGGTTACTACCCCACCACCAGACCTGACATTTAACCGAGCATGCTGTGAACCTAAGATGTCTAAAACTTTGTGCCAATCCTGAGGATTATGAATAGAGGTTGTGCCAATACCGACATTGCCATCCACTGTCAGAGCACCAGTGGTATGTAACGCATCATCCACCCTCAGCGCCCCAGATGAATGCCCTGAGCGAATTACCCCTGCAATTGTCACTTGATCATTATCACCATTCCCCAAGGACACATTCCCAGGCATATGCTCGGTATCACGGGCAATCACATCCCCCTGTACTTCCAGGCTTCCAGCAACGGTTAGGGAACCATCTATGGTTGAGTCTCCTGTCAGGTTTAAGTTGGTGGCCTTAACAGTTCCAGCCACCTCTAATTTTTGACTAGGATTATTTGTCCCAATACCTACATTGCCATTTCCTTTAATAACAAGGGCAGTTTCTACAACTCCATCGTCACCCGTATTAACAAAAGCAATCCCTCGATCAGGCTTAGTGGGATTAATATCTCTTTGTTCAATCACTAAAGCATCTCCACTAGCCCCAAAGAAATTGTGGTCGTACCTGACTCGAAAACCATCTGCAGTAGATAACTTAGCACCAGCAAGCTTGCGTACATAATTATGCACTTCACTAACCTTACCGTCGTTGTCTAGTTTCACCTGTGCCAACAGAATCACATTATCCTCGGGAGGAGGACTATCAGCATTTTTTAAATCTACATTACCGTCTTGGAGATTGTCTTGACTTGTGTTACTCCCGTAAATGACAAACTTGGGACGTTCAGTGGTGCGAGTGTATTTGATCTCGCTACCTACTCGGTAACCCTTGTCCTTAATTTCCCGATACATGACGGTAATTTCAATAGTTGCCTTGAGTGGTAATCCATCTAAGTTAATCGTGTTAATCGTGTCCGGTACTGTACAATTGGGTAAAACAATAATTTCTTGACCATCTTTATCAATGGCCATGCCTTCACTAACGGCAATTTTTTTATCCCCGGCTCTGGTTACTTCTAATCCTTCCACCACACCCCATTCATGGAGTAAACGATTGTGACGCAGGCGCATGTCACGATGGTAGGCTTGCTCATCCTTAAAATCTTCTTCTACTAGAAACTGGGAAGTAAAGTAATTGGGACGTTGAATATTTTTCATTATGGTTATTATATTAGTTTGAAATTGGGTCTGGTAAAAATTATTGGTTTTAGGGAACAGGGAACAGGGAGCAGGGAGCAGGGAATAGGGAAGAAGTAAAAAAATCTGTTTAGCTGATTAGGCTAAAAAGCGCTAGATTGACTTTTCTGTTCCAAAGTTTGTACCTTCTCCATTAGCAAGGAAATCGTATTGTTTTGCTCCTTCACCACTTTAGTTAAAACCGCCACGATATCCATCGGACTGAGGGTTTTCCGATCATGACTGGCCACTAAATCCGGCACATCTTCGGCAATAAATCCAATGTGGGTTTCTTTTTGGTGATCTTTTTTGTAGCTGAATTGGACCGGATTGAGTCCTTCCAGGGTTTCTATGGCGTCTTCTATTGCCAGGGTATTAATATTCTCTTTCAACTCTCGTGAGGATACTTGCCCAATAGTGCGATATGTTAAATGACCATTCACATGCACATTACCCTCGAAGTAGCCAGCATAACTAGTCTTGCCACCACTGGCAACACCGTATACACCATATACAATTGCACTGCTATTATTCTGAGCATCGGCTCTGCCGTAGACACCAAATCGGGTACCACTCGGACCACCTGTTGCTCGTGCATACAAACCATATTTAGTGCCATTTTCATTGCCAGTTACAGTGCTGTGAACTCCGAAGGCGGTAGTATTGCCGGTATTAGTAGCAGTGAAATGGCCACCATATTGAGTTTGTCCTCCAGAGGCAATACCCCTGACACCAAATCGGGCACCACTGCTACCACCCGTTGCTTGTGCATGCAAACCAAATTTAGTGCCATTGCCATTGCCCGCTACTTGGCTCCAAACTCCGAAGGCGTTAGTATTGCCCCTATTAGTAGCAATGAAATAGCCACCATATTGAGTTTGTCCACCAGAAGCATTACCGTAGACACCAAATCGGGTACCACTGCTACCACCCGTTGCTTGTGCATGCAAACCATATTTAGTGCCATTGCCATTGCCACTTACAACGCTTTGAACTCCATAGGCCGTTCTATTGCCCGTATGAGTAGCAGTGAAATAGCCACCATATTGAGCGCTACCACCAGAAGCACCACCATAGACACCAAATCGGGTACCACTGCTACCACCCGTTGCTTGTGCATACAAACCAAATTTAGAGCCACTGTCACTCCCATGTGCTTGGCTGTAAACTCCGTAGGCTGAATCTCTGCCCGTATGAGTAGCAATGGCCTTAACAGTTCCAGCCACCTCTAATTTTTGAGTAGGATTATTTGTCCCAATCCCGACATTGCCAGCATTATAGTAAATCCTGTTACTACCACCATCAGACCACTTTGTGCCACCAGCGCTAATACCAGTTAAACCAGAACCATCCCCTTCAAACCTAGTGGCTTTAACAGTTCCAACTACCTCTAATTTTTCCGTAGGATTTGTAATGCCAATACCAACTTTTTTAGAACCAAGACCAACTGATAAAACTGGTTCTCCGCTTCCTTGAAAAACCATTAGATCTCCGTGTTCTCGGTATTCAACTCCCCAGTTTCGATAACGTGGGGAATGAGCAATGATTGGTCGAGGTGCATTGTTTGTACCACTTTGATGGATGTACATCATGGGGGCTGTCCCATTGGCAAATCCGATTGAGCCGTTAACCGTGAGTTCAGCATAGGTACTATTTGTACCAATACCTACATTGCCATGGTTATAGTAAATACTGTTATTACTACCATCATACCACTTGGTTTCACTGCCAGCCCTAATACCAGTTAAACCAGAACCATCCCCTTCAAACCTAGTGGCTTTAACAGTTCCAGCTACCTCTAATTTTTCCGTAGGATTTGTAATGCCAATACCAACTTTTTTAGAACGAAGAGCAACTGATAAAACTGGTTCTCCGCTTCCTTGAAAAACCATTAGATCTTCCTGATCTCGGTATTCAACTCCCCAGTTTGGATGAGATCGGGAATGAGCAATGATTGGTCGAGGTGCATTGTTTGTACCACTTTGATGGATGTACATCATGGGGGCTGTCCCATTGGCAAATCCGATTGAGCCGTTAACCGTGAGTTCAGCATAGGTGCTATTTGTACCAATACCTACATTGCCATTGTTATAGTAAATACTGTTATTACTACCATCATACCACTTGGTTTCACCGCCAGCGCTAATACCAGTTAAACCAGAACCATCCCCTTCAAACCTAGTGGCTTTAACAGTTCCAGCTACCTCTAATTTCTGCCTAGGATTATTTGTGCCAATACCAACTTTTTTAGAACGAAGACCAACTGATAAAACTGGTTCTCCGCTTCCTTGAAAAACCATTAGATCTCCGTGATCTCGGTATTCAACTCCCCAGTTTGGATGAGATGGGGAATGAGCAATGATTGGTCGAGGTGCATTGTTTGTACCTCTTTGATGGATGTACATCATGGGGGCTGTCCCGTTGGCAAATCCGATTGAGCCGTTAACCGTGAGTTCAGCATAGGTGCGATTTGTACAAATACCTACATTGCCATGGTTATAGTAAATACTGTTATTACTACCATCAGACCACTTTGTGCCACCAGCGCTAATACCAGTTAAACCAGAACCATCCCCTTCAAACCTAGTGGCTTTAACAGTTCCATCTACCTCTAATTTTTCCGTAGGATTTGTAATGCCAATACCAACTTTTTTAGAACGAAGACCAACTGATAAAACTGGTTGTCCGCTTCCTTGAAAAACCATTAGATCTTCGTGATCTCGGTATTCAACTCCCCAGTTTCGATAACGTGGGGAATGAGCAATGATTGGTCGAGGTGCATTGTTTGTACCACTTTGATGGATGTACATCATGGGGGCTGTCCCGTTGGCAAATCCGATTGAGCCGTTAACCGTGAGTTCAGCATAGGTGCTATTTGTACCAATACCTACATTGCCATGGTTATAGTAAATACCGTTACTACCACCATCAGACCACTTTCCAGCACCAATACCAGTTAAACCAGAACCATCCCCTTCAAACCTAGTGGCTTTAACAGTTCCAGCTACCTCTAATTTCTGCCTAGGATTATTTGTGCCAATACCAACATTACCATCCACTGTCAGAGCACCAGTGGTATGTAACCCATCATCCACCCTCAACGCTCCAGATGAATGCCCTGAGCGAATTACCCCTGTAACTTTCACTTCATGATTATCCGCATCCCCCAAGGACACATCCCCAGCAATATGCTCGGTATCACGGGCAATCACATCCCCTTTTACTTCCAGGTTTCCATTCACTGTCAGGGAACCATCGATGGTTGAATTTCCGGTCAGATTTAAGTTTTCGGCGGAAATGGTACCATCTAGCTCTAACTTATCGAGGTTAGATAACTTAGGACCAGCAAGCTTGCGTACAGAATTATCCACTGCATTTTCACTAACCTCACCGTTGTTGTCTAGGGTCACCCGTGCCAACAGAATCACATTATCATCGGTAGGGGCAAAACCAGTTTTTACATCTACATTACCGTCTTGGAGATTGTCTTTACTTGTTTTACTCCCGTAAATGACAAACTTGGGACGTTCAGTGGTGCGAGTGTATTTTTTATCATTACCTACCGCTACTTCGTCACCATCATCCTTAATTTCATCATAGATGACGGTAATTTCAATAGTTGTAGTTGTATTGGGTTCTAGTTCTAATCCATCTAAGTTAATCGTGTTAATCGTGTCCGGTACTGTACAATCCGGTAAAACAATAATTTCTCGACCATATTTATCAATGGCCATGCCCTCACTAACCGCAATTTTTTTCTGCCCGGCTCGGGTTACTTCTAATCCTTCCACCACACCCCAGTCATGGAGTAAGCTATTGTGACGCAGGCGCATGTCACGATGGTAGGCTTGCTCATCGTTAAAGTCTTTTTCTACTAGAAACTGGGAAGTAAAGTAATTGGGACGTTGAATATATTTCATAATCCTTAAGTAGTCAGAGAAAAGTAAAATTAACTAGACTTCTTGCAGAAGTCGGGAACAGGGAACAGGGAACAGGGAGTAGGGAGCAGGGAGCAGAGGGACTTTTGGCAACTTTACACAAGTTAGTACAGTCGTCCAGGTATAGCAGTCGCCAGCGATGCAGCGCGGTCTTGGGGGTTTCCCCCATGAGCGACTGCATCAAGACAGGGCAGTTAGGACATGACAAAAGTCTCAAACCTAAGTAAGCGATGCAGAGGTGCGACCCGTGGCGAATTTAATTCGCCTACGGAAAGCGCACCTAAGCGGTCTTGGGGGTTTCCACGGGGCTTACAAGGTGCGGACGCAGGTTCCGCACACAGCCCCTCCCCATGAGCGACTGCATCAAGACAGGGCAGTTAGGACATGACAAAAGTCTCAAACCTAAGTAAGCGCAAGAGTTTGACTTCTGACTTCTGACTTCTGACTTCTGACTTCTGACTTCTGACTTCTGACTTCTGCTACACTTACTCTCCTAAGATAGATTCCTCATTTTCGGTAATCTTGCCCAAAATAGTATTAATTCCAATCTGGGAACCCGTAACTTCTTCAGAATCAGAATCAGAATCAAAAGTACCACCAATCTGCGTGGTGTAAATAATTTCTAGTCTGTACTTGCTATGGGCTGGTTTTTCCTGTTCGATGATGGCATTAGCGATTTCTATTTGTCGTTGGAGTTGCTCTGGGTTTAATCCTTGAGCTGGAGTGATTCTTACTATAAAAAAGTGGGGGATACCACCACCAAGGTAAGTGCCTCTACCCAGCAGCGATCGCGAGGGAAGTCCTTCGGGGTAAATTGGAATTTCTTCGAGGTCAATTGGGTTTTCGGGCTCCAGGAGTTGGGTGTCACCAATTTGAAATTCGGCATTGGAAGCGTCGATAATGGTGACTTTTTCCTCGTCCTCTAGAAATAATTCTAGCAGTTCTTGTAAATTGTCTTTAGTCCCTCGAAAACGATACAGTCTGACGGTATTGGCCAGAAATTTCCGTTGTTTTTGGACATCTAAATCTGCTCTGAGACTCAAAGCTACCCAGCTAGATAACCAGGGCAGAAAGTCTGGGGGTGTTTTGTTGGGATGGAAGTAATTAGAAATACGGGCAATTTTTTCTTCTAAACCCTGCTCACAAAAGTTGATCCCATCTGCACGACCCAAAAGAATATTTTCAAAGGGTAGTAAAAATTGACCGACGAAAGGATCGCTTTGATAAATCTCTGGCAGATAGTCTAAAAGTTTACTGGGGGAACGGGCTGAGTTTTTCATTGGTTTTTAACCGTTGAAATCAAGGGTTTCTAAGGGGGATATGATGTCTATATCGCTGGCGGTAAGATCTAAATACACTAGTTCTTCTGGTTTGACCTGGATAGCACTTAGCTGTCCGTTGGTTTTAACTAGGCGTTGTTGATTGTTTATGGCATCAGGACGAGGAAAAAATACTTCGTCTTGCTGGTTGGTTTTGGTGACATAATCCACACCTTCTAGTTCATCAAGTAGTTGATAAAGTTCCGAAACATAAACATTTCGACCAAATGGCCAACCTTGAGGATTGTCAGGATTTGGTAGGGGATCGAAAAAGTTTTCCAGTGCGTTATTTATGTTGGCCCTAGTGGTTGCTACGTCTGCTTCTCGGTTGAGGTGTATGGTTAATCTGATGCTAATGGTGATGTAGCGTGGCATAACTACATGGATTGCGGTGCCAATCAATCGCCGTTCTTCTAAGTGGTTTTTTACCTCGTTAATCAGCCTTGAGCTTGGTTGAGGGGGGCTATTTTCACGATTATTGCTGTCGGGGATAATCACAATACTCACATGACCTGGTTGATCCACAGGTTCGACTAAGGCATTTTCGACTAAGGCATTTTCCGAGTCCAGGTTACGTCGAGGTATACAGTGTGCCCTGGCAACGGTATCATCTGTATCATCTGGTTTCATGTCTCGGGCTAATTCCACAAAGTCGGCACAGGTGATGGCTCGGTAGCGATCGCGTACTTGGGTAATTGCCTCTTTAATCTCTTTCTGTAAATCCTCCTTTTGCTGCCAATCTGGTCCATTCAGCAGTTGTAAAAACATCCGCATATTGGCCTCTGTCACCCGATTTTGCCGATAGAGCAGCATTTCGGTAAGGTAGGCAAACAGCTCAATGACGGTAATACCAGGATCAGAAGGATTGTGATTAGTCCATTGGGGCGCATAGCTGGGAATCATACCCAGGGCTTCTTGCACCAAGTCGTCATAGGTGCGGTCATCAAGATTAGGCAATTCTATTGGCATGAGTTACCCTCCTCAGGATTCCACAAAGGTTAAATTGATGGTGTGGTTGCCGGAATAAACTAAAAAGCGATTAGTCTGGCTAGCACCTTCTAGTTCTTCGATGTCATTCACCTCCAAGCTAGAAACATGGTCTACTCCCGGCACTCTCTCCAGTAGTCGGTATAAGTCCGATTTATAGGGTTGACGACCAAAATTCCAACCCATTCCGTCAAAACCACCGGTTAGGGGATGCAGAAAACTAGCTAAGGTTTGTTCCACGGTTTGTGCTACCTCACGAGATCCTTCTAGGGAAGTAACCGCAATTTCAGTGGTAATATTGACACGGACATAGAGAGCGCCCACTACAGAGATTGCCACTGTGGGTTCAGTGTAGGCTTGTAGGTAGTTTTGGACGCGCTTGATTAGCTCCAAACTGGGTAGGGGTTTAGCCTCAGTGGAGCGGGGTACAATAATTACACTCACTGTTCCCGATGAATCTAGCTTGGTATCCAGTCCAGCCAGGGGATTGGTTTTCAAATTGGCTAAGGGTACACACTTGGCTCTGCTTACCTCTGGTGAAGCCAGCTTGGCTAAATCTTCGTAGTCTTCCCTAGTCACAGCACGCTGACGATGGCGAATTTCCTTAGGTGCGCGCTCGATTAGGGAGTCAATGGTTTCAGCTTCTGCCCCCCCTGCTGCTGCTTGATGGTTAATCACTTTGTCCACATAGGGGACTGTGGTTTTGAGTTGGACAATCGCCCCAGCGGGTTTGTTTCCAGCAGTTCCACCACCAGTTTGATAGCGACTCATGCGGATATTGCCTTGACCAGGAGGAGGAATCAGTCCATTGCGTCCATCCCCAAAGGTGATTTTTCCGGTAAGATTATCAAAGACATAATGGCGATCCCGTGGTTTTGATTGATAGAAATCCGGGACTTGATGCCAACGAACCCAAATCTCTTGCGGTCTTCCGGTTTCATTAGTAGTAACCGTAATCGCCTTTTCCCCTTCTTCAAGGAGAATTTTGTCCTTTTCTAGGGCAGACGGTATTTCCGGTTCCCGCACTTCCAGCTCTTGACCTGCTAATATTGGCTGACTAGTTGTATTAAATTTTTGATTTTCAGTCCCGTCACTGGAGCCAACAATTTCCTTTTGGATCGTAGCTGTTTGTGCTGCCATGGTAGTATTCAGCAGTACTTGTTTCAGCCTAGGTTCAACGTCGTAGTCACCCTTTAACCATTTAACCCGGAGCCAATAACGGGGAGGTAAATTAAAGTCTTCCCTTGGTGAAAAATCCCCTGGTGGCAGAAATTCAATTAAACCGGAACGGGTAAAGTTTTCGGTTTCATCTCTTATGGTTAGTTGTTGCCATGCTTGGCCATCCCAATATTCCCATACTAGTTGAACTTGTTCAGTTTTATTCAATTGTTTAACAGCCGTTGCATTAGGTACTAATGTAACATTATTATCTCCATATTTTACCTCAGTTACACAGTAAAAAATGCTGATTTTACGATTGGTAAATTCTGTTCTAGCTAATGGTAAGCTAAAACCCATATAGAAAGCTTTTTGAACAAGTTCGCTTCTTTGAAAAGGAAAGAAAGGTTTAGGACTATTAGTTAAATAAACGAAGTCATTGTAGGTGATAACGTCTTCTGGTTCTTCGTCTGATAGTGTTAAGGTGTGGCTAACTACAATTGATTCAATCAAGGGTGGCGCAAATGTTGCTGGCTGAAATTGATAGCTGTCTCCTACTTGTTGATAAGATGCTTCTCTACCATAGTTACCTGCACTAATTCGCACACGAATCCAGAAACTTTCTACGCCATTAATAGTTATGGGAGCAGGTTTTTCAAATAAGGGAAACTCTACCTGACCATTTTGAGTAAAAACTTGAGTAGTGTCTCTGAATCCAGAATTTTCTAAGCTAGAAATACCTAATTCTTGCCAAATTTTTCCATTCCAAAATTCCCACTTAAGTCTTAAATTATTTGAAGCGTCTGTAGGCAAAGGAAAGTCATCTGGTTCACCGCGACTTTCTGTGGCGGGATTTCTCAAGTTAACCTGAAGAGTAATTTGAGCATTTTCTTGAGAAAAAATCTGACTATTGGCTAAATATAAGGTATCTCCTAGCTTCGGTTTTTCACCAAACGGGAAAAACTCTTTAGTTAAATCAACGGGTAATTGATTAAGAAAAGCCGTTTCGATTAATAGTTCAGTGGAACGAATATTAGCTTCAAGTTTGATATCCTCAATTTTCGGTAATTGATTGACACTGGTAATGGGAGTTACTAAACAGCAACGAATCCAACGATTAGTTACTGAATTAACAGTAGTTAACGGTAAAGCGGTAATATTACTAAATTGAATGTCGCGATCGCCAATTTGAGTCAAGCCTTCAGTAGTTTCATTATTTCTCGGTGTAATATCTTGCCAATTAACTCCATCTTCCGTTTCCTGCCAAATTTGCCATTGTACTTCTCCTGGAGTACCAAGGGCTTGTGATAAATTAATCTTTACTTTAAAGGTATCAATTTCAGCAAACCCTAAAAGTTTGCTATGCCCAATGTATAAACTATGTTCAATCTCTTGGTTGCCACGAAAAATATCAACACCTGGTGATGCTGGCGTAGTAATAATTGAACTATGATTACTATACAAATACTGTTCTGGATCCCGCACAAAAATAGAGTCTAATTTTGCGGCTGTTACTACCAATTCCCGTTCAGTTTCAAAAATAACAGGGTCTTGTTCTCCTTCCCCTGGAGGTGCAGCAACTTGTGTCCCTTTTGGGACTACTGCATCAACGATAGTTCCGGCAGCTAAGGAAAATGTCAAGGGTACTCGTGCTGGTTGGGGTGGTAACCGAGACGCTCCTAATAAATCTAAAAAGGCTAAAAAGTTTTTATTTGGAACTTGATTGAGTCGCTCGATAATAATCTCGGCAAAACGGGCAAAGATATTAACTATAGCAGCACTCCTTCCTTGAACAGGTTGAGTTTTTCCTGTATAGTGTGTGATAAGTTCCTGAAGAGGTTTAGTTTCTCCTGTATCTGTATGTTTTCTAAATTCCTGAAGTAGTAATGCGAGTCGATATAACCTGCTCTGTATAAGGAGCGAGAAGGCAAAAATCACTACTTTACAGGAATTTTGTCCATAGAGAACTTGATTGGCAATATCCTTTGCTGTCCGTTGATAAATTTTGGGCGCTAGTTTAACCATCAACCTGCACTTCCTTCTAGATAAAATGGATAAACTAGGTTAAAAACATTATTGGTTGCTCGCACTTGATAGTCGATATTGACCAGCATTTGTTCTGGAATAGGGGATTGAACGCGCACATCTATAACATCAATGCGGGGTTCAAAGAACAGTAGGGCTTCCTGTATAGCTTGGGATACTTTACCAGCAGTGGCAGGTGAATTGGGCTCAAAAACTAAGTCATAAATGCTGCAACCAAAGTCGGGACGCATCGCTCGCTCACCTTTGGCAGTACCAAGGATAATTACAATTGACTGGCGTACACTCTCTTCATATTCGGCAACTTGGAAATCTCCCTTAGTATCTAAATTGATGGGAAATCCTACTCCAATACCTAAAAATGGTTTAGACATATAGCGTTTTTAAATTATGTGAGATACAAATTTTTTTTTGGGCTTTAGGGAACAGGGAACAGGGAACAGGGAACAGGGAATCATATCCCCCCCTTATTAAGGGGGGTTAGGGGGGATATCATCTCCCTTATTAAGGGTATTTAGGGGGGATATCATCTTCTCCGTTTCAGCCAATAAAAACTGTACCGACTGCGATTACTTGTCCGATTGGTAAATCGGCAGGATCATTACAAGTCTCAGCAATATCTCCATTTCTTGCTGCTTGTTTACCGTTAATTTTTACCGTTGGGCTACCAATTTTAATCGTTCCTTTATTAGCAGGAGGACTTTGAAAGGCAGTGCCAGGAGGTGTGGGAATATGAGGTGGAGTATTATCCGCAGTGCTATCTACAGTTGCTGCTGGCATTCCCATAATATTGACATCACTGCTGAGGTTGCCATTGATAATGCCCGCAAAAGGATGAGGTAGGGGAGTTGGTACTGTTACTGGTCCTGAGGGTACCATCACAATATGAGTATCAATAGCGGTAATTTGGTCCCCTTGTTTGGCTGCTGGTTGTCCCATAATTAAATTAGACTAGTTTAGATTAATAGTTTGACCTTTAAGATTCATGGTGCTACTGGCTTTAATATCCATTGCTGCACCGGATTCAACTTTGGTATCTGCTGAAGATTTGATTTCAATATTTTCTGCCTCTAGTTTAATATTACCTTGGGATGCTGATAAAGTAATGTCTCCATCGGTGGTAATAGCAATAGTGTTGTTAGCTGTATCAAAAATAATGCTGTTTTTATCGGTTTTATCAACAATTTCAATAGTTTCTGCCCCCTCTTCATCATTGAGACGGATGACATGACCGCTACGAGATTTGATTACCCGGATATTATTAGCACCATCTTCATTAGTTGCTGGTGGTAATTCTTTACCATTCCACAAAGACCCGATAATATAGGGCAAACGGACATCACCATGTTCAAAAGCTACTAATACTTCGTCATCTACTTCTGGCAAAAAATAAATCCCTCGTTCATTTCCCGCCATTAGTGTAGCTATCCGCGCCCAGTCACTTTCGTCTTCATCACTTAGCCAGGGGTATTTCACTTTAACCCGACCTAGTCCTTCTGGGTCTTCATTGTTGGTCACTACACCAACTACGACACCATAAATACGAGATGCGATCGCTCGGTGGGATTGACTATCCAAAAGTAGTTCAGACAATTTCATTGAGCATTCCTCCGCACTGTAAATTTAGTATGATATTGGCTATTACAATAGCGATGCAGGACACTGGTAAGATAGTATTGACCGCTAAAGCGCTTGCCTACACCATCAATTTGAACTACTATTCCTGCTCGTAAATCTGTACGCCCTCGACAAATTCCTTCTCCACTAATTAACTCTAGATTGAGTTGCTGAAAACGGGCTTGAGCCAGCTGATCTGCTTCCGCTTGGGTAATCATTGGGTGATTGCTCAGGGTTTTTACTGCTGTACCAAAAGCATCTTCGCTTAAAGCTGCACCACTAGTTTCTCCCCCCATTTTGCTTCCTTCATCACCAGTGGCGGCGCGTCCGATAATTGCTTGCTTTTCTTTAGGATTCCAACCCTGTACTTTGACTTCATTCACTTGACTTGCAGAGGACATACAGGGATAAAATTCCAGTAGGTCATCAGTAAACATTAGGGTGAGAATTTCACTATCTTGATTAGCCGTAGGTCGAAATACTAAATTTCGATCTTCCACCATCACCTCATAATTAATTTTTCCTGCCCTTTCTTGCAAAAACTCCATATGAGTTTGATTAGCTTGTAAAATATAGTCATGCACCACCCCACTATCTTCTACTTGGGCAGAAAGTCCAACCTGCTGGGAAATTTGTGCTGCGATGTCACTATCTTTTAGTTGCACAAAAGTCTGGGTATGACGACCACGATGTAAGCGATGGCTGCGATCATAACCCCTAATCATTACTTTGGGTAATCGCTGAATCGTAAACTCTGGTTCTATAGCGGTAATTTCCCCAACCATGAGGGTAGTTAGGTTTCCCCGGTAACCCAATTTCACTTCTAGGGTATTCCCAATACTGAACAAAGAGTTATCCAACCACAATACTTCCCCTTCCTGCACATCCAAACTGCCCAATTCTAAGGTAAACATACTGGGCAAATTAATCTCTTCGTCTACTGTTAACCCAGTAATATGGAACTGTGCTGACTCTGGTAAACGCGAACCATTAACTAGAATTTCATACTTGGTAAATATTGAGGATTGGGGTTGGGTAAATGGCATTTTTAAAAGTTAAAAGGGAGTAGGGAGTAGGGAGTAGGGAGTAGGGAGCAGCGGATCTGGGAACAGGGAACAGGCAAGAGGCAATAGGCATGCTAGCAATAGGCAATAGTAACGCATAACCCTTGGGCTTGCTACAGCAATCAATCATAACTATCAAAGCAATTTGGGAATAGTTAAGGTTTTACCAATGTCAAGCTGACGGGGATTATCCAGTTGATTTTCTTGGGCAATGAGTCGCCACAGCTTAGGATTACCATAGACATCCGCCGCAATGCTGCTGAGGGTTTCACCGCTTTTGACAATACGAGTAGTTAATTCTGGATCGGTACGCCGTTTATCATCTTCTGGATTGAGATATTCCGAAAAAGTGATGTTGACTTTTGCTCGTATCGGTTTACCATCACTTTTGAACAGGGTGAAGGTTTGGGTCAGATTAGTAATCACCCCGACAAAAGGGAAGTCAGAATTAGTTGGTGCTTTACCCCAGTAAACCTTACAAGCTGGTGGTGGTTGTTCTTTACCCCCAACACGTTGAATGCGGGTAAGGGCAACAAGTTTATTGGTTTCCTCCCGTACATCCTCGATGGCGGTACTGTCTATTAAACGATTTTGATTTTGATTTTGATTTTGATTTTGAAGTCGTGAATTTCTAACCCCTTCGGAAACATCAAATAACAATTCCAGAGTTAATTCCCGACTTCCCCCGCCACCAAAATCTAAGATGGGGGCATTATATTCTTTTTGACTTGAACCACTCCAACTAACTCCTTTTTTGATAGCGTAGGATTCGGGGTTAAACAAAACCGTAATCTCTGGATAATTGGCTCTGTCTTCCGACTCTACAGCACGGTACTTAGTGTCTTGAGTTTTTTCCCACTTCAAAGGAATAATAGTTAGTTTAGCTAATGCCATTTTTCTATCCCCCGACGTTCTTGTTCCATCGTTAGCTGACGAGTTAGAATACGACTAACTTGTTCGGCTATTGCCTCGATATCTATATCTACCCCGTCAGCTGGAGTGGTTGCTAGATTTGACGTGGCTGTGGTTGAAGTAACTGGTGCTGTCATGGGAATGGAATTAGCTCCAGTTAGATTAGCTTGACGAGCAATCACCCCATCGCTTAACTGTTGGAGTTTCGATACTTTGGCTACAGATTCGTTATCAGTTTTGCGCCAAACTAAATCCGGTGTCGAGCTAGTTTTTCCTGTCTCGGTATCTAAATTGATATTTCTATTTGGGGTTGTAGTTGTTGTCAGTAAGGGCTGACTTGCTTTGACAACAACCGATTTAGTTTGAACTAAAGAGATATCATGATTGGGGTTAGAATCCGAGAGCTTGGTTTGTACCAAACTACTGTCTGATTCCTCTTCCTCCTGGGACCGCCAAACTAAATCCTGTGCCGAGTTATTGCTTACTGTATCCTTAGTCAGATTAGTATTTATAGTTGGGGTTGTAGTTGTTGTCGGTAAATGCTGACTTGGTTTGACAACAACCGATTTGGTTTGAACTAAAGAGATTTCATGATTTTGGTTAGAATCCGAGAGCTTGGTTTGTACCAAACTACTGTCTGATTCCTCTTCTTCCTCGGAGCGCCAGATTAAATCTGTTGCTGAGCTAGTTTTTACTTTATTCGTAGTTAAATTGATGTTGGAATTTGGGGTTGTATTTGTTGTTGGTAAATGCTGACTTTGTTTGAGGAAAACCGATTTGGTTTGAACCAAAGATATATCCTGATTGGGCTTAGAATTTGATAGCTTAGTTTGTAGCAAACTACTGTCTGATTCCTCTTGCTCCTGGGAGCGCCAAACTAAATCCTGTGCCGAGTTATTGCTTACTGTATTCTTGGTGAGATTAGTAGTTTTAGTTGGGAGTGTAGTTGTTGTTAGTGAGGGCTGACTTGGTTTGGCAACAACCGATTTAGTTTGAACTAAAGAGATATCCTGATTGGGCTTAGAATCCGAGAGCTTAGTTTGTAGCAAACTACTGTCTGATTCTTCTTCCTCCTGGGAGCGCCAAACCAAATCCGGTGTCGAGCTAGTTTTTCCTGTCGGTAAAGGCTGACTTGCCTTAGCTACAAGCAATTTAGTTTGTACAACAGAAGCTGGAGTGACTGGAGAGGGGGAATGGGAAGCACCATCTGTTTTCGGTGGGACAACCTGAGACTGAATACTTTCTGGAGGTGTAAACTCATGCTGGAGTGCAGATAAGGTTGCCTGACGATTAATCTTGACTTGCCTTGGTAAAGATTTTGGAGGTTGAGGACTAGGGCGTGTCTTCAAACTCGGAGATCCCCCTAAATCCCCCTTAAAAAAGGGGGACTTTGAGTATGGCTCCCCCCTTATTAAGGGGGGCTGGGGGGGATCTAAATCTTGCGGAAAACTTTTAAAACACGCACTAGACCTGGATACAGTAGAAGATTTAATTTGGCTGATAATCGGGACTTTGGGACTAGTTGATGGGACAGATCCAGATGGTGGTTGGGATCTCCCCTGATGCCCTAGGTTGTCGGGAAACTGGCGAGAATTAGTCCTAGTTGCCATTGACCTTTGCACCCCTTCTCCCCTCCCTGAAGGGGCAACATTAGAAGGGGCAACATTAATCGGCTCCAGATAGGTATTACTGACATCAGCCGATTCTACTCTAGGGCGACTAAAACGCTCCAGATTTAACTTGGGTTGTAAACCACTCGCACCATAACGGGAGTTAATTTGTTCTGGTAGGGTTAATCGTTGGGTCAGCCTAGCCGTAGTTGCTTGGGTAGATTGGTAATGGCGGTGCAGTTGGCGGGTATTAATTACGCCACCAGACTTTTCTTGTCGCCGTTGCAGACGACTTAGTAAAGGGGAATTTTCTGGACTTCCCGATTCCTGGAAATTATTGGCTGGTGAAGCTGAATTATCCATCTTATTTAGACTTATTTAGAAAGGGAAAAAATCCCCAATTACCCACTACTGAACTAAGTACCTGGACATAAATAAACGAAACTGTGTTAACTTTTGTAAAGCTACTCAAAGTATCTCTGTTCCCTGTTCCCTGTTCCCTGTTCCCTTTACGAACTATTCAAACGCTGATTGATTTTGGCGACTTCAGTAACCCATTTTCGGCGTTCCCGGTGTTCCATGGTCATGATTGATTCATAATGCCAGTGGAAGTGATAGGCCAGATAGGCTACCTCCTCATGGATTTGGGTAAGGGGGTAGCCTAGGATTCCCCCGATAAATCGAGTTCGACAGCAAAATTTTGCTCACAGTGGGGGCAGCTAATTTGAAGCGATCGCATTCCATTGCCATTGATCCGATTGTACAGATCCTGCAAATACGCTAAATCAGAGGCAAATAAACTTTCGATAATCTTAGGATTAACTACCTCCACCGAACCAAGACGAGTGACAACACGGGAGAGCAACAGGACAATCAGATAGGCTGGGTTGTTTTGCACACGAGGATCTTTGAGGGGCAGAATTTCATCCGCCGCTGTCGCCATCCGCATGACTCCTTCCTGATGCAAATTCCCTTCTTTATCTATATACCCTGCTGGTAAGATAAATTCGTATTCCGTCTGTAGCATTTTGGTTCTTGGTTATGGCTGATTGCTAACTGATGACTGTTAACTGATTACTGTTAACTGACATTAACTCTCTGCAAACGTTCACAGGTGATTGTTAGGGAATCAATCCCAACATCGCTACCCTTAGCATCTAAGCTGGGTGCTTCATACTTACTCGCCCAAGCATTAAAGAAATCCCAGCGCACTTTTTCTTCCCCATCATCATTGAGCAGGATAATCGAGCCATTTTTGCGCTCAATTGTCCCATTCACTGCTTGTAAATGCCAATCGTAAAGTTCCTTGGAGTCAGTAATACCATACTTGAGGGCAATATCAGGGTAACTAGCTTTGCCCCGCAACTTACGTACTGTGGCATCATCTCCCCCTTCACGGTATTCGACAACTTCTACTTCTGAACCAAAACCACTACACTCAGAAAATCCTGCTTGAACAATTCCATCCAGTTCTACCAGAAAGCGATAGTTTTTATACGGATCTACTCTGGGCATAACTCACATCTCCTTGTTGTTTAGTAATAGGTAAGGTAATGGGTAATTCAAGAAATATCTATTCTCCAGCCATCTGTTGAATGCGGAAGATGACAAACTCCGCTGGTTTAACAATAGCGACACCAATTAGAGCAACAACTTGTCCTGCTTCCCGTACTTCTTTGGGATTGGTTTCCGCGTCACACTTAACAAAGAAAGCTTGCTCCGGAGTTGCTCCAAACAAGGCTCCATCCCGCCACTGATTCAACAGAAAGTCACCGACTGTACGCTTAATACGCTGCCAAAGTGCGAGGTTATTAGGCTCAAACACCGCAAATTGAGTACCCTCATCAATGGACTCTCGCAGGAAATTAAAATAACGACGGGTGCTAATGTACTTATATTCTCCGTTGTCATCCCCTCCCAGGGTGCGCGCTCCCCAAACTTTGATATTGCCTTTAAAAGAGCGAATGATATTAATTCCTAGAGGATTTAAACCGTCTTGCTCTGCTTTAGTGAGGTTGTATTCCAAATCTAGAGCGCCTCGAATCACTTCATTAGCTGGCGCTTTAAACACACCCCTTTCTCCATCGACTCGTGCGTAAACCCCAGCCATGTGTCCACTGGGAGGCAGGATTATACTGCCAGTGCTTGATGGGTCTAGAATTTGTTGGGCAGGGTCAAAAACTGTAATCCAGGGGAAGTAAAGAGCCGCGTAGTTACTATCTCTGGTACTACCTTTAATGCTGTCTCGGTCAAAAGTGGTAGGATTTTGTTGCCCATCAAGAATGGCAAACCTGTCTTGGAGGTTTTCACAGTGGTCTATGACAGCTTGTTGTTCTGCTTGGCTGGTAATGCCAGGAATAGCCACCATGGTGATTTCGTCAATAGCAGCAAAACTATTGAGAGCAGCAGCTAACTCGGTATTAGCACTAATCCGGATCACATAGCACCTGGTGCCACCGTTATTGAAGAAACCGTAAACTGCTTGAGCAAAACGACTCCAGGCGTTGAGTTGATTGGCATCAAAACTAGCTTCATCTACCTCTGTGAGATCCTCAAGAGTCTTGTCCCCAAGTAAGTCAGCAAAGGTAGTGACGAACTGACTCCAATTAGTTACCAAATTAGGGGTTCCGGCTTCCGGAAGAGTTTTTTCTTCCACTTTGAGGGTAACAGTAGTCGTGTCATCACTAGTAGTTTCGACACGCTCGGCAGGGAGTTGGATACTTTGGGGTACGATACCGATAAATCCGGCTACACTGGTAGCGACTCCAGCAATAGGTCGAGATGAGGGTGGAACTTCTTCAACATATACGCCTGGCGAAAGATACTGTGGCATAATCTTTAACTCCTTGATTAAACAGAATTTACTGTTGTATAGGAAAGGGAATAGGGAACAGGGAGTAGGGAGTAGGGAGTAGGGAGTAGGGAGTAGGGAATATGGCATCAAAAATTCTCACAATTCCTACACCGATCCCTATAGTTGTACGTTGTAATTACTTGCTGCGGATTCTACTGGGATAGTGATATTAACCTCCTGTACTAGATCTTCTAACTGCACCCGTAAGGTATAAGCACCAGCAGGAATTGCCCCGATGGTGTAGTTTCCATCTCTATCAGTGGCTGCGCTCAGATTACGCTCAACCAAAATAACCGTTGCGCCTACAACAGGTTTATTGTCAGCATCCGTAACTCGCCCACCAATCCGGAAAAATCGTTGTGCGGTGCTTGGCACAAGTTGTGGTGAGGATGGTGAAATCCGCTGACCTAATTGCCAATCTTGAGTAATGACAATGGGGGTTGGGTCTGGCTCAAATAGTTCCTTGATCGCAATGGTTACTTTAACTGTGATGGAAGGACGTAATTGATTCCCCAATGCAGTCCAAAACTCAGCAGTGCTTTGTACGCCATCTACTTGAGCAGTTACCATTGGTAAGGCTGGTTCTTGCCCAGCAAGTCGGGTATTTTCTAAAAAAGGTATTTCTGGAATAGTTGGATAAGCTGAGAATACTTGCAGCACTTGGCTGAGTAATCGGTGTTCTTGCAGGGGTAATTCTTCGCCACCAATGGGCCAAGCTGTGACTAAATAAGAACAGGCTATGCGCTTTGGAGGATTATGAATAATTGCCTTTCCATCGCGCCTCTCGATCGTTGGTTCATTATTACGTAATTCCAGGTGTTCCCGAATATCGTACAGAAATAAATTCACCGTCGTCTGTCCAGGACTAAACGTTTCTGAGGGACGCTCAAAGGAAATTTGAGCCTCCGCTAATTCTGGAAACCTCGACGATAGGCTGGTCTGTTCCAAAATTCTTCTCAACACTTGACTCAGATCGCTAATCATCCTAACTGACCGGGTTGGATTTACTGAGCAGCCACGTACCAGACTCTGAAAGCCTAGGGCGTGTTTGTCAACGTAATTATTATTAATTTTTCAGAGATTCTGTACAAGTCACGTTTTCTAGCTAGTCAAGTTTGACTAACTCATTTGAACTAATCGATTTGGACTAGCAAAATTTTGTGACTTGTTTGTGAAATCCAAAATTGATAAATTAACGCTATTCCTCTGCAGATAGGGAGATGGCTAGATGGGTAGATGGGCAAATAGAGAGATGGAGAGATGGGGAAATGAGGAGATAAAATTGATGGCTAGCCGTAATTTACATAATTGGGATAAAAACTGCTATTTTAATGGGAGTGACGTCTTGAAAATGCTGATAACTCCCCTTTTCAGCCAACTTGATTCCAAGCAATGGATCTGTGTACTGGATCCAGCCTTGGCGCTCTCCTATTATGGAGTCCACATAGCTCAGCAGCTAGGAGAAATAATCGAAATCTGGATAGCAAGAGAGCTTTGGCATATTCTTAACAATACTAAGTTTTATTTAGAACAACCAGAACTACTTATTCCCAAAAGCACTCTCAATAAAAAGGCATCTGAACAGGAGAGAGCAACCTTAGAGAGTGTGATTTGGTCACTTCAAGAGTGGAAACGATTACAAACTGAGCATGATTTGCTAGGACTCAATCTATTCTGGCTGGGAGATAGTCTCAGGGAGTCTTTACTGCCAAAAGGTACAACTATCAAGCTCTTGGCACGATGGGAATATTTAGCACGCTTATTAGATCGACGCATTAATCAGTCACAGGGGACCAATGATACTTTAATGGCGTCATTCCGGGATACTGTAGCCCTAAGTGCGAGTTTGGGTTCTGCTTTTATACTGAGCTATCAGAAACCTACAGATTTTAGTGATAATCGTCCTCCAGATATCTGCAAAGCTTTGGACAAATTGGGAATCTCTTGCGAACTGGTCAGTCCGCAGGATCGAATTGTGGCTTTGGAATCGGAGTACTTACGCCAGTTGATGATTTACACCGGACTGGCAAAACTTTTATGGGAAGGGCTTCATCTGTGTGTTATACATCTTGTGACACCAGCAGTTCCAGTATCTGACAGAATGTCTAAGCCCTCTTGGAGCGATAACTCTGCCTGTGATCCTGAAGACTTGGGGAATTGCCCAGAGTTGAAGGAGGATCTATGGATAAATACTAAAGCGTTCTGGTATAGTCTTTCTATTTGAGATGTAAACATAGAACGACACGCTTTCGGTAACATAAAACTACGGATAGGGTAACAGGAGTAAGGAATACAGCGTTTTTTTGATAATCAAAAATTACAATCTAGTTTTACAACTCATTTGTAAAGCCTAGAGAAACTATAAGTTTTTTAACAATTTAATTCCTTTTTGATTGATATTTAACAGAATAGAAGGGGGGGGGAAGACCATCCATGGATCTGATCTTCCTAAATCATTTGTGAATACTTATAGCAATCGGTGTAATGGTGTTGACAAATTCAAGCAACGAAGCTATGCAGCGAAGTCTTGGGGAGCTAAATCATTCCCTGGTCCGATGTTACCTATTCCCTACGCACAGCGCTATAGTTTTGCGTAAGCATTCAGCAGTCAGCAGTCAGCAGTCAGCCGTCAGCCATCAGCCGTCAGCCATCAGCCGTCAGCCGTCAGCCGTAGCCCATAAGCTGTTCGCGTAGCGTGGGCGTAGCCCATAAACTGATAGCTAATAGCTGATAGCACCTCAAGTAGCGTGGGCGTAGCCCATAAACTGATAGCTGATAGCTGAATGCTTACTTTTATCCTTCCCCAGGTTCCGCTCATCAATCAAACAGGATGTCTATAGGTACTTGACATTTTTCTTATGAAAGAGAAACTTAATTTTCCTCTTTATCGTCAAGATATAGCTACTAAAGATATACAATCAGAGTTAGGAAATCAAGTGATTGGTAAGCTGTTTATCAATAATTCTTGTTTTTTAGTTTGTGAAACAAACCACGAATTTAAACCTAGTTTAGGGTCTAGCTCTAATTCACCCCCTCAAAGCAGTTGTCCTTTGAATGCAGTTGGTTATATGGAGGTAAATGGTAAATGTTATGCAATTACAGAATTCCAAGACAATACTACTTCCGTTACATCTCATCTTGCTAGTCTCTTAACAGAACGAGAGTTACAAATTGTTACTCTTGTTGCTTCAGGTCAGTCTAATAAGCTAATTGCTAAACAGCTTGAAATTAGTGAATGGACAGTTTCCGCTCATCTACGTCGGATCTTCCTGAAGCTGGATGTAGATAGTCGAGCCGCTATGGTTTATCAATGTGCTCCTTTGATTCAGCAATTACAAATGAAGTCGCTATAGGCTGAGTAACTGGTATCAGCGGTCAGCCGTCAGCTATCAGCTGTCAGCGGTCAGCTATCAGCGGTTAGCCGTCAGCTATTAGCTGATAGCTGAATGCTTATCCATTATTAGCCGTCAGCCGTCAGCCGTCAGCCGTCAGCTATTAGCTGATAGCTGAATGCTTATCCATAATCTTGTATGGCACTGGATGCGATCGCATTATCTTGTCGGGCACTGGATGCGATCGCATTATCTTGTCGGGCACTGGATGCGATCGCATTATCTTGTCGGGCACTGGATGCGATCGCATTATCTTGTCGGGCACTGGATGCGATCGCGTAATAGTCCAGCACTGGATGCGATGCTCTGAGCCGCTACGCGAACGCATAATCTTGTATGGCATGGGATGCGATGCTCTGAGCCGCTACGCGATCGCATTATCTTGTCGGGCACTGGATGCGATGCTCTGAGCCGCTACGCGAACGCATTTTATTCTAATGATGTAGACAGGCTTTTTAGTATTTTAACTCTGACCTACTCTAGGCTCCCTAATTTTAGCTAATCAGCTCCCTTTTTATATCAGTAAATTAAAAAATAATGTCAAAGTAAATTAAACATAAATGAGTCTATAAATGGCTATTTAGGCTATTTGTAAATAAATGTAAATATTTTTTATTACCCCTTGCATTTTTTCGAGGATTTATCTATACTATAGAAGGTACACACTGAAACTAATAACCGCGCTGGTGAAGGTTAACGGCTATTACCAGCGCGGCTTTTCTCCCAACCAAGTAGGAGTTACTTCCATAATGGCAGAAAAATCACGATCATTAATCCCGACGTTTCAGCAACCTACCGGAGCTAATGATGCTGGTTTGGTTAAGAGTTGGAACTTTTTGCTTTTTTGCGCTTGCTGCGTTACCCTTTCGAGGGCGCACCCTACAAGATCGTGGGATTAGCCCAAAGGGCTAGGGCTTGGGGCGTTGCTTAATAATGGCATGATTTTAAGAGTAGGTGCGCGCCTCCTAGGGCTAGTAAATCGCCCTTGGGTCGTATGTAGCATGGGCATCTTGCCCGTTACAATATATTTTCGGGCGGGCAGGATGCCCACTCTACTCCTATTCAAAGGAAGACTGACGCAACGCCGGTAAATCAAGTCTTGAGGTTCCAATTGGGACTCTTAAAAATATATGGCGACAAGCTCAAATAGATGAGGATAAAATCTAATGCGCTATGCAGTTGTTATTGAAAAAGGAAAAAATAGCTACGGTGCTTATGTTCGAGATCTTCCTGGGTGTGTTGCGGTGGCAGAAACATTAGAAGACGTTAAACAATTAATTACTGAGGCAGTGATGTTTCATTTGGAAGGATTGAAAGAAGATGGATTAAGTGCTCCTGAATCAGTGTCATTCTGTGAGTATATTGAGGTGGCTTAGGGCACACCCATCACACTCAACCAGAAACAATCCCTTGCCGTAAGTACCTGGACAAAAATAAACTTCACTATATTAACTTATGTAAAGTTGCCACAAGTCCCTCTGCTCCCTGCTCCCTGCTCCCTGTTCCCTATTTCAACAGTTAATTTTGCTTTTGTCCGACTACTTATCAGATTAGATTAGTAATTTATGATGTGAAACAGGAGGTAATTGTTCAATGGCTGTAGAGCAATATCGCCAGTATATTCGACATCTTCTTTCCGAACGTGCTCAACGGGCTTCACGGCAAACAATTGCGCCAGAATACGTAGGTGCGCGCCTCCTAGGGCGAGTAAATCGCCCTTGGGTCGCACCTGAGGTTCAGACCGTCTTTGATACAGAGCAGGATCACTACCAACTGCTGTATGTTGGTTGGCGTGGGAATAAACGTGATTTTGGCTGTGTTTTGCATCTTGATATCAAAGGTGGAAAAATTTGGATTCAGCATGATGGCACGGAAGAGGGACTTGCCAACCGATTAGTGGAAATGGGAGTGCCAAAAGAAGATATTGTTTTAGCTTTTCATGAACCTGAAGTACGCCAGTTTACGGGTTTTGGTACAGGTGAATAGATTGTCAATTAATCTATCGGTATCATTATCAGTAGTGGTTTTGTTAGGTTTTATTTTTTAAGCCAATTTTCCGAATGTAGTAAGTAATTTCTTGGAATTGCTATTTAGTAGTAACCCTTCTCTGTCTTCGACATCTGAAAGGTCTTCCACCATTTCTACTAAATAACCGTTTGGTTCTGCTACACACCAACAATAGGGATTAATTTTGTCCGGATGTCCTTCTGGTAAATCTGTTGCCACCATAGTTTGATAATGCCTAGCAATAAGTTTCGCTAACCACAAATAGTCTTTCCCTAGTGAAACTCCCTTTCTATAGGAAATAGTGATATCCATAGGAAAACCTATGTCATAGTCGTTTATCATTACAAAGGCTTCAGCTTGACTATCAGGATAGTTTAAGGTTTCACATCTTAGAGGATATCTGAAAAGTTTTTTGATACTGAATTTTGCCCCCCTGACCCCCCAACTTTGGGGGAAGAGTCAATTTGCTTCTAAAAGTCCCCCAGAATTGGGGGATTTAGGGGGCTTGGATGTAGCAAATGAGACTTCTCAGACAACCTCTTAAATCGAGGCTTTTAGACAAAAATTGAATCAACTCATATTCATCTACTACTTTATTTAGGTAAAATTGTATTTCTGTAGACAACATCACTTACGGAGGTTTGCATAACTATCAGGTACACAGAACGGGCTAAGATAGGATTACATTATCTTATGAAGCTTTTTGATATGACAAGTTTATTACAGTATGTCACGAATGAGCAGGGGGAAAGAGTTGGGGTTTTATTGGACTGGAACACCTATTCTCGACTCGCTAATCCATTAGGGTTGGATGAGGAGTGTTTGCTTGGTTTGAGTGTAGATGAGTTAGAAGCACTGGCAAGTTGTAAATTGGCTGTGGCAGATCAAACTCGTTTGGATGATTTAGTGGCGAGAAATGTAGAATCATTGCTCTGCACTGATGAGGTGGCTGAGTTAGAGGACTTGTTGGGAAAGGCGGATCAATTGACAATTCTCAAAACTCGCGCCAGATATAAACTCTCTGTGCTTAGAAAATGTTTCAACGGCAGGGTGAGCAGTTGTAGGGTGGGCAAAGACCGTTTAGTTTTTTTTGATAATTCTAGATACTATAACTTTGCCCAACCTACTTTTTGTTATTTTCAGTTTACATTCGGATTGAGTTACAGCGACAAATTCGTAATCGCTTTAGTTATTCTATTTATCGGCAATTTTAATTATTATTTTTCAGACGTTGAGCGAGTAGACAATCCTCAAAGCTCAATGCTTATTCGTCTAGGAAGTTGGAAATTGCCATTTCAATGGTAGCTTCGAGGGAACATTCCAATTCACTAGACTTTTCATTGAGTGCAACTTTGATGTAGTCAGGCAAATACTTGACAAGCTGAGCGATCGCTTCTGGGGAAAGGTGTTGGGTAGTGAAGGTTTGATTCATAAGACTAGGGTTGGTTAAACCAGTTGTCATTTTTATATTTATCTTTATCCTAGTCTTTCTTAGTATACTATTCCTTGGTTCAGTAACGCCCATTTACGGCATTGCTTAATAATGGAATGATTTGAAGAGTTTTTAGGTGCGCTTGACCCATTAAGAATTTAATTCGCGTGATTGTCGCAGCTGTGGAATGGGCATCAGGCGTGGAATGGGCATCTTGCCCGTTTCATTAAGGGCTAGGGCTTTGCGATCGCACTAAGATAATCAATACTCGATTTGATCGATTGACCAGCATTTTAAAGGACTCTTACCGATCAGCATAAATCTGTAATTGGGATAGAAATCATACCAATTCGCGATCGCTAATTCCCCTCCATTCCGAAAAAGCGATGCTCCAAAAGAGCCGCTAAAAGCGAACGCACTTTCTTCTGGTGTTATCTTTTTATGCCAAATAAGGTATACTGTTTGGTGAGGTAAGGTAATGACAGATAAAGTAATTTACTGGGTTGGCTCTTCTAGAGAAGAATTATCGGATCTTCCCTTGGAAGCACGGCGGAAGGCTGGTTTTCAATTGAGAGCTATCCAAAGGGGTCAAAAACCTACAGATTATAAGCCGATGCCCACAATTGGCAAGGGAGTTGAAGAGATTCGCATTTGGACCGGAGAAGCCTATCGGATTTTATATGTCGCTAGATTTGAAGAGGCAATTTATGTGCTTCATGTTTTCCATAAAAAAACACAGAAGACCTCCAAAGGAGATATTCAACTAGGACAGAAGCGTTATCAGGAGATGGTTCAGTTTAGAAAGGAACAAAAGGATAAACATAAAAATGACTGATGAAAAAACCGTCAATGTCGTGTTAGGGGACGACAATGTATTTAAAGATTTGGGATTTGAGGCAGAAGAAGCAATGAATCTCAAGGTAAGAGCGGATCTGATCTTAGATTTGCGTTCCTATATTCAGGAGCGGGGATGGACTCAAAATGAAGCAGCAGAGTTTTTGGGAGAAACCCAACCGAGGATTAGTAATTTAATGAATGGTGAAATTAGTCGATTCAGTGTGGATAAGTTGATTAATTTGCTAGGAAAAATAGGGATGGAAGTGAAGGTAGAAGTCTTCCCGAAAGTTTGATAGTTGTAAGCTATCAGCTATCAGCTATCAGCTTTCAGCTTTCAGCTTTCAGCTTTCAGCTTTCAGCTTTCAGCTTTCAGACATCAGCTTAAGCGCTACGCGCACGCTTCGCGAACAGCTATCAGACATCAGCTTTCAGCTAAAGGCTGACGGCTGACGGCTTAATGCTTACAGTAAGGTAATTGAGCAATGGATAGATTAAAGCATTATCGGGAAATTGTCCAGGAAGTTTTAAGAGACTATCATCATATCAATCAAAAATCTGGTTCTACCACTGAAAGTGCTTTAGGGTTTGATGAGGTACAGGATCAGTATCTTTTGCTGCTGATGGGTTGGTGGAAAGATGAACGGATTAAGAGTGTTATGATTCATATCCGTTTGAAGGATGACAAGATTTGGATTGAGGAAGATTGGACTGAGGATGGGGTGGCGACAGATTTGTTACAGAAAGGGATACCACGAGAGGAGATTGTTTTAGGATTTCATCCACCCCATCTGAGACAATATACTGAATTTGCAATCGCATAGGTCACGGGGGGCGCGATTGACCGTAGGTCACGCGGGGCGCGTTCGCATTAGACAAAACAGTTTCAAGCTATTAACATTAAATTATCAAATAATTTATTAAAACTATCATGTTTAGTCTGAGTGACATCCATCCACTCTCAGAATTCCAACGGGGCGCTAAAGCCTTTATCGCAAGGCTCAAAGAAACTAAAGCACCAATGGTTCTGACTGTTAATGGCAAAGCTGCTGCAGTTGTTCAAGATGCTGAAAGCTATCAGCAACTTCTCGATCGGATGGAATTGCTTGAGTCTATTGCAGGCATCAGAAAGAGTATTGAGGAGTTTGAGCAAGGACAAGGTATTCCGTTAAAGGAAGCATTTCAGCAGCTCCAGGAAAAATATGGCCTACCAGATTGAAATCTCTCCTACTGCAGTGGCAGATATTGAAAGTATTTTTATTTGGATAAAGGAGGATTCAGCAGAACGAGCTTATCGCTGGGTAAGAGGATGTTATGAAGTGATGTTGACCCTGGAAAACTTTCCGAGGCGTTGCTCACTAGCCCTCGAAAGTAAGTATATGGGTATTGAGGTGCGCCAACTTCTCTATAAAAAGCAATTCTATATTTTATTCACGGTGAGTGAAGCAGTCGAAGAACAGGAAGGAATTGTCCGCATTCATCGTGTTCGCCGTGGTTCTCAACAAAGGATCGAAAGTATAGATCAACTTTTAGGTGATGATCCAGAAATCTAAAGCACTTTTATTAAGCTATTGAATAGAGTGAGTGCTGGGTTCGAGATCCGAGCAACTACCAAGGTCGAAATTTCTGAAGTAACGCACTATAAAAGATCGGCGATTAGCGGAAAGGGCGAGGGATTTGCGATGCTCCAAAAGAGCTGCTAAAAGCGATTGACCTACGGTCACGCTACGCGAACGCACTATGCTAATAGACCAGCAATCGCGCTAAGATAAGCTAAGGTAAGGTCCACTAATGCTACTGCCAATGGAAGTTCTAAAACTGACCACTAAGACTGATGAATCGGGTTGTTTGAATCTTAATATTCCAACCCAGTTAAGGGCAGTTGAGGTTAACGTTGTCCTTGTTTTAGATCCAGTTTCATCAGTTGATAAGCAGGAATTAAACTATGATTTTTCAGATTTGGTGGGGCGATTAACCTTTGGGGGAGATGCGGTAGCAATGCAAAGGAATCTAAGGGATGAGTGGTAATCGCTATTTCCTAGATACAAATGCAATTGTGGCTCTACTGCAAGGAAATGCTAAAGTAATTCAATTATTACAAAATGCTGACTGGATCTGGATTTCAGTCATTAGCCAAATTGAGTTTCTGGCTTTTTCTGGGCTAGCCGAAAGCGACCGCCAACTTTTTAAACAGTTTCTTCAGCGAGTAGAGGTGATCGGTTTAGTGTCGATTGACACTGGGTTGATTGAGAAAATTATCGAAATTCGCCAGCAATATAGGTTGAAATTGCCCGATGCTATAATTGCAGCGATGGCTATACAAAATTAGGCCAGTTTGGTGACAGCTGATCAAGAATTTGCCAAGGTAACGGTTTTAAGAGTAATTAATTGGTAGCGATCGCCCTATAGTCATGATTAGCATGGGTTAAGCGCTTGTTTGCTCAAGATTTAGACTATAATGAGTCGAGAATTTAATGTAATTATCGAGCGCGATGCTGATGGCTACTTTGTAGCTTCTGTTCCCAGTCTTAAAGGGTGTCATACCCAAGCAAAATCTTTAGATGAATTGATGGAGCGTATTCGAGAAGCAATAGGCCGTAGGCCACGCTACGCGAACACCCTTTGTTTTAAATTTGAAGAAAATGTAGAAGATTCCCTTCACTTCGTTATATCGTTATCCTCTTGCCTCTTGCCTTTTTCGTCAATAAGTGTGTTTAGAACCCAGATACAAAAGCGCTGATAGCTGATAGCTGATAGCTGAAGGCTTACTCCTCAATCCCAGATCTGATCCATCTGGAGCACAAACCCAGGTAAAACTGGCTCACCACTCACCGTCGCTGGATTATCCAGCTGTTCAACTTCCGCCCCAAGACGATATACATAAACTTGGCGCTGATCTGGGTCAATCAGCCAACCGAGCAAAGTCCCATTTGACCTATACTCTGCCATTTTGTCTTGCAAGTTTTGCAGGCGATCACTCCCAGAACGTAGCTCAATCACAAAATCAGGGCATAGGGGTACAAACTTCTTTCGTTGTTCTTTAGTTAGGGATTCCCACCTCTCAAGCTTGACCCAAGCAACATCAGGAGAACGATTTGCTCCATTGGGAAGTATAAAGCCAGTAGAAGAATCAAAACCTTTCCCTGTACCATCTTGGCATACCCAAATGCCAAACTGAACAATCAAATCAAAATTGCGACTGCCAGTTTCCCCTCCTGTAGGAGTCATAATAATCAGCCTTCCATCTTGCTCCCGTTCGATTCGTAACTCCCGATTGAGCTGACAAAAAGCAAAGAATTCCTCATCACTCATATCAAAAGCCGGACGAGTCTTGAGCTCTAAGGGCGTTGCTAGTTGTGGTGTGATCGATCCAGTCATAATTATCAGGCGCGATTTGCCTTCCGCAACCCTACCGCAAGCACACAGTGATTCTATTTTAGAGCTTATTGCTTTACCTCGGCATTAGCCCATTGTCGATGCCAATAATTGATTGTAAGTATTAACCTATCAGCGTGTTGCGTATCAGCTAATGCGCTACGCGCACGCTACGCGAAAAGCTTTTGAATAGAACAGGTAAGCATTGGAATAATGCTGAGTTACGTCAGCACCTCAAGTAGTGTGAGCTAAAAGCTGAAGGCTGAAGGCTGACGGCTGACGGCTGAATGCTTACCAAGAGTTTAGATCAATTCGCGATCAGCTCCATAGCTGCCCATGTCATCCAACCTCGACCCAAAGAATAGAAACGTTAAACTAGAAACGCTGCTTTCCCATCTGCCACTATGCCATCTACCAGTCAACCCCTGAACTATCCCAAAAGCCGCAAAGCCGACCAAGTCGATGATTACCACGGTACTCTAGTTGCTGACCCTTACCGCTGGCTAGAAGACCCAGATTCAGAGGAAACAAAGGCTTGGGTAGAAGCACAGAATCAAGTCACCTTTGGTTATCTCAGCGAAATACCAACACGGGAAACACTTAAGCAGCGCATCACCAAGCTATGGAATTACGAGAAATATAGCACTCCCTTTAAAAAAGGCGATCGCTACTTTTATTTCAAAAACGATGGTCTCCAGAACCAAAGTGTTCTCTACACCTTGACCTCCCTCGATGCTGAACCAACCCTATTACTTGACCCCAACACCCTTTCAGAAGATGGTACCGTTGCCCTATCAGGTTTAGCCTTTAGTAAAGATGGCAAGCTGCTGGCCTATGGTCTGTCTAGGTCTGGTTCTGACTGGCAAGAGTGGCAAGTGCGGGAGGTGGAAACCGGTCTTGACCTCTCGGATCAGATTAAGTGGGTGAAGTTTTCTGGGGCATCTTGGACTGACGACAATCAAGGTTTCTTCTATAGCCGCTTCGATGAACCCAATGAAGCCACTAAGTTAGAAGACCTCAATTATTATCAAAAGCTCTATTACCATAAGCTGGGAACACCCCAGTCAGAGGATAGTCTGATTTATGAGCGCCCTGACCAGAAAGAATGGGGTTTCAGTGGTCAAGTCACTGAAGATGGTAATTATCTGATCATTACAGTCTTCCTCGGTACTGACCCAAAGAATCTGGTGTTTTATAAAAATTTGCAAGACCCAGATTCCCCGGTTGTGGAACTCATTAACGAATTTGATGCCAGCTATAGCTTCATCGGCAATGATCAATCAGTATTTTGGTTCCGCACAGACTTAGATGCCCCTCGCAGTCGAGTCATTGCCATAGATACTAATCATCCTGATCAGGCACAGTGGCAAGAAGTAATTCCCCAAGCCGATGAAACCCTAGAAGGTGTAAGCTTACTCAACAACCAATTTGTGGCGGATTACCTCAAAGATGCTCACTCCTCCATCAAAATTTTTGACCTAGATGGTTCCTTTGTGCGGGAAGTGGAATTACCTGGTATTGGTTCGGTTGGTGGTTTCAATGGGTTACGTTATGATACTGAAACCTTCTACAGCTATACCAGCTTCACCACCCCTGCAACCATCTATCGCTACGACATGGTAAGTGGGGAAAGTACCATTTTCCGGCAGCCCCAGGTAGACTTTAATCCCGATGACTACGAGACCAAACAAGTTTTCTACCCTAGCAAAGATGGCACCCAAGTGCCTATGTTTATCACCCACAAGAAGGGATTGCAGTTAGATAGCAACAACCCCACTTACCTCTATGGCTACGGCGGCTTTAATATCTCCATAACCCCCAATTTCTCCATTAGCAATCTGGTATGGATGGAAATGGGAGGTGTTTATGCTGTTGCCAATCTCCGTGGTGGCGGTGAGTATGGGGAAGATTGGCACCAATCTGGGACAAAACTCAACAAGCAAAATGTATTTGATGATTTCATAGCAGCGGCGGAGTGGCTAATTGGTGCTCAGTACACCTCACCACAAAAACTTGCGATCGCAGGCGGTAGCAATGGGGGATTATTGGTCGGTGCTTGCATGACTCAGCGTCCAGACTTATTCGGTGCAGCCCTACCAGCAGTGGGAGTACTGGATATGTTGCGCTTCCATAAGTTTACTATTGGTTGGGCCTGGTGTTCCGACTACGGTTCCCCAGATAACCCAGAAGAATTTAAAGCCCTTTACGCCTATTCCCCATTACACAATCTCAAACCAGGAACCGCTTATCCCCCTACCCTGATTACCACCGCTGACCATGATGACCGGGTTGTCCCTGCCCATAGTTTCAAATTTGCCGCAGCCTTGCAGGAGGCCCATGAAGGGGAACAACCAGTGTTAATTCGGATTGAGACCAAAGCAGGGCATGGTGCAGGCAAGCCCACCAGTAAGATAATTGAGGAGATTGCTGATAAGTGGGCGTTCTTAGTCAGAAGGCTAGAGGTAGAGGTTTAAAGAGTAAACAGACCATAACTTGCCTAGGATTTTCAGGCTAGGATTTAGGACACAGTTCACGATAAGATATAGCGATCAGTGTAGGAATTGTGATAATTTTTTTCCCCTGTTCCCTACTCCCTACTCCCTGTTCCCCTCCTGGGAGGGGTTAGGGGTGGGTTCCTGTTCCCTTTGCTGCTCTTTTTGACAAGACTGCTGGTTACTCATGGACTTATCTGCTATTTTAAACGTTGCCCTTGGCTTATTTTTTGTCTACCTGATCACCAGTCTGTTAGCCTCTGAAATCCAAGAATATCTCGCTAGCGTTTTACAATGGCGAGCTAAACACTTACAGAGGGCTATCGAAAATTTAATTAATGGTGGGATTCAGTTACGAAATATAACCCTGAAAGATGTGGTCGATGAGTCAGATGGAGAATCAGTTAACGTAACCGTTGATCAGATTAACAATTTAAAAAAGACCAAACGGCTTTTAAAGAAACTCTATCAAAATCCGTTGCTTAAATCAGTTAATCACGAAGCCAAAGACCTAGATAACAAAAATGAATTAAAGTCAAACTCTAACTCAACGGTTAGTGGACCTTCCTATATTCCATCAGATACCTTTGCCACCGCTTTAATCATGATCATTGTTCAGCAGGCATCAACCTTCAAAAATAATGCCGAGATTACTCTGGACAATTTTAAAACAGCCCTTGAAGAAGATAAGATCAAAAATTTACTTCCTGAAGACTTAAAGATAACTCTTTTAACCCTGATTGATAAAGCGAAATTTGAATACTCTGACCGGAACAAAGACCTAAAAAAACTCCAGGAAGAACTGGCGACATGGTTTGACGAATCCATGGCACGAGCTGCCGGGGTATACAAGCGTCAGTCTAAAGCCATATCTTTTTTAATTGGATTAGTGATTTCCCTAGCCTTGAATATCGATACCATCAATATCAGCAATCAATTCTATAAAAACCACAGTGTAAGAGCTGCTGCCAATCAAGTCACTAATAGGATTGTTAATGAAACTAGTGCCTGTTTACAGCAAGAATCAAACAATAATGACTGTTATGATAGTATAACCTCAGCTGTAGATGACCTAGCCTTCCTTCCCATTGGCTGGGGAGAAACTAATCTTGTAGAGCAGTTTGAAGAACCCAATCACCTTCCCAGAGAGCTGGGTTTGACTTGGGTTTACTTCAAATTTGTTTTAGGGATTATTTTGAGTGCGATCGCAATCTGTATGGGAGCCCCCTTTTGGTTTGAAGTACTAAATAAGTTAGTCAACGTTCGTAATACTGGAGACAAACCAAAATCTTCGCGCATAGACTCCCAGTAAGCATTCAGCCGTCAGCCATCAGCCGTCAGTGGTCAGCCGTCAGCCGTCAGCCGTCAGCCCTTGGCTTTTGGCCACGCTACTGTTCGCGTAGCCTGCCCGTAGCGCATTAGCTGATACGCGACACGCGCTATAGCTTACGACTGCCCACTGCTATTCCTGATTATGATAGCAATTTCCATCCTAATGAGGAACACAGGATTTTTTCCCTGTTCCCTGTTCCCTGTTCCCTGTTCCCTGTTCCCTGTTCCCTGTTCCCTAAAACCAGGTACTCTGTACCTCACCAAATTGAAAAACGCTATACTCCTATTGAGGTTGCAAGGCAAGAACTATAGCCTGAGTCCAGTGTAACTTGATCGGTGTAAACCTACAGGGTAAGTAGAACGAACGGCTATTTCCAGTATTTGGTTCAAAGAAATTAAATAATAATTGGAGATTAAATTTGCCACCATTTTTAATCGCATTCTTCAAGTCTTTTACTGGAAACAACGCATTTTTAATATTTTCATCACTAAGCTTAAATTCGCAATTTTGACCAGGACGAATTTTCCCAACGTCTTGGCTTTTGGGAGCCTCTTCCATATCATCAGAATTTACCCAAATCATGGGTCGGGAATTATTTTCCAAGTCAGTTATCAGACTCTTGTCCCAGTCTATTTCAATATAAACAGGATTCTCGTTGGATTTATTTTTAACACTCAGTTTAAGATCCTTTAAGTCATCCAATTTATAGCTAGGATCGAAGCCAAAGTTGACTTCCATGAAATCCTTAAGATTGTTCTTTTCCAGTTCCTGATTGATAGCATCAGAGTCTACCTTAACCGTTATGAGTTGGTCTATTTCCTGGAAAGCTTTGTACAAAACGTAAGTAACGCCGATTATATAAATCGTCAGGATTAGCAAGTTTTGGTCGTTATCCATTTATTGTAAACCTCTTAAAAATACTAGTTTAAGGTTTTATTCGTTAATGGGAATAAGTAGAGCCTGCATAAGGATTGGTAAAGTATAGCACTACGCATTCAGAGGTGCGCTTTCCAATAGCCGGGGAACCCGGCCTTGGGTCGCACCTCGATGTTTGACATTACTAAACTCCGAAACTGAGTCATAGCTTACTTCTGACTTCTGACTTCTGACTTCTGACTTGCGCGTAGCGCTATATACCCCATAAATGAGTTTACTCAATATTGATTCACAGGGCTTCAGGGGGGAATCCCGAAGCCCTGTCACTTTAGGCAATAAGTTACTAACTAAGCTGGAATGAGTTTTGGCTTACCTGACTCAACCATCCAGGTTGACATCAGTTCTTCAGTGTTGCTAGGACGCAATAATGTATCAACAGCCCACCATTGAGCGGTAACTTGTGCAGGAGTTACATCAATAACCAGATAACCATGACTGTCAAAATCACACCAGTGAATGTGGGGAAAAGCCTTCATCACCTCTTGCTCAATGGGAATAGACTGTGTGCGTCGTTCCCAACCCATTTTGTCGTCAAGGTTCTGTGACGTCAAGCTACCCGTCACAAACTCCACAGCGATTGGTTCTTCTTGTGGATCGAAAGCATCTCGCTTTAACTCAATCGCTAGTCCAATGTGGACATCACCACTGAGTACAACAACATTTTTGATCTCATTGTCTCGCCAGTGGGACAGAAGTAAATCCCGCTCAACAGGATAGCCATCCCATTGATCGTAATCTGGCCGGATACCGTCAACATCGATCAGCTTTAGCTTTAGGAGTGCTTGCTTAATTGATGGAGGGAAATCTTTACTCCATGTTGTCGCCATCACTGATGGGTTTGCCAATAACTTCCATTGTGCCTTCGATGTATCAAACTGTTCCAGCAACCAAGTACGTTGTTCAGCACCCAGAGCAGATCGTTCTGGGTCAAACATTGCTGGGGGCGGTACAGGCTCATCACGAAGAGTACGAGTGTCAATCAACATTAAATCGGCTAACCCACCCAGTGACACTTTCCGAAAAACTCTTTGTACGTTGGCGGGATCAGGCTTGCGTGCTGGTAACCATTCCCAGCGTACTTGGAACGCAACAGCGCGACGTTTAGCCCAATCGCCATCGCGTTCTGGGTTGTGTTCGCTAGCGCCATCGCGCCATGCACCATCAGCAAATTCGTGATCGTCGAGGGTAGCAATTATTGGTAGTGAGGCACGCAGACGTTGCAGGTCAGGATCTCGGTGATACTGATCGTAGCGTTGGCGGTAATCTTCCAGTGTCTTGCACTCGTGAGCCGGTTCAAACGGACGACCAATATCTGCACCGGGTGTTTGGCTGGCTGGCGGCTTGTTTGAGGCTTCGTAGATGTAATCACCCAGATGCAGTAAAAAATCAAGGTCATCCCGTGCTGCAATGCGACTATAGGCGTTGAAGAAGCCAGCATTGAATTTCGCACAGGACACCTGAGCAAAGCGCAGATGTTCAACACCATTTGTTGGTAAAGTCTTGGTTCTGCCAACGGGTGATATCTGACCTAGTGCTTCAAACTGGTAAAAGTATCGAGTTGCAGGTTCTAAACCAGTCACATCAACATTAACTGTGTAGTCTGCATTGGCTTCAGCTAAGGCTGTCCCAGAAGCAATAATTTTGCTGAAGTCAGAATCGCTAGCTACTTTCCAGTTAACTTCCACAGGTTCGGATGTGGGTGTAGTGACTCGCGTCCAAATCACAACCTGATCTTCAAGTGGATCTCCGCTTGCTACACCATGCACAAACGGGTTATCTATTCTTTCCATATTGATATTGATCATAGCAATATGCAGATCAGTATAAAATAACATGAGATATTCCAGAAGGGAGTGAAAGTTTTTCTGCTGTCCCTAACATGCTCCCAACTGTTATTTTTATATAGGGAGTAGATAGAATAGAGGCATCCTGGACTATCTGTTACGACCAAGAGATTCACAGCATCGTTCAACTCCAAGGGGACTCCCGTTATAGTCGTGTTAAGCAGCGTCTGGCACTGCCAGTAAGACTTAGCGGGAGGGGAATTGGAGACTGGATATTTTGCGTTTATTGATAATTTTTATTAGTATAAAGACATATTAATGCACTTAAAAGTGCCGGTTTGCGCGCAAGGTGAAAAGCCTCTGCTAGGAGCATAGACCAAAATACAAGTAAGCTCAATGATTTGACTCAGAGTGTAGAGGCTATTTGGCTTAGCCAGTAAGGATTAATCTTCTTAGGAATCTATCGCTATAATCCCGTGATTTAGCGACGACAGTAGTCAATACTAATGACCAATCAAAAAGCAGCCTGTCCTCAGGGACAAGCTGCTTCAAGGCTTTATGCTAGCAAAGCAATGATGGCACTAGATCATGACACTACATCATGCCCATGCCGCCCATGCCGCCCATGCCACCCATGCCGCCCATGCCGCCCATGCCGCCCATGTCGGGAGCAGGAGCAGCAGATTTAGGTTCAGGTTTCTCTACCACCAGGGCTTCTGTGGTCAAGACCATACCAGCGATAGACGCAGCATTCTGTAGGGATGAGCGTACTACCTTAGCAGGGTCAATAATACCTGCAACAATCAAGTCTTCAATTGTGTCAGTAGCAGCATTATAGCCAACGTTACCAGTACTCTCCCGTACTTTCTCTACAATGACGGAACCTTCAACACCAGCATTATCCGCCATCTGAGCCAGGGGAGCTTCTAATGACTTGGCTACAATCCTTCCACCAACTTTCTCTTCTTCCTCTAGGTCGTTTGTCAGTGCAGGAATTTTTTCTATTAAGCGAATCAAGGTTGTACCACCACCAGGAACAATCCCTTCATCTACCGCAGCTTTAGTAGCGTTGAGGGCATCTTCAATCCGCAGCTTGCGGTCTTTGAGTTCTGTTTCAGTAGCCGCACCAACCTTAATGACTGCTACACCACCGGCCAGTTTAGCAATCCGTTCTTGCAGTTTCTCCTTATCGTATTCAGAGTCAGTTTCTGCTAGCTGGCGGCGGATTTGCTCAACTCGCTTTTCTACATCTGCCTTAGTTTGACCACCAGCTACTATGGTAGTAGTGTCTTTGTCAATGCTAACTTTGGTAGCATTTCCCAGCATATCTAGGGAGACAGTATCCAGGCTCAAACCAACGTCTTCGGATATTACCTGACCACCGGTCAAAACTGCAATATCCTGTAACATTTGCTTGCGGCGATCGCCAAATCCCGGTGCCTTGACCGCAGCGGCATTCAACACACCCCTGGCCTTATTCACCACCAGAGTTGCCAAGGCTTCTCCATCTAGATCTTCGGAAATAATCAGCAAGGGTTTGCTGTCACGAGCCACTTTTTCCAGAATCGGTACCAAATCCTGGATAACACTAATCTTTTTATCGGTAATCAGGATGTAGGGGTTTTCAAATTCCACTGTCATCCGTTCGTTATCGGTCACGAAGTAAGGGGAAATATAACCGCGATCGATCTGCATCCCTTCCACTACCTCTAATTCGGTGGAGAGGGATTTGGATTCTTCAACGGTGATCACACCATCTTTGGTGACCTTTTCCATGGCTTGGGCAATCATGTCACCCACTTCTTGATCGTTACCAGCGGAGACTGTAGCAACTTGAGCGATCCCAGTTCCCTGAACCGGCTGTGCCATGGCCTCAATCTCTTTGACCAGCTCGGCAACAGTTTTCTCGATTCCTCGGCGCACAGCTACAGGATTTGCCCCAGCTGCCACATTCTTAAGACCTTCCCGAATCATGGCCTGAGCCAGAATGGTAGCTGTGGTAGTGCCATCCCCAGCAACGTCTTTAGTCTTGGATGCGACTTCTTGAATCAGTCTAGCGCCAGTATTTTCTAATGGGTCTTCCAGTTCAATATCTTTGGCAACGGTAATACCATCATTGACAATCTGGGGTGCCCCATACTGTTTTTCCAGAAGCACATTACGACCTTTTGGACCAAGGGTAATACGTACAGCATCAGCTAAGGCATTGACCCCCCGCTCCAATGAGCGTCTGGATTCTTCGTCAAACGAAACGATTTTTGCCATTGGTTATTTGAACTTGCTTTGTGTCTCCATTAGCAAATTTAGCACTCTTACACGAAGAGTGCTAATTCGTCTGACAATTTTCAACTTTCCGGAAGTTGAAACACAGACCTGCCGGGGGGTTCAAGCCATAACCATACCACCATCGACATTAAACACTTGTCCAGTGATATAGGCAGCAGCTAGATCAGCTGCCAAAAACCTCACCATCCCAGCTACTTCTTCTGGCTTACCGTAACGACCTAGAGGGATCTGCTCAATAATGGCTTCTGACTTAAGGTCACTGGTCATATCAGTGTCAATAAAACCGGGAGCTACGGCATTGACTGTAATGCCACGACTAGCAAACTCTTTGGCAACGGTTTTGGTCAAGGCAATCACACCAGCCTTGGCAGCACTGTAATTGGCTTGACCAGAGTTTCCCATCTGTCCTGACACTGAAGCAATATTGATAATCCGACCAGACTTTTGCTTTAGCATCAGTTTGCTCACTGCTTTGATACATAAAAATACTCCAGTCAGGTTCAGATCAATTACTGCCTGCCAATCTGAGGGTTTCATGCGCAATAACAAGTTGTCGCGGGTAATCCCAGCATTATTCACTAGCACGTCTATACGACCAAACTTTTCGAGAGTCCCTTTAACTAGGGCATCGACTTGTTCAGCTTGAGACACATCAGCCTGAAGTGCTAAGGCTTCACCCCCAGCATCAATGATAGCCCCTACGACCTGATCAGCTGCATTACTGGAACTGGCGTAGTTGACTACAACCTTTGCCCCTGACCCAGCTAAGGCCAGGGCCACAGCTCGACCAATTCCTCGCGAGGCACCGGTCACGATGGCAATGCGATCGCTTAATTGTTGCGAAGATGGTTGCCCAGATGTCTGTAATGTTTCCATAAACCTTGAATTGTTTTCTATCCTGCCTGATCTTGTGCTGTGGGCAGGACAGGTTTCCTCCAAAGTTAACTTTACCGGAATCTTTAGCTTAGTCCAGCTCCAATCATTTTGGACTAGAATCGAGCAGAAGGACTAGGAAAGGTTTCTTGCTCATGGCCGTTAAAAAGCAGTTCAAAACGTTCCAAGAATTATTATCTGGCTCAGATGTGCCGGTGTTGGTAGATTTCTATGCCACTTGGTGTGGGCCATGTCAGATGATGGCTCCTATCCTAGAACAGGTCAATGCTGAGCTGAAAGATCGTTTGAAAGTTGTAAAAATTGATACAGAAAAATACCCCCAGCTAGCTTCCCAGTATCAGATTGAGGCGTTACCAACCTTGGTACTGTTTAAAAACGGTCAGCCTCAACAACGGATAGAGGGGCTCAGACCAGCGGAAGACCTGATTCAACAATTACAAGCTTTGATTTAAGATCATTTGGGGTGAAATTGTCCTTGATACCCAGACTGAGATGATCAGCTGATCGCTGATCGCTGATCGCTGATCGCTTACCGACCTTGCCCTTTGACCTTTTTTACCAGGGTTATGGAATTAGCCCCCGTGATTTATCTGGGATTTATCCGGGGGATATCAGTCTGTTAGATCAAAAAAACCTAGCTAGGAAGATGGGGCTTCATCCTCAGAAGAATCCGAAGAGGAATCTGATTCTTCTGGGGCAGATGGGGTGGAATCGCTGCTAGGTGTCGCTGATTTTTCTTCTTTCTCTTTAGCACGCTCCTCCCGCTTTTTGCGATCAGCTTGAATGGCATCTTCTATCACTACCCGAGCCTGTGCCATTTTTTCCAGGTTGCTGCGGTACAACTCCAAGTCTTTTTGTAGCTTTTCCGAAGGAAGGTTTAATCCACTGCTAATGTTGTTAATTACTTCTTCGAGCTGCTTTTGGTCTTGAGCTAACTCCGAGTCCGTCTGCTCTAGTAGTGAAAATAAACCAATGGCAAACAATCTGCTGTACTTAAACTGAGAATTTTGTGCGATCGCAGCTATAGTGGTTGCCAAATCCCCACTCCCATTTTCAGAGGTTGGGGAACTTAACCAGGAGATCAAATCTTGCCCAGACATAGAATCTACGCTGGTTTTGAGCCGTTGGGCATCTTCCTGGTACTGCTGAGCTTCACCTCCGACTGCTTGACACAGAGCATTAAAAATTGATTCTTTATCATGTTCCGGTTGATAGCTCTGCATAAACCGGTCAAAGCATGTCACCACACCTAAGCCATAGATGGGGTCGTAGTTAAAATCCACATTAACCGACAGCAAATGCATCTCTACCATCAACTCTTCTACTACACGTCGGTAAATAGAGTTAATGGGACGAGTGTGATAGGTGTAGAAATCCCGTTTAGTATCCGAGACTGTGCGAACAGTATTCACAAGGCAGATCAGAATTGAAGCTTTATATTATTTTTATTATCTCCCATGAAGCACCTACCACCAAATCCAAGATGATGGTGGGGGTTTCCAGTTTCATCCGCTGATGCCAGATTGGTCTTAATCAACGTCCGGAGGTTTTGCTCTGTCGCACTTACTCCCGCAGTAGGATTTCAATGCTTTGTTCCCCTACTACCCTGGCCGCAACCCGCCTCCCGCAGGTCCTTTGATTTATTGGACTTCAACTTGCTGTGGACTTATTTTTACAAAGCTCAGCCAAGTTATTTTCCCGAGCTGCCGCTAGTAGCATTCAAGCCCTTTTCGTCGGTCGGGTCAATCAGCACCTTTGCTATTTTAACACGCTCTGATCACACATCTGTGCTAAAAGATTGACCGAAGCCAAACCAAGCTTAATCTCAAACCTAATGGGTCGCAGATGTCTATTCAGGTGACGATACTACTGGATAAACCATCTAAGGCTTCTTCCTCCGTTTCAAAAATTTCAAACACCGTGTCCATCATAGTGACTTCAAACACCAGCTTGGCGTCTGGATGAACAGAACAAATGCGAAAGCTGCCCTTAATTTTGTCAGCATCTCGCATGCCAGCCACTAAGGATGTCAAACCCGAACTATCAATAAAGTCAACCTGACTCAGATTAACCACTACATGCCTGCGCAGTTGGGAAATACACTCTTGCAATTTCAGACGAAAAGGCCAAGCTGTAGTGATGTCCAAGCGTCCAATCGGTTTCAAAACAATCACATTTGTACCATCTTCAGTAGTATGAGTTTTCTGATCGATATGAACCATCAGCACCTCCTACAAAAAAGCTCATCAAAGTTACTTATCATTCAGCAAAACTATAATAATAACCATCCTGGCCATGGACACATTGAATGTAGTGATGTAATTACACATGGTTTTGTGTTTACTCCCGTTGAGGCTAAAGTGTGCCTCCCTCGGCTATCAAGGCTTGTGCATGCTCCTTGTCGCAGCTACCGCTGATTGAAACCTTCCCAAATCTACTTATAAAGATTTGAGAGTGCGTCCCAAACGATTAGGACTATTGCCACCTGTAGTCCCTGACTGCTTCCCACCCGACTGGAAAAGCTCTGAAATTATTGTTAATTCATAGACCCTGACTAACAAATTAAGCGGGGAAGACTTTTCTTAAAGCAAGCCCTCTGTGATTGGGATCATGGAGGTTCTCACTGCAAGCTAGTTTAGCTTACAGTGATTGGTGAAATGTCAGGGAGCGTATCCAAATTTTTGCACAAATCTGGTCATAAGACCTGAAGATTAAGGGAATAATGGGGATGAATCCTGGATTTCTATTCTATGTTCCCCCAGCTATCAGCTATCAGCTATCAGCTATCAGCTATCAGCTATCAGCTATCAGCTATCAGCTTATGTGCTACGCACACGCGATCGCGTTCAGCTATCAGCTATCAGTCATTGGCCGTAGGCCACGCTAATTGAGGTGCTATCACCTTTTGAATCAAACCGGTAAGCATTGGTTTAATCTCTATTACGTCAGCTGAATGCTGATATCTGACTGCTGATAGCTGATAGCTGATAGTAAAACGACCAGGGAATTTCAACCAGCCCTACCAGCACCCCCGATGCTTATTTACTACCTACCGTTGATTAGCTGACTGCTGATACCTGACTGCTGATACCTGACTGCTGATACCTGACTGCTGATACCTGACTGCTGTTCGCGTTCGCGGAGCGTGGCCAAAGGCCAAGCGTGCCCGTAGCGCATAAGCTGACGGCTGATACCTGACTGCTGATACCTGACTGCTGATACCTGACTGCTGATACCTGACTGCTGATACCTGACTGCTGATAACTTACGACTGATAGCTGACATCGAACCATCCTAGTATTGCCATAAGTGATATGACAACAGTTTAAGCTGTCCAGTTCGCCCAGTCTTGAGGCTTGAGAAATGTCTCATAGAGTTCAGATTCTGGTGTATTCGGTTCAGGTTGGTAACCGTATTCCCAACGCACTAAGGGGGGTAAGGACATCAGGATGGATTCAGTACGCCCGTTAGTTTGCAGACCAAAAATTGTGCCTCGGTCATACACCAGGTTAAATTCTACATATCGACCCCGACGATAGAGTTGGAAGTTACGTTCTCTGTCTCCATAGTCCATATCGCGACGGCGCTCTACAATGGGTAGATAAGCTGGTAAAAATGCCTCAGAGCAGGTTGTGACAAATGCAAATAAATCTTCCCAACTGCGAGGCTCTAAATCCCCAAGCTTTTCACTGTAAGCTGCTGCGGGACCATCTGGATGGGGACCACGATAGAGTTTACCTGTGCCATCTTGATAGTCAAAAAATAAGCCTCCAACACCCCGCATTTCTTGACGGTGTTTCAGATAAAAATACTCATCGCACCAAGACTTGAACACTGGGTAATACTCAGGGTGATGAGCATCACAGGCTTCTTTCAATTGGCGGTGCAAATGGGCAGCATCTTCAGCAAAGGGATAGTAAGGGGTCAAATCGATTCCCCCACCAAACCACCAGACTGGTCCTGCCTCAAAGTAGCGATAATTCAGGTGAACCGTGGGGACATAGGGATTACGAGGATGCAATACTAGGGAGGTACCAGTAGCGAAAAAACCATGTCCAGCTGCCTCGGGGCGCTGTTTCAAAATTGAAGGTGGCAGCTGTTTGCCCCAAACTTCCGAAAAGTTAACCCCACCCTGTTCCAATACTGAACCATCGCGTATCACACGGGAACGACCACCACCCCCTTCGTCTCTGTCCCATTTATCTTCTCTGAAGGTGCCAATTCCGTCTACTTTTACTAGAGCATCACAAATCGTATCTTGCAGCTGTTGCATCAACTGCTTGACTCTCTCCCTAGAGTCGGCAGGAGGTAAAGAAGTGGTATTAGTGGTAGTTGTTGTGTCCGTCTGAAAAGCTGTCATAAACAATCCTAGTGAGTTTGGAAACCTTAGGTGCGCTTGACCCATTAAGAATTAAATTCGCCACGGGTCGCACCTCTGGTTCTTTAGGCTGGGGAGGAAAAACGAGCCGGGGTCTTTACTCCCCGTCCCCCGAATGGGGGTGGGAAGATGTGCAGTTCCTACCCATTCCTGGTTGAGCGCCTAGAAGCGCCTATGCAAACAAAACCTTAAGTTTGCCTTGCCAATGTTATTGGTTGGTAATTATTGGTTGGTAGTTATTGGTTGGTAGTTATTCGTTGCTACCATCCGCTCCCCTCAGGGTAAGCCCTGGGGGTCGGCATAACTTCCAGGCAGTTGAGATCATATCCTAAATAGAGAGGGATTTTTCAACCAAAGCCATTTGGGGAAGATCATAAATCTGCCTGAGCATAGCTGCGGGAGGCGTGTAGTGATTCTTAATTTTTCTTTCAAGTTAATTGCTGGTCACGAGGGGATTTGGTGTAAGTTTTCCCTCTTCAAGACCTATCGCGCCCTGAGTACTGCCCCAGTGGAAGTGCTCTGGCAAAAATTGATCAACTTAGCAGATGTGTCTTGGAATCCCCTGCTGTCAAGTACCAATGCTCCGAAAGGTTTAATGGCTAAACCTGGTTTAATTTATCAGGTAGTCACTCGCTTGATCCCAATTCCGGTCCGAATTTTTGTAGAGCGTGTCTTACCCGGTGAGCTACTCAGTATACGATTTCTGGCAATCCCTGGGGTTGAAAATCGGGTCACTTACCAGGTAGAGTCCACCCTTTGTGGTACCTATATTTCCTACTCAGTTACCCTAAAGGGCTGGTTATCACCCTTAATCTGGTGGATGATTCGCCCCTACGTGGCGCGGGTGGTATTTGAATTAGCCCAGGCGGCGGAGCAGGTCGGAGCAATCTAAACCTATAGCCCTTGACCGTTGGGAGAGGTAGACACCAACAATCCACCAGTGCCAAAGCTGGTCTACCCTCCTTACAAGGGTAGGTTTTTAAACATTGGGGCGACTAAGTACTCTCATTGCGTATAAATTAATAAAAATATGTATCAAAATACACAATTATTTCCGGGATAATTCTCCCCATTTCCCGCTTTTCCCGATTCCCTCGGTGCGCTTACAGTCGTCGAATTAAATTCGCCACGGGTCGCACCGCTCCCGATTCCCTCGGTGCGCTTACAGTCGTCGAATTAAATTCGCCACGGGTCGCACCGCTCCCGATTCCCTCGGTGCGCTTACAGTCGTCGAATTAAATTCGCCACGGGTCGCACCGCTCCCGACCCAAATGTAAAAAACCTACCCCTGTGAGGTTCCCCCTACTCGCGCTTTGCATCAAGACAGGGACAAGAGTTTCAGGTTTTTTGTCCTGATTTAATAAAAGGTCGTAATAGTACCACTTTAATAGAAGTTTATTGATCACTGACACACCTATCCGGACTTAATCGATAAATCTTGAAAATGTTAAAGTACGAGGCTCCTAGCAGAGCCTAACTTTAGGATAGGCTGTAGCAAAATGAGTAACGTTTTTCAGTATACCTGTGGTTATCTTTCGGATATTGATCATGTGATTCAACCTCAGGCTAAGAGCTATCAAAAAAGTGCCCTTACCACCCTTGACCTTGGGCTGCTCACTGAGACCAAACTGAGCCTACCAATAGGACTTACGCAGAAACCCCTTTTATTAAAGTAATTACAGCGATTTCAGCCTTTTAATTATAGCAGTTTTAATTCCTTGAAGTACTTTGCTTATCCTTTTAATGCAGAGGGCAGAAGGCATTTGGCAGCAATATAGCGCTACGCTTAGCGTCAGAAGTCAGAAGTCAGAAGTCATAAGTAAGCGATTACTTACGTTTCGGAGTTTAGGAGCGATGCAGAGGTGCGACCCGTGGCGAATTTCATTCTTAATGCGGAAAACGCACCATTACGGTCTTGGGAAGGCAGCGCGGTCTTGGGGGTCTCCCCCATGAGCGACTGCCGTGGTTTCCCCCATGAGCGACTGCATCAAGACAATGTCCTAATCTGAATGCGTAGTGCTATACAAGAATGTCTGAAAGGCAATCAGCGCCAATAAATACTGTACCTCATATATTTTATAAAGGCTATATTTTTAAACTTTTTAATGGCATTAATTTTAAATATAATTAGATAATTATGATTCTTAATTAATCCCATTTATCTACCATAATTTTCAAATTTTAATCACCATTTTTATTTTTTTAAATTAATTTAAATTAATATATTTAAATACATTATTAATCCGGAATTAAACCCATCGTCAAAAAAAAACTCAATAAAAGTATCGAAAAATGCAGCCATATATTACCAATTATATAGGACAAGATACCGATAACATTATAGAAAAGCCAATCCAAGACTATCTGCCACAACTATTGACCAAAATCGAATCGGCTTTGTTAGCAAATCCGTTAGTTGACGACTGTGTTGTCCTGGAGAGGAAAATTACAGAAGAAAAGAAAAAAATAGCCCTCAGAGACAATTGTAGTTTTTTGCCTATTATTGCCTATGTAGTCTCAGCTGGATCACCTTCATCAGAACAACTGCGATCGCTCCTGCAAGGGGTCGTGTCAGACACCATCTCAGACACTCTGCTATCTAGTGGTGAACCAAAATTTGGTGAACCAAAAGTCCCCCTAATTATTGTTCCGGTAACTACCTTGCCCCTAACTCCCACAGGTGAGATAGATCAACAAGCACTAGCTTCTGTAGAAATAATTGATACCGACTTAGTGCAGCAATGGGAAGAGCAGCTACAGTCATATAGTTATGGAGGGGCAGAAATCAAGGAAGTCGCCGTAGTTCTACAAGACTACACCCAGCCCGACACACCCCTACATCTATTAGACCTACTTCCAGCCTCCACCGAAACTAGTCCAAAGCCAGAATTATCAAAAGCCAAACCCCTACCGAGGGATTACTCCAAGGCATCTTCCGACGATTGCGTTCCCGTAGCAGCTCGTACCGAGCATCCCGTAGCGGCTCAGGGGGAGCATCGCTCAAATTCCACCCCATCAAAACCCGCCATCAGTCATGGTGAAGCGCTACAGTTACCAACAGATATCTCAACTCTCTCCCAAGCGCTACTAAAAACTGCAAGGGTTGCGCCGGAGCAAGGGATTATCTATCTCGACTCTGATAGTCAGGGAAATACTCACCAAAACTATCAATCTTACCCAGCTCTCCTCAAAGAAGCACAGCGGATTCTTGGTGGCTTAAGAAAACTAAATCTAAAGCCTCAAGACAAAGTAATCTTCCAATTTGACCAAAATCAAGACTTCATTCCAACCTTCTGGGCTTGTATTTTGGGCGGTTTTGTCCCAGTCCCGATTGCGATCGCACCGACCTATGAGTCATCTAACAGTACCGTCAATAAGCTGTGCAATGCCTGGAAAATGCTAGAGCAACCGGTCATCCTAACCAGTGATACCCTTGCTCCAGCAATCCGTGCTTTATGCTTTCGCGTAGCGGCTCCTACCGAGCATCCCTTGCCCAAAAAAGAAATTTTAATTGAAACCGTAGACAACTTCCGCTCATCTGAGCCTGACCTAAATTACTATCACAGCCAACCGGATGATTTAGCAATATTGTTACTGACCTCTGGAAGTACAGGAATGCCTAAAGGCGTCAGGTTGACCCATGCCAATTTAATTAATAATGTCGCCGCCAGTGCCCAGAGGAATAATCTGACCCAGGATGATATCTCCTTGAACTGGCTTAATTTAGACCATGTTGGCTCTCTGGTACGCTGTTGTATTCGGGATGTCTATGTCGGTAACCTGCAAATCCATGCTCCCGCTAAAGCTTTCTTGGAAAATCCCCTCAATTGGTTGGATTGGATTGAAAACTATCGGGTTACCTTGGCCTGGGCTCCTAATTTTGCCCTAGGTTTGATAAATCAGAAAATAAATCAGAAATCCGTTGCGAACAGCCACCGGAAATGGGATTTATCTTCCCTCAAATCTGTATTAAGTGTGGCTGAGCCGATTGTACCTCAAACTGCAAAGCGATTCTTGCAGTTGCTTTCTCCCCATGGGTTATCCGTCAATGTCATGCATTCAGCTTGGGGAATGTCTGAAACCTGTGCTGCTGTGGTATTTTCCCATCGGTACTTGTTGAATTTACCGTCGGATAACCAGTCTGTTAACCACTCTGTTGTAGAAGTTGGCAGACCTGTGCCTGGCTTTTCTGTGCGGATTGTGGATGCACTCGGACAAATAGTTGAAGAAGATACAGTGGGTCAGGTACAGATTTCTGGTCCGATGGTGAGTGATGGTTATTACCAGAATCCTGAGCTAAATCGAGAAGCCTTTACACCGGATGGATGGTTAAAAACGGGAGATAATGGTGTACTGCGTGACGGACGTCTCACGATTACCGGTCGAGAAAAAGATGTCATTATTATTAATGGTCTCAATCACTATAGTTATGAAATCGAAGCAGTGGTTGAGCAGGTAGAGGGGGTGATTCCCTCTTACACAGCAGCTTGCGGAATTCGACAACCAAGTAAAGATACTGACCAATTGGTCATTTTATTCCATACTGATTGGTCTGAGGATGACCAGTTAACCCCATTACTCCAGGACATCTCCACTGAGGTGGTTAGCAAACTAGGGGTGAGTCCGAGTTATCTTATTCCTCTACCAAAAGAGGCAATCCCCAAGAGTTCGATTGGGAAAATTTTGCGATCGCAACTCAAGGAGCAGTTTAAGGCTGGTGAATTTGACCCGATTCTCAAACAAGTTGATTGTCTTCTGGGTAATGAGAATACCCTTCCAGACTGGTTTTATCGTAAAGTTTGGCATCGAAAAGAAGCAGTAACCTTAGGTAGGACACCTACAAATGGTCGAACTCTGATATTTCTAGACTCCTTGGGATTAGGAGAAGTATTGTGCTCCAAGCTAGGTAAAGACCAATGTGTAGCAGTGGAACCCGGAGCCCCCGGAGCCGATTTTTTGCGACTTACAGGTGCCAAACTTACAGATGCCCAACTTACAGGCAACCGCTATTCTATTGACCCCACCAATCCTGATCACTATCAGCAATTACTGAAGTCGTTGGTGGAAACCGACCAACCCATCCCACAGATTCTCCATTTGTGGACCTATGACGAGTATCGGGGAGAAATTGAGTCATCCGAAGCACTAGAACAAGCTCAGAATCAGGGGACTTACAGTCTACTATTTTTAATTCAGGCTTTGGATGGTTTGAAGTCACAGTTGAATTCACCCTTGAGAATTCTCAATTCAGAAGTCCAGTTGACTGTGGTTTCTAGCTATACACAGCCTACCTCGCCCCAGGATGACATTGCCTATGAGAAAAGTCCGATTCTGGGTCTGATCAAAACCTGTCCGAGAGAACTGCCTTGGCTGAACTGTCGCCATATCGATATACCTGTGGATGACCACCACATTAATGGGTTTCATATCCTGCGGGAAATGGCTGTATGTCAGAAAGAGCGAGAAGTAGCATACCGCAATCGCAACCGTTTGGTGCCCTTACTCGAAAAAGCTGACCTACCCCAACTCGAAAAACAGGAATTGCCCTTTAAGCAAAAGGGAATGTATTTGATTAGTGGGGGTTTGGGAGGGATTGGAGTAGAAATTGCTAAATTTCTCCTAAACCACTATCAAGCTCCTCTGCTTTTAGTTGGTCGAACCCCCTTACCAGAGCCGAGTACCAAAGGAAACCATTTAAAGGATGGAAATGGGTTCGCACCTGCCGTCAGAGCCTATCAAAACCTAGAGCAACTGGCCGAGCAACTGGGAGGAGAGATACGCTACGAGGCCGTGGATATTTGTGATTTAGCTCAGTTGCAACAGGTGGTTGAACGAGCCCAGTCTGACTGGCAAGCAAACCTTCAAGGGGTCATTCATTTGGCTGGAATTGCCCCAGAACATTTTTTAGTAGAGGAAACCCGCAACAGTTTTGCTGCTACACTTCGTCCCAAGCTTTTAGGGTCGTGGGTACTGCATCAACTAATTAAAGATAAGCCAGACAGTGTTTTTATCAGCCTTTCTTCCGTGCTAGCCTTCTTTGGGGGAGCGACAATTGGTGCTTATGCTGCCGCTAATAATTTTCTAGAGTGCTTCTGCTACTACCAGCGGCACAAGACCTTGGTGCGCAGCTACTGCTATGGCTCAAGCACATGGGTTGAGACCACCCTCAATCGGAGTAAACAGATTAGGGAGTCCCGTCGTGCCTTAGGTCAGTACGGAATTTTCAACCAACAGGGAATCAATTCTATTCTCGCTGGGCTGCACCACGACCAACACTCCCTGATTTTGGGTTTGGATGGCAGCAATCCCTATGTTAGACGATACACCCAACAGCCACCATACCATCGGCAGCGGGTATCGGTATATTTCACGGCGGTTACAGAACTATCTGTTGCTCAGTTGCAGAGGTTAGAGGCATTCGTTCCCTTTGGAACCTCTATCACCCCTAAGTTTAAGCAACTCCAAGCTATGCCCCTAACTCCCGCAGGTGAAATCGACCGAGAGCAGTTGATTTCACCAAGCAAAGACACTGAAAACGTCTTGCCAGTAACTGATATAGAGCGTCAACTGGCTAGCATTTGGCAGAAGGTGTTGGGAGTTTCCCAGATTGGCATCGATGACAACTTCTTCGGGTTAGGAGGAAATTCCCTCCTAGCTGTGCAGCTATCTGGTGAGATTGAGAAGACCTTCGGCAAACAACTGCCCCTAGCTGCTCTATTCCAAGCACCAACCATCAAGCAACTCGCTCACCTTCTGTGCCAGTCAGAATGGTCATCCTCTTGGTTTTCCCTAGTGCCCATTCAACCTAGTGGTTCCAAGCCAGTTCTGTTTGCGATTCACATCCTTGGGGAAGGGTTGATATACTACCGCGATTTGGTACGTTATCTTGGTTGGGACTATCCAGTTTATGGACTAAGTTATGGACTAGCAGCGGCTACTAACGCCAACAACATCAATACCAAACCGGGTATAGGTAATGGACTCAAGGAGTTAGCCGCTCACTACATTGAAGAAATGCGAAGGTTTCAACCCGAAGGGCCTTATTTTCTACAAGGGGTATCCCTCGGAGGTCAAATCGCCTTTGAAATGGCTAAGCAGCTTGATGCTCAAGGTCAGACTGTAGCAATTGTTGCCTTGTTTGATAGCTATGCTATTGGTTATCAGTGGAAGCCCTACGAAAATACCACTGTCTTACAACGGTACACTTTATTTTGGATACAAAAACTACAAACTTATTGGAATAACCTTTGGAGACTTGAACCTGACAAAAGGCGAGCTTACTTGTCTGAGAGAATCAGAGCGTTTGTCAGACATTATAAATCTGGAGCATACAAACGGCAATTCCAGTGGTTTGCTAAAAAGTCTAACTTATCTACCGAACCTGGTTTAGCAAACCCTAATTTGGTTGATGCCATCTCAGATATCCAAAATGTTAACTACGAGACTCAAGCATCTGAGCTGTCATCAGTCTACCCAGGGAAAATAACTCTCTTTCGAGCTAAACAGCAACCTCCAGGACATTACCATGATCCTCTTAATGGTTGGGATGGTATGGCAGCTTCTGGCATTGAAGTTCACCATATTCCTGGTGATCATATCTCAATGATGCTAGAACCCAATGTCCGGGTTTTGGCTGAAAAATTGAAAGCTTGTTTAGCTGTCCGGCAAAATTCATCCCACACCTAATGCGTAGCATTAGGTGTGGGATGAATTTTGCACAGGGTATTATAAAATTGCTATAATATATGTACTGATAAACAAAGCCGTTCGCGTAGCGTG
>NZ_JAAHHC010000034.1:0-60697 GCF_010672265.1 Moorena sp. SIO3A2
CACCAGTTCTTCCTTGGACAACTGGTTATACTGAACTGTGTCTGGGGTTAGTGAGAAGCTACACATTCTTCTGATGATTCTCCAGCTCCATCCCGGACTTTGTCAAGCCCCTACCTGAATCCTTACAATTATTAAATTCGCCACGGGTCGCACCTAAAAGTTGACTACAACAGCGTTTCAGCTTTTATAAATGTCAAGCCTTGGCAGTTTCAAAATCAAACATAAAAATATTTCTGGTCACAAAATGAATCCGAAATCGTTCTAGAAATAGACATAACCAAAACGGAAGAAGAAAAGGATAGCGTCAAACCAGATTGTCCTGAACAAAGGTTCTTTACCTAAAGGATAGTCTGAAAACGGGCGTTGCTGATTCTTCGGATCAATAGGAGTAGAGTGGGCATCCTGCCCGCCCGAAAATATTGGTAACAGCCAAGATGCCTGTTCCAGGTTGCTGAATCTTGACATGAATAGGAGTAGAGTGGGCATCCTGCCCGCCCGAAAATATTGGTAACAGCCAAGATGCCCATGCCACCTCACTCTTAAAATCATTCCATTATTAAGCAACGCCAAAATTTACTACAAGTTGATCAATTATGATGTGATGTCAAATATTAAATTAGAAGCTACTTCTACTGCATTGAGCCAATCCCATCACTTTTCAGAGAAAGAGTTTTGGCAGCAATGGCAGCAATATCGAGACTATCTCTATCATCGCTGTCTCAGTTGGATGGGTGGGAACCCTACCGATGCTGAAGATGCCCTGAGTCGGGCGATGCTCAAGGCATGGGAAAAGGTGCAAAAATTTGCGGGGAAAATCGCTAATTTTAAGGCTTGGCTCACAAAGCTGACTCATCATCTCTGCGTGGATATTCATCGAGAACATCGCCGCAGCGCCAACCACGTTGAGAATATAGAAGGGATTCCAGAAGAAAAAGGATTGGTTTCCTGTGACGATACCCCAGAAAGAGCTTTGGAAACAGACGAGAAAAAGATTGCCATCCGCCGTGCCATTGATAATTTACCTGCTCGGCTGCACCAGACCTTTATCTTGCATTTTTATCAGCAACTCTCTTATCGAGAGATAGCCCAACAGCAAAATATTTCCTACCAGAATGTCTGTAAGCGCATCTCCCAGGCGCGAGCCATTCTGCGAGAGGAGTTGAGGGAATATTTTATCGGCGAGGATGAGACTGATAAGGATTTATCGGTTACACCAACTTTAGCAGCAACAGAGTCAGGAATTGGGGAAATGTCCCAGCCGAATGGGGAAGTAGAACCGATTGTGGGCGAGACGGTGACATCATCTGTTGCCGTGGCAGAAGTGGAGAGTGTTGTTAGTGAGGAAGTGCAGGAGGAAGTGCGATCGCTGAAAGCGGGGCTTTGCCCATCGCTGCAGTATTCAGAGTCGGTTCCTGTTCCAGCTACTTCTGAGGAGAAGTTAGAGGTAAATAAAGATAGTTGTCAGTGCGTTGAGGCGGCGGTGTGTGAAAGGCAGCCTGCAGCGATTTTGGCTTTGGCTCAATTTGATCAAGAAACTGGAAGTTGGGGAAATTCCCCATACTGCTCGGTTCAGAGGGAGCAGACAGGAAAAAAACATACTTGCCACGCTTGCCACACTTGCCACACTTCCGACACTCCCCAGACTCCCCACACTTTACATAGTTATAATATTTTTTCTTACCAAACTTACCACACTCCCCACACTTCCTTATCGGAGCAGTATTGGGGGAATTCCTGTCCGGCAGTGCAGAAGAGGCAAGAAGAGTCAGAGCTGGGGAATGGAAGGGGAGAATTTCTGCGACCTTCTCGGTCTCCTCCTTCTGTTGGGAAACTGGAATATATAGCGGTTTTCAATGAAGTGAGGTACAAATTTTGGTTCTTCTAGAGCCTAAATTTTGGCGTTGCTGAATCTTTCCATGAATAGGAGTAGAGTGGGCATTCTGCCCGCCCGAAAAGATCAAGAACGGGCATCTTGGTGGCACCGGCATCTTGGTGGCACCGGCATCTTGGTGGCACCGGCATCTTGGTGGTACCGGCATCTTGGTGGTACCGGCATCTTGCCCGTTACAATCTTCGGGCGGGCAGGATACCCACCATACTCCTATTCATTCCTTAATTGAGCAACACCTGCTCAAGTATTGTTGATGTGCAATGAAGCTGGGGATCGCCCTCAAAAATGGACAAAGAAATGCGATCATTTCATAGGGGATATCGAGTTATAGTGCTACGCGCAATGGCATTGGCAATAGGCAAGAGGCAAAAGTCTACTACAAAAGCTTTTGAGCTTTTATCAATGTCCTAACTTTAATGGGTAGTGCTATATCAAAAAATCTTCTATCTCCAAAAATTCAGAAATTGCCTTTGAGAATCGTCGTTATTACAGAATCAGACAATTGAGGAAAATTCAGCTTAAAGCCTGGAATCCATGATTGTTAGGTCTGTGGATGATGTCCACCCCTTGATTCTTGAGTAGTCCATCCAAGGCTATGGAAAATGCTGACTCTGACGAATGTGCAGAGAATACCCCACCACTTCCGATGCCAACCGATGTATTTGCTTGCTAAGTTTGTTGAAATTAAGGAAAACTATGAACATCAAACGTATCTTCGGCACTCTTGTCGCCTTTGTTTTCACTGTTGCTGTCGTTTTTGGCCTACAAGTCGGTTCTGCTAGTGCAGCTCCCGATGCTTCCTTGAGCGAACTTAGCCAAGGTGGTACCTTAATCGCTGATTGTCCTTGTGAAACTTTTAAATACAATAAAATCTACCACTTGCCCAAAGCCGTTAAGACCATGACCATTACCGATACTCCTGAACGAGAAATCACGATAGTAGTCCAAAACGATAGCTCCGAGTACAGTGGGGATTTGCGGTTGAGCTACCTTCAAAATATCAAAAATTTCCACTTCGATGCCAATGATAGGAAGCCACAAGATGACGACTTCAATCCCAAAAACAGTGAAATGACGGTGAATAATACTAGCGTCAGTTCTAAATCTGAAATGTCATTCTACTTCTTAAAATGATAGGAGTTTGACCTAAAACCTCACAAACGTGGCAATGCACTCCGTGACAATGCACTCTAACTGAGGTAGAAAAGAAGTAGGGGAATTGGGACCCTACTTCTTTCCATAAATAAAGGTTTTTCTCGGAGGTTGAAATGTCCGGTCCCCAAGTAACACTAACCAGAATCCAGGAATACAGTTTACCGAGTTCCGGTAATAATTCCCTTTCTATTGAAAATACTACGGAAACCCAGAACGTCATCACCATTGCCAACGAAAGCCCGGATAACTCTCAAAAGTTACCCGCTAACATGGTGGTAATGTGGGGACAAAAAGCCCTTCCTGTGGAAATTACCTACGGTAACAGTCCGTGGCAAAAGACCATCGAGCCAAACAACTCAGTCATTACAATTAACAACTTAACTCCCAGCATTACTGTTACCGTTGCGCTCAGTTACGTTGGTCAAGAGGGAGATCCTCAAAAGTCGATCATCCTTAATTGGTTCGATGGTCAACTTATTGTTGCTCCAGAAACTCTAATTACTCAGGTCAAGACGACGATCCATACAGGAGATAAGCAATACGCGGGTACGGATGCCAACGTTTATTTTCGGGTTGCTAAGGGTGATTGGTGGTTGCTGGATAAGCCTTGCTACAATGACTTTGAGCGGGGCGATACAGATACTTACGGACCTTTTAAGGTCAGCAATCTAAAAGCAACGGAACTCTCGAGGGTTCCCATTGAGCTTAAGCACGATGGTAAGTATGTTGGGCCGGATTGGTACGTGAATTGGTTGAATCTGGAAGCGGAGATCCCCAACAAGGGCTGGTATACTTACAAAGAATGGCATCCAGGATGGTTGGATGCCAAGAATCGTTATAGAAGGCTGCAATAGTCGAGTCAAGGTGCCTTGGGTTTGATCAAAAAGATTGAGGCTCTTCCGGACTTATATCATGTCCGGTTGAATACTTATACTAGGCGCGAAAGCAAGGCAGAGGGAATCCCCCCTAACCCCCCTTATTAAGGGAGCTATGCAGAAGTAAAGGAGTAAGGTTTCAAGGGTAATGGTGTTTTATAACTAATTATCAGAACATGATATTACTATGCTAAACGGTTAGTGCGATCGCCTGATATTGTAGGTTGGTCTCTTGGCAATGAAACCCAACATTATCTCTCCCTTCTGTTAGCTTAAGAGAGTTAGATTTCACAAAATTCAACCCAACCTACGGTTACTGCTATAAAGTGCGTTCGCGTAGCGGCTCAATGCTCGCGCATCGCTTATCCTAGGGTTAAAACTCCCATAGGAAAATCCACAACTAAACGCTTTGTTCTTAACCACAAAACACCTAAAAGACTATTTACCAGTTCATTCCCTCCTAACACCTCCACCGTAAACTCCTCTTCCTCAATAACCACCTTTCCCTCATATAAATTAAACTGTGCTTCTCCCCTTGCCGTTTGCATATCTCTTGTATAGTTATAATTTATCCACCCTAAACTATCAGCATCTTGACTATCAATAGCTAACCAACCTGTAAACCCTGTATCTAACAGTGCCATAACGGGAAAAACCTCCCCATCAGCAGACATCAAGCCAATTTAAAAAAATAACTCCCCGAACCTATTAAATTCACCTTGGATCATATTGTTCCACAAGTTCCAGTTTCATTAATTTGCATAATAATACACTTTTTACCTGGATGTTTAGAACGGGATTTTGCCAGTGCTACATTTTTATCTTGATCAATAAAATACTCCCCACTATCAGGTTCAATAATAATAAACCAATCATAATGCTCTTGAATCAATTCTGGTTGTACTCGCTCAAAGACCTCTCGACAACGCTTATAAAATACTGCGTCTTCTGCTTTAATTCTGGCTTTTTCTTCAGGAGACAGTCGTTTTTCGGGAAAAAGCCGTCCTCGCCTTACAGTGTGATGGGAAGATGATGGTGTCATTTGAGTTATACAAAACGCTGTAGATAGGTTTATAATAACGAAGATATCCCCCCTCAGGTTATTTCGCCCTCTCCTACTAAGAAAGGGATAAGGAGTGGCTTGTTCAAAATCTTATATAAGGCCCTATAAACTAGCCAATTATTCGACCATAGATGATCAGCTTTCTGAATAGCTTCAGCCGCTCCCTGATTTTCACCCCTGTCAAACAAACACCGGGCATAATAACACCAGCCATTAGGATTATTTGCGTACTCCTCAGTTACTTTCCATCATTCTATTAATCAGCAATGCCTTCCCTTAGTAGAAGGTGCGATCGCTTTTAGCGGAAGCTTCGCTTCATCGCGCAAGGCAACAGGCAACAGGCAACAGGCAACAGGCAACAGGCAACAGGCAATAGGCAATAGGCAACAGGCAACAGGCAACAGGCAACAGGCAACAGGCAACAGGCAACAGGCAACAGGCAAAAAAAAAGAGAGTCGTTTTACTGACTCTCTCGATCATCAGGGTGCATCTTATATTTCAAATATACCTGAGAAAATGAGGGGTGTCACCCCTCACTGCTAAAATCAGCCAAATGGCTTAGCTTGGAATTTGGTACTGCTATAGCAGAAGTCAGAAGTTAGAAGTCCTTTGTCAGAAGTAAAACTCTTGCGCTTACTTAGGTTTGAGACTTTTGTCATGTCCTAACTCCCCTGTCAGCCATGCAAAGCGCGAGTGGGGGAAACCACGGCAGTTGCTCATGGGGGGAACCCCCAAGACCGCGCTGCATCGCTGGCGACTGCTATAACCTGATCTCTGTCACAAGAGAGGGATTTAGATTGGAATAGTTATAGCGCTACGCGCAAGGCAAGAGGCAAAAGGCAAGAGGCAAAAGTTAACTAAAACAGCTTAATCGGTAGTGCTATAAAATTAGGAAGCATTACCAACCCCAGATCTATGTTCGAGGAACAACCCCAAGCACTACAGCAAAAGGTCAAACTCTTGGCATTGGAATCAATCCGCCAAGATAATCCATCTCAATGGTTTGAGGTTTTATATGCGGAAGCTAATGGGGATTCAGGGCAAATACCTTGGGCGCGTTTAACACCCCATCCTTATCTACAGGATTGGTTAGCGCGTAATACAGCCCAAGGGTCGGGTCGCTCTGCCCTAGTGGTTGGTTGTGGGTTGGGGGATGATGCTGAAGCCTTGGCGCAGCAGGGTTTCCAAGTCACTGCCTTTGATATTTCCCCGACTGCGATCGCATGGTGCCAAAAACGATTTCCCGATTCCCAGGTCAAGTACCAAGTTGCGGATTTATTTGCATTAGATCCAGCATGGCATCAGAAATTTGATTTTGTCTTCGAATGTCGTAATATCCAAGCCTTACCGCTCAAGGTACGGTCAACTGTTATGAATGCGATCGCATTCTTACTCGCCCCAGGAGGAACCCTGTTACTTATCACTCGGTTTCGCGATACCGACACTGAACCGGATGGTCCTCCTTGGCCGTTGTCCGATACAGAACTAGCTTACTTTCAGGAATTGGGCTTACAAGAAATCGGTCGTGATACTGTCCCAGAATCAGAGGATGACCCAATTCAAAGGTTACGCATTGAATATAATCGCGAATATACTCGCCATGGTTCGTAAACGCTTAATTATTGAAATGGGAATGGGAGTAGACCAACACGGTCAAGACCCAACCGTAGCAGCAGCACGAGCTGTACGGAACGCTATTGCTCACAATGCCTTACCTGGTGTTTGGGAAGTAGCTGGTTTAGAGCATCCCAATCAAATGATAGTTGAAGTTCAAGTCGCCGTGCCTTACCCAGAGCAAGTCCGGGAAAATGAAGTACTGGCTGTACTCCCTTTCGGTCAGAAAACTCTATCCCTTGAGTCCGGTGGAATGGTGGTTCAAGGCAGGGCGATTCCAGAACTTAATGATAAAAATGATGAGATGCTGATTGCTGTTGCAGCCGTTACTGTTTTGGTGGATAGTGATTAGGTAAGCTATCAGCTATCAGCTATCAGCTATCAGCTATCAGCGATTAGCGCTACGCGCACGCTACTTGAGGTGCTATCAGCTATCAGCTTTTGAATAAAAGAGGAATACAAAATTTAATCATCGTTGAACAATAGTCTTATGCTTTCGGTGTTACTTCTACGCGATTGGCAATGGCATCCACTACGGTTTCAAAAATGCCCAGGGAGTTTTCCACCATGGTGTTGAGGGTATCGAGCAGGGGATTAATTTCACAGATTTCCCAACAACACACCCGTGGATCTTTAACCAAAGTTTCGTTGAGCAGACAGGCTTCCTTGACAAAAATCCCATTTGGAGCTGGGGTTCCCGTTCCCATACAAATTGTGGAGTCCATACTGTCCACGTCAAAAGTAACGTAAATCAGATCCACCCCCTCTAGCTTCTCTAAACACCGTTGGGCAACCACATCCGCACCCAAGGTACGAACTTGCTCAGTGGTCATGTTTAAGATCTGGTGTGTTTCTATCAAGTGGTCTTCAGCCTCTTCCGTATCTCGTACCGCAACATACACCAGATCCTCAATGCTCAAATTCGCGCTATCTGCCAGCCCCAATCTTTGGCACAGGTTCCACAGTTCTAAGGTGTCTGAGTCAAGATCATTGATTTGCTTGGCCAGATTATCAGTAGCAGTCGCCATCGCCAAAGGCATCCCATGCATATTGCCTGATGGAGTTGTATACGGAGAGTGAATATCAGCATGGGCATCAATCCAAACCACTCCCAAGCGATGATTCGGAAAGGCTTTTTTGATTCCGGCGATTGTGCCTGCTGCCGTTGAATGATCCCCACCGAGTACCACTGGAAACAGCCCCTCCTGTAGGGTTTGGGCGACTACATCGGTAGTTCGGCTCAGCACCTGATATAGCTTCTCAATATACTTGGCGTACTGATGTTTGTGTCCCAGAGCATCTGCCCAATTTTCCGTTTGTACTTGTAAACTATCCAGACTCAAAACACCATTTTCGGCATGCATTCGTGCCGCCTGTTTTTGGATAGCAGCTTCTCTCAAAGCAGCAGTTCCCATGGATTGACCGCGCGTTCCTGCTCCTAATTCAGAATCAACTTCAATCAGGGCAATGGAGGAAAACTTTGCGACTTTCTGGTACTGAAGCAAAATCTTTTTAAAACTGCGTAAGCCTGCGATGGAAATCTTCAGACCCGATTCATAAGTCTGAGTGGCAATAAACTCTTCAAAATCAATTTCACCATCTCCATCTAGATCAGCTTTTCTCACTAAGGCAGCAATTTCTGAATCAGTTACGGTAGTGTTTAAGCACTGGATAATCTGGGTGAACTCCTCAATCGATAATTTGCCACTACCATCAACATCAATCAGTTCAAACACCTGTCGCAGATCAGCCCTAATATCGAGATCTTGGCGGTTTACCATCCACTCCATAAAGGCATCCCGTGTCACAACATCATCTTTGTTGAGCAGATTGAAAAGATTGGTTCGGTCCTGAAGGGAAATGCCTTGTCCCAAAACCTCTAGAGCATCGATGATTTCCTGACGAGTGATAAATCCATCACCATTGGCATCAAACAACTGGAATACCTGGTCAAATTCTGCATATCGTTGAGATGACACTGCTTTGGTTATGGTCATAGTTGAATTTCCTTATCTGTTACCTATTTGGGAAAATTGGGATCGGGATTATACTACCATTTGGATTGAACCATGGCATAATTGGTTAAAGGTTGTATGAACAGGGCATGGCTGAACTAGCGATATAGTTTTTTTGCGATCGCACTCCTGAAATATAGTGCTATAGCGCAGCGCTATATTTCCAAGCCAAAAAAAATTGCGGTTTCAACAAAAGGGCGTTGAATCATTAAGCAATGCCTATTTATCTTGTTGTGGAAGTAAGAATAAGCAAAGCTTTAGACTTGTGACAAATAGAAGATCGGGCAACGGATGAGTAACGGATGTAACGGATGGCAGTATTGGTAGAAGGGGAAGTTGGGGCAATTACCCATGACCCATGACCCATGACCCATTACCACTGATATCAATCATGAAAAAATTAATCAACCATCCCGATAATGTTGTCAGAGAAAGCCTAGAAGGGATGGCTTTAGCCCATCCTGACCTGCTCAAAATTAATCTTGACCCCCCCTTGATCTACCGCGCTGATGCTCCCATATCAAACAAAGTAGCGATTATTTCCGGTGGCGGTAGTGGTCATGAACCCTTGCACGGGGGCTTTGTGGGTGCCGGAATGTTAGATGCCGCCTGTCCCGGTGAAGTGTTTACCTCTCCCACCCCCGACCAAATGCTAGAAGCTGCCAAAATAGTCAACAGTGGTGCAGGGGTTCTTAATATTGTCAAAAACTATAGCGGTGACGTCATGAATTTTGAGTTAGCTGCCGAATTAGCTATCTCAGAAGGCATCCGAGTCCTCAATATCCTAATTGATGATGATGTAGCGGTTAAAGATAGCCTCTATACTCAAGGCAGGCGGGGGGTAGGGACAACATTATTAGCCGAGAAAATCTGTGGCGCTGCTGCTGCTGCCGGTTATGACCTCAAACAACTGGCTAATCTCTGTCGCCAGGTTAATAGTAATGGACGCAGCATGGGTATGGCCTTGACATCCTGCACTCCTCCTGCTAAAGGGAGTGCCATGTTTGACTTGGGGGAAGCAGAAATAGAATTTGGGATTGGCATTCACGGGGAACCGGGAAGACAACGAATGTCCCTCAAATCAGCGGATGAGATGACTGAAATGCTAGCGCTATCGATTATTGAAGATTCTGCCTATAGCCGCACAGTGCGAGAGTGGGATGAAGATAAAGCAGAATGGACAGAGTTGGAAATAACTGACCCGCCTTTTCAGAAAAGCGATCGCATTCTGGCATTCGTAAATAGCATGGGTGGTACTCCCTTGTCGGAACTGTACATTGTGTATCGCAAATTAGCCCAAATCTGTGAACAAAAGGGACTGGAAATCGTGCGTAGTCTGATTGGTCCTTATATTACGTCTCTAGAAATGCAAGGCTGCTCGATTACCCTACTCAAAATGAACGATGAGCTAATTAAATTCTGGGATGCACCAGTCAAGACACCAGCCCTGCGTTGGGGACTATGATTGGTATCATATCGGGGAGCATTGGTATGGTACAGCTTAGCTAATTGCTAATTGCTCATTGCTAATTACTAATTGCTAATTGCTACCTTGACGCCCTGAGCCCCTGAGCAACTCTGCCACTATGGTAACTAAACATCAAATTATACAGTGGTTACAAGCAGTAGCTACTGTACTAGAACAAAACAAGGACTATCTAACCGAACTTGATGCTGCTATTGGTGATGCTGACCACGGTATCAATATGAATCGTGGCTTTCAAAAGGTGATCACTCAGCTTCCTAAAGTGGCAGATAAAGACATTGGCAGTATTCTCAAAACCGTCAGCATGACTCTAATTTCCACTGTGGGAGGTGCCAGTGGACCACTTTATGGCACCCTGTTCTTGCGCTCAAGTGCAGCAGTAGCAGGAAAGCAAGAACTGACAGAAGAGGATATGGTAAAACTATTCCAAGCAGCAGTGGAGGGAGTCGTCCAGCGAGGCAAAGCCAACTTGGGAGATAAGACCATGTTAGATGCTCTATCACCCGCAGCCAATGCCTTCGCACAAGCTGTAGATAAAGGAGACAGTATGCTAGAAGCCTTGCAACAGGCTGTCAAGGCAGCAGAACAAGGGATGAAAAATACTATTCCCTTGGTGGCCAAGAAGGGACGAGCCAGTTATTTAGGGGAGCGCAGTGTGGGACATCAAGACCCTGGTGCTACCTCAGCCTATTTGATTCTCCAGACACTGCTAGAAACTATTGGGTAATAGAGCAGTTTTCAATTGGGTGAGGTACAAATTCTTGGGTTTTAGGGAGTAGGGAGTAGGGAGTAGGGAGTAGGGAGTAGGGAGTAGGGAGTAGGGGTAAGAAAATTGACTGTACCTCATAAGTAGCATAAACGCTATAGTTAACGTTTAACTTTAGTAACTTATTAATAACTTAAGCGATCGCATCTTATTGAAGGTCAACCGTCACCCATCAACCGTCACCCATCAACCTTCAACCTTCAACCTTCAACCTTGAACCCTAAACCTTCAACCTTGAACCCTAAACCTTCAACCTTCAACCTTCAACCCTAAACCCTCAACCTTCAACCTTCAACTCTCCCTCAACCGTCAGCCCTCAACCAAATTTGATAATCATAGCTTGCACCAGCTGAATAATTTCAAAGGTGACGAAGACGCTGAGAATAATTGTCACTAATTTATTCAGTATCGGTATGTTGCCATACCCAAACCAAGAGGCAACAAACTTGATTAACACCATACAAATGGCGCTAATGATTAAAAATTGCAGGAGTGCCATAGTTTGATTCCCTGATTAACACGAAACAAGTCAGTAATCTAGTGTATTCCCTATTCAATAAGGAGTACCCTAATTACAAGGAAAATTTTAGAAAAATCTTAAACAATCAATCAAAATTAACCGCTAAGCATTCAGCTATCAGCTATCAGCTATCAGCTAAAGGCATGTGGTCACGCTACGGGAACAGTTTATGCCCATAGTGCACGTTACTTGAAAAATAAGCTGACGGCACCTCAAGTAGCGTGAGCTTTTAGCTCACGGCTGACGGCACCTCAAGCAGCGTGCGCGTAGCGCATATGCTTACATTGACCCTATTGTGATCCGTAGTATATTCCCCTACCATTGGTACCAATAAAGACAAGTCCGAACTCCTGCTTACTCGCCTCCATCACACCAGGTCTATTGCCAATTGGTCGGGAGCGATCGCCCATCCGTGTCCATGTGCGTCCCATGTCAAGAGACTGGAATATTCCTGGTTCTTCGGCACGGCTTTTGGCTGAGCTTCCTGAAGTCCCTGTAGCTTCTTGATTCCTAACCCCATTCTCAAGATTGGGAACATTTCCATCAATATTTCCATAAATATACAGTGCTGGAGTGTCACTCCCCTGGGGTGCTTTACCAAAAGCAAATAGGTGAGCTCTGGTGACTGAAGGCAGCTTAAGGAATGACTTACCGCCATCGGTAGAGCGATAGAAACCCTTGCGGTCTAGACTCAGCCAAATTTCGCCCTTAACCCCTGGCACCGTTTTCAGGGAATGCCAACCTTCATTCCGCAGTGAATCATTCACAACTTGAAAGGATGAGCCACCATCATTGGAACGATAGACTTTGCCTTTGGCATAGTAATAAAACCTGTTGCCATCTACAGGGTCTGCCGCTAAAGATTGAGACCAATTCCATGGACCACCGGGACCATTGGGTAATCCTGACACCTTTTGCCAGGTCACCCCTCCATCCTTAGTGCGCAACGGCTGACCTTGACTAACTGTCACAACAAATAAATTGGGGTTAGTAGCAGACATAGCCACCCGCATCGGCATAGTATTGTCTGGGAATGAGGCAAACTCTTGCCATGTCAGACCACCATCAGTGGAAGTCGCGCCAGTATAGGTTGAATTCCAGCGGTAACCACCAACCCGAACCATCTGTAAGGGTTTAGTTTCACAGTAAGCAATACTATAGGTATCCTGGAATGACTTACCAGGTTCCCCCAGACCAAGTCGTTGAGAGGGGTAAGTATCTAATCCTTGGTTATGGTAGAAACCATCCACATCCGCCACCCCACTTACCAGTATGGGACCACGGGGTGGTGAAACCAGAGTGAACGGAACAACTTCCTCGTGTCCGGCGGCATAGTTAGTCCAAACAACGGGATTAGCATTAAGATCATCTGTCCGCCATACACCATACCAATCCGTAAACCACACTCTTCCCGGTACTTTCGGGTCAAATTCCATCCCTGCCATATGATTGGCAAAAAATTTCTTCGGCCACCAGGGAATAGTGTTGTTAGCAGAAGACTGCTGCTGTTTCCAGGTAGCGCCGCCATCCAACGAACGGTAGAATTTAGTTTTTTGTGTGCGGTTTAGGGCAACTATGATATCCTCACGATTAGCAGGATTCACACTGACCGGACCAAAAATCCGATTAGATCCCCCTGGTTTCATGGTTTTCCAGACACCATTGGCATACTTGTGGACTCCAGGATTACTGGTACTGGTAACGTAGAGGATTTTATTGTTTCCCACAGCCATGCGATTGACTGTTTTTGGGCTACCAGCTACCTGAGTCCAGCTGACCCCAGAGTCAGTAGATTTGTAGATGCCATCTCCATAGGGCGAAGCATACACTAAGCCCGGTACCTGTGTATCAAAGACAATCGCTGTAATACCAATTTTGTTATCTGGTTTACCTGCAAAAGAAGTCACGTTTTCCCAGGTTGCACCAGCATCCGATGATTTCCAAAGTCCATCTTCTCTAGAGCCGAACAGGATAATATTGGAATTGAACGGATCAACAGCTAGTCTCTCTCCTAGCCATTTTTTCTTGTGGTTAGCCCCCATCTTGAGCTCTAGGTTCAACTTTGTCCAAGTTTGTCCTTTATCGGTAGATTTAAATAGTGCTCCTGGTTCAGCCCAGGGATATTTTCCAGCTGCAATATAGACAATAGTGGGATCATTGGGATCAACAGCCAGTGCTTCTCCTCCATAGTAGTTTCTCTGAGAGAAGGGAAAGTGTTCTGTCAGGGGAATCCAACGTTGTTTCGCCTCATCCCAACGATAGAAGCCACCCACATCAGTCCGAATATAAACTAAGTCTTTCTCCAGTGGATGGAGGTAAACACCAGTGACATAACCACCACCTCCGATCGCTACATTAGTTGTGCCGAGGCGGATGTTGTTCTGGTATTTCCGAGAGCTAACTACCTCAGCCTGTCCTGAATTTACCTTAACGATATCAGTGACTAATACAATTGACCCCAGCATCATCAAACTAGTCAGGATCATCAGTCCTAGAGTAACCCTTTGCCTAAACCAAGGGTTTGGTTGGGTAATAGCTCGAATCCGGTGATTGGGAATCCACTTAGCAAGGGTTAGCCCAATCGCAAAAATAAATAAGCCTAAAAGCACCCTGAGTGCGATCGCAAGCAAGTCAATCATCAAAAAAATAGATCAGCAACTTGGACAAGACTTACCCAGTAACTCTACTAATAGAGTACGTTAATAACTCACCCTACTATTTATATCGATTTATAGGGTTTGTTGCCCAGTTTTTTCTAAGTCTTACAGAATGCTGCTGTGTCTTCTAGCTACCGCTAAGGCGTAGCCAAGAAATTCCAAGCAGAGTCTTCTTCACAGATTATCGTAAATTCAGGCTCACTGAGGGGAGCTAACCCCTTTAGCCAACTGTTAAGTTTAAAAATATTCAAACCACACTGGTTGACTAGCAAATCATACATCATACCTGGCGTTATTTTATAATCAACCATGCCACTATGACCAAATTCAAAGACTAGGTAAGGCTTGTGGGTTTTTAAGGTTCGGATAGCACCTTTGAAAACCTGAAACTCTGCTCCTTCTACATCTACCTTAATGAAATTAACCTTGAAGTCAGGTTGAAGGATGTCATCAAGTTTTTGAGTTTTGATAGCAATAGATTCTGTTTGAGCATTGTTATAACCCCAATAGCTGTAGTCTCTTTGTTTTAGACCACTGAGTGCTGGGGCATCAACAACATGCCAGAACGTGGTTTCTCCCTCTAAATCACTCAAGGCAATTTGCCTAACATCAACCTTTGGGAACCGTTTTTGCAGCCTAGTAGCCAGCCGGGGGAGCGGCTCGAAAGCATAGTGATGACCGAGGGGAGCCAGTTGGCATATTTTTGTCAACACACTCCCCATGTTGCTACCCACATCGATACAGTTTGAGGATTTGTCTAAAATCCGCTTCATAATCTGATAGACATAGGTGTCATCTTGCCTGCTGGTCAGGATCTTTTGGCTAGGAGGCTTGATCAAATCAACAATACTTCTTGCCACAGGCTCAAACGGTGTGCCAATCAATAACTCTTTCAGATTAGTTTTTATGGTTAAAGGTAGATTCATTTTTTAGCTGCGTATAAACCTCAGCTTTTATTTTATCGCAGAAAATAATGAGGGTTGAGGAGTTTTATATACAAATTTTTATAAAAGCTTTACAAAGTGTTTGTAAAGCACCATATCATACTAAATCCTGTTCACACAGTGGCTTAGGCGTGCAAAACCTCAAACCCTCTCCCCATGTCCCTATCACCCCATCTCCCCATCAGTAAGAAAAGCTACTTTCACAACCGGACTTAGTATCAAATACTAAGCTTGCTCCTGATAAATTCGGCGCTTTTGTGAAGCTCCTGTCGTTTTTAAAGCCACAGCTTCCATTTGCTGGTAAATAGTTTTAGGTAAAAGTCGGAGCAAATAAGCAGCAGCCCCCGTCAACAGAGTACGAAGCGGTTCCTCTAGCAAAATACGCCAGTAAGTCGCTAAAGCCTTATTAAACAATTCTGTTGCCATCAAGCCTTCGTTGATGCTGAGGGCACGTCGAGCACCAAACCGTAAATAATAGGCGCGGGCTGGGTTTTCACATTCAGCAATTACCTCTGGAGCATAGGCACGTGTTTTATCAATCACCTTTTCTAGAGAGTTTATATGCTTGAGTATACTAGCTGAATGCCCTTGTGAATGAATACGATATAAAGTTAGCGCCTCTGGCAAACCTTCCATCTGCCAATCAGTTTTAATCGCCATGCGCAGCCAACATTCCACGTCTTCGATATTGTGTAATTCAGTATCAAAATAAGCCTCCTCCGTAGCTTGATCGTTTCGGTATCGAATTGCTTCAAACACTTCTCGCCGAATCACTGGTGTTGAACCATTCCCAATCGGATTACGACACATGATATAATCTGTAGTTATATCTTTAGTTTTGGCTATTTGATAGATTCCTAACGGACTTCCTGTTTCATCAATGAACGCAGAATAGCTAAAACTGACTCCTACATGGGGTGATGTTTCTAGATGTAAAACATGCTTTTCTAGCTTTTCTGGAACCCATAGATCATCTCCATCTAAGAAAGCGATATACTCTCCTTGAGCATGGCGAATACCAGTATTTCTAGCGGCTGAGACTCCTTGATTATCCTGACGAATAATTTTAATTCTCGGATCGTTAATTTGTTGACATATTTGGATACTGTTGTCAGGAGAGCCATCATCAATGAGTAGCAACTCAAAATTTTTATAGGTTTGGGCGAGCACAGATTCTACTGTGGCTGCTATATATTTTTCAACCTTATAGACTGGAATAATTACCGATACTTTTTTCATAGTAGACTCAAACCTTGAAATTAGTTAATCATGCTAGAAAAGCACAAAGTAAATAAAGATACGATTCCAAACTAGGTAAACCCTTATAGAATAATATTACTCTATAAGGTTTTTTAATTTTGAATTTTGAATTTTGAATTCCGCCCAGCGGTACTAGTTTTGGACAAGAGGCTGTTTTTTAACATTTTTGAGCAGCTTAGAGACAAGCAATTCAATTTGAGCATATAAAGACTTCGGTAATAACCAAAGCATATAAGCGGCTATTAAGGTTAAGATTGTTCGCTGTGGCTGTTCTAGTAGGATAAGCCAGTGATTGGATAATGAGCGATGTATAAATGTCACAGCATCTGAACCTACTTTAAGACGAACCGCACTCCTAGCCAAGTACCGCAATTGGTAAGCCCTAGAAATGTTTTCCCATCGGCTGGTCACTTTGGGAGCATAGGAACGGGTCTTTTCAATCATTTGTTCCAAGGACTCGAACTGTTTGAAGAGATTGGCTGACAACCCTTGTGTATTAATTCGATACAGGGTTAGTGCTTCAGGTATTCCCTCAATTTTCCAGTCAGTTTGAATAGCGATGCGAAGCCAACATTCAATATCTTCAGCACGACGGAAGTTTTCATCAAAGTAATAATCTTCTGTAGGGCCGTAAAGATTATCCTGATACTTAATTTTGTCAAAGACTTCGCGACGAACTACAGCAGCCGAACCGTTCCCGATCGGACTCTCTCGAAACAAATCAGATATAGTAATATTAGTGAGCTTAGGCATTAGATAGGCACCCATAAAATTTCCAGCTTCATCAATCAAAGCAGAACGGCAAAAACTAACCCCTACCTCTGGAAATTTTTCTAAGTGTTCAATATGTCTTTCCAGTTTCTGAGGCAACCACAAGTCGTCTCCATCTAAAAAGGCTAAATAATCTCCTTTGGCATGGCGAATTCCTGTATTTCGCGCTCCAGCAAGTCCCCGATTAGTTTGGTGAATAATCTTAAGTCGATGATCCGAGAATTCTTGACAAATTTTTATACTACTGTCTGGGGATTCATCGTCAATAATGAGCAGTTCAAAGTTTTGATAATTCTGGTTGATAACCGACTGTACTGCGCTAGCAATATACTTTTCAACTCCGTATACTGGGATAATTATCGAAACAGTTTTCATAGGCTAAAATTTATGAGGTTGTGATCGGTTAGCTATAAGTATTATCTGGTCTAGCTTTAGGTACTTAATTTACCAAAATTATCAACCCGATTTTTATTAAACTTGGACGAACTAATCAGGGATTGAGTTCTCAATAATTCAAACTATGCTTCTTTTGTCTATGTATAGTTTTGTCTATGTATAGTTGATAAGTCACTGTAAGCTTAAACCTCAAGCTGGCAAGTACTTTGGGGCGCTGGTCGCCCCCCAGATAAATTTTATTAGTTTTTGTTTTATAGTTTTATAGTTATCAAGTTTTGTATAATAATTTTTGTTTAATTGTATAATATATTTTCCGGTAGCATTGGTAGTATATACGACAACTAGATAAGACAGTGAACGTCAAAAGTAGGCAATTAAGCAATATCATGATTTCAATCTGCCATCCCTGTAAGCTTATATAAAAGCGATAAAACCAGACTTTATAGAAGTATATCATAATCAAAAAATATAGCAAAAAAAAATGTCTAGCGATAGATATAATTTATCAAAACTAGACATAAATTTCACAATTAGTAGACATAAATTTTACAATTAGCTACAACTCACAAAATATCCAATTTCACTGTCTTGATGCCGTCGCGAATGGAGAGGGGCTGTGCTCACAGGGGTAGGTTTTTTACATTTGGGTGGGGAGTGGGGAGTCGGGAATCGGGAGTGGGGAGTGGCTGACAAGGGTAGGTTTTTTACTTTGGAGATAGGTAATAGGTAATAGGTAATAGGTAATAGGTAATAGGTAATGGGTAATGGGTAATGGGTAATGGGGAATGGATCATTGGCAGACCTATTACCCATTACCCCAAAACCAGCATGCATTGGTAGCAGGGTTTTAGCTATTTGCTAATAGATGACATTTCATGTACCTCTGATTGCTTGAGAAATCCGGCGCTTTTGTGAAGACCCTGTGGTTTTTAAAGCTACAGCTTCTATATGCTTGTAAAGATTCTGAGGTATAACCCAGAGCAAATAGGCTGCAGCCCCAGTTAACACAGTACGACGTGGTTCTTCCCAGAGCATCTGCCAGTAGGTACCCAGAGCTTGGTTGAAGAATTCGACAGCCATGGCACCATCTCTCAAGGTAACTGCCCTACGAGCTAGATACCTCAAATGGTAAGCACGGGCACGGTTTTCCCACTCAACCACCACCTCAGGAGCATAGGAACGAGTCTTCTCAATTACCTGTTCCCAAGACTTTTGTTTTTTGAACAAGTTAGCTGATATACCACCGGAATTTACTCGGTATAGAGTCAAAGAGTCAGCAATGCCTTCCAGGTGCCAATTGGTTTGGATAGCAATGCGAAACCAACAATCCAAATCCTGTGACCCTTGCAATCCTTCATCCCAATAAAAGTCTTTGGTCTTTCCGTTGATAGTCTCTTGGTACTTAATGGCTTCAAATACCTGCTTGCGGAACACAGCACAGGAGCCATTACTAATAGGATTACGGCAAATTATGTCACCGATGGTGATGTCCTTCAGCTTGGGAAGTTGATAGATTCCTAGGGGATTTCCTGCTTCATCGATAAACCCAGAACAGCTAAAGCTAATCCCCAAATTTGGATTGTTTTCCAAATGTTCAATATGTTTTTCTAGCTTTTGAGGCAACCATAGGTCATCGCCATCTAAAAATGCTATATACTCTCCCTGGGCTTGGCGGATGCCTTCATTCCTTGCTGCATTAGCTCCCTGATTTTCCTGACGAATAATTTTGATCCTCGGGTCTAGGAACTCCTGGCAAATCTCTACACTGTGGTCAGGAGAACCATCATCAATGAGCAAATATTCAAAATTTTGGTAAGTTTGATCCAAAACTGACTGTACTGTAGCAGCAATATACTTCTCAACGTTGTAGACTGGAGTAATGACAGAAACTTTTTTCATTTTATCACCGATATTATAGTGAATGACTAAGACAATTATTGTCCAAGTTGGTCTTGCAAAATCTGACGTCTTTGGATCATTCCCACTACTTTAACAGCCAGAACTTCGAGGTGGGAATATAGGGGCTTAGGCAACAGCCAAAGTAAATAGGCAGCAGCCAAAGTCCGAAGGGTACGGCTTGGTTCTTCCAAGAGAAGACGCCAGTAAGTTGCCAAAGCAGCGTTAATTAGTTTGACAGACATTGGTCCATCTTTAAGACGTACTGCACTACGAGCAAAGTTTCGCAATCGATAGGCCAGGGCTAAATTTCCCCACTTCTCAATCAATTCAGGAGCGTAGGAGCGAGTTTTTTCTAGTACTTGTTTCCAGGAATCTAACTGTTTGACTAAGTTCGCTGAAAGACTGGCTGAATTGACTCGATATAGGGTTAGTGCTTCAGGGATTCCCTCAATTTTCCAGTCTGTCTGAATCGCAATACGTAGCCAACATTCAATATCTTCAGCGCGGCGAAAGTTTTCATCAAAGTAAAAATCTTCTGTAGTGCCGTAAAGGTTATCTTGATACTTAAGGGCTTCAAAGACTTCCCGTCGAATTACGGGAGCTGAACCATTACCAATAGGACTAGACCGGAATAAATCTGATCGGGTAATGTCCTTTAACTTAGGCATTAGATAAGTGTTCAATAAATTTCCAGATTCATCAATCAATGCAGAACGGCTAAAACTAACCCCTACCTCTGGCAATTTTTCTAGGTGTTCAATATGTCTTTCCAGTTTGTGAGGCAACCATAAGTCATCCCCATCTAAAAACGCTAAATAATCTCCTTCGGCATGGCGAATTCCTGTATTGCGCGCTCCAGCAAGTCCCCGATTAGTTTGATGAATAATCTTAATTCGATGATCCGAGAATTCTTGACAAATTTTTATACTACTGTCTGGGGATTCATCGTCAATAATGAGCAGTTCAAAGTTGGTATAGGTCTGGTCGAGAACAGACTGCACCGCTGCTGCAATATACTTTTCAACTCCGTAGACGGGAATAATGACAGAAACATGTTTCATTGTTTGACCAGTGGTTTTAAATAGAACTAGTTTTAATTTTATTTATTTTTTTAAAGAAAATTTCTCAAAAAAAATAGATAAATACTTGAAACTGACAACTGACGACTAAAAATTACCTCCTGACCACTATCATCTTCCCAGGAACTGATCACAAATTTATGCCCAAGTGTACTAGACTATTTTGCATTTGTGATCTGGTAGCTAAGGTGGGACCCGCTACCAATTGCAGTTGGGGATAATACATAATAGATGAGTCTGACTTAATAATTTTCCATTGGCTTAAAACAGAGGAATAGACGGTTTGTGCAATCCGTAAATCTCGCTCTATAATTTCCAGAGTCAAGGCATCTTGGGACATTTTGCTAAGTTTTACTTCAAGCTGAGAAATCTGAAACTCTAGATCCCTGGCCTTGTCATCACTACCTTGTAGTTGTGGTTTAATATCATCCATTTCTAAGGGTAGATCATCTTGGAATAAGCTAGCTTGAGGCTGATGGTGAACAGGATTCATAATCTGAGGATTGGTAGAATGACTATGATCAGACTGAGTCGGTACTAGCTCAGCCAGCAATTCAATCTTTTTGCGCCGTAATTCAATCTTTTTCCGCCGTAGTGTTTCTATTGTCTCTAAGAGCTGGTTTAAGGGCAATCCTATGTTCGCCGTTTTTTCAGCTAGGCGTTGCTGTGCTTTTTCTAGATCGTTTTCGGCTGATTTTATATACACTGGGATAGTCTTTTCTTGTTGAGCAATTTCTTGCTTTCTGAGTTGTTCCAGTCTTTTGTTAAACGCCTGATTAATGGCGAAGGCTCTCCGTTGCGCTTCCTCAGGGGTGACTCCTGAAATTTCAAAAACCATCATTGTAGAGTTATCGATTAGTTGAATCGAAGGCTTATCTAAGCTATCTAGAGATATATTTAGCTGCTTTGCCGCTTCTTCTAAAACCGTCACACTTTCAGCTATCAACTTCAGCTGTTTTCTGGGATCATCGAAGCGATCGCTTAACCCAGCACTGCTATTACTATTATTACTGTTATTAAAGTCACAATCACCAAATTCAGAACCCTGAGTGTTAGGGAATGTCCCACTACTGGCTAATGATAAAGTCCATTGGCTGACATAAAACTGATCAGTATCAGTCTCATCTTGAGATTGGAGTACAGTATGAGATTGGAGTACAGTATGCTCTAAGGTTACAGGAGACGTTTGAGGTTTAGCAAAGACATACCTAGCAGACCAAACCACAAATAACGGAATTAAAAGGGCATGAACCAGTAAAACCGATACAGCGACCGTGATGATTCCCCATTTCACTGCTATCAGTAGACTACAGGAAAAGATGATAGTAAATAAGACATTCCAGAGCAAGCCAATTTGCGGTTTATCAATGGCTGCTAAAAGCTGAAATCCAGCAATATCAAAGGGTCTAGGAATTGCTGATAAGCAAACTAAAATGACGATGGGAACAACCATACTCCAGCCTTCCGTATGAATTTTTTCCCCAACCATAATGGGAATATAAAACGGAACTAGACTTGCTTGTAAAGCAACAAAACCAACAATCACTTTCCCAATCGTCTTCAGACTGCTAAAGTATGTTTGCTTAAATTTCGATAAGTTTGTCCGGACTTCACATAGGGCAGGGTATAAAGCAGTAGTAATGGATTGGACGATAGTCAAGCTAATTCCCAATCCAGCATTGTAAGCAAAGTAGTAAACACCTAATAGGTCAATTCCTATAAAGCGACCAATGATAAGATAGTCGAGAGTTTCCCTGAGAGTCTTTAAAAGTTCAATCCCCAGGAAATTGATTCCAAAGCGAAAAATCTTACCCCAGTATTTGGTTGTGAAAGAGCCAGTTCTCCGCCAGGGATGTTTGAACAGATAGGTAATGAATTCTATAGGGCTAGCTATTAGTATGGGAAGTATTATCGCCCACATTCCCAGATGAAGAACAGCAAAGACAGCGGTTAAAATATTGGCGGTGGCATATCTGAGAGCGCGAGCAGTAGCCGTTACCTGAATTCGATTATCCCTTTGAATTAGTGCTGACTGTACTGCTCCTAAGGGAGCAATCAAAAAGTTAAATGCTAATAGACAAATGGGTAAAATAAGTTGGTTATCCTTATAAAACCACGCAACTGGAAAAGCAGCAAGGCACTGCATAACGAATAGACTTGCAAAAAGTACCCAATTTAACCAATAAGCACTATTACAAATGTCTTCCAGCTCATCGGCTTCCGCCTGTATAATTCTAGCATGAACACCGATCCGCGTTATTGTTTGTGAATATTCATAGGTCGTCAGAACCAGTGCAGCTAATCCAAAGTCATGGGGAGTTAAGAAGCGTGGCAAAATAAACGTTGCAGCTAAACGGGAAACCCGAATAAATGCCTGTGCCACTCCCATCCAACCAAGATTGCGAGTAAAAGTGCTACGGTTACCTAGTTTTTGCTTAATGCGACTCCCGATTGTTTTGACAATTTTCACAGTGGATCTCCCATCCTGCCATCCTTGTGATGATTGATATCTGTCGAAATTGATATCTGTAAAATTAGAGTGGTAGTTAGTGCTCTTAAATCATCCGATTATCAACAGATACCATCGGCATTTTCTGGCCGATTAGTTGGATTAAATGTCCAGCTAGTTTTTTAGGCATAATTTTGATTATTAATAGTTTTAAAATCAGACGCATAGTTTCCTTGCTTAGCAAAAATTTTGGATAAAGCTTTATGGAATAGCTTAGTTTTTTAATAGCTAGCTTTACTGCTTCATTATCAAAAGCATTAGCTATACACTGCTTAGCAAGATAACGATAGGCATTCGCTAAACTCTTATTTTTAAGAGACTTAAGTTCTGGTGGAGCTGCCTTGAATGCTCTTTCAATTACAATTAGGTTCGCATTCTCCATCACATCCACTTTAGAGGTCATTGACTGGGAAGAGCGACGGTAGAGAATTTGGTATTTAGGAACCAGTGCAAAAGGACATAAAGCTGCTAGCCTGAGGTAATAATCCCAATCTTCAACTGATTTCAGGCATGGGTCAAATTCTCCAGCTGCTTCAATATACTTCCGCTTAACCATGATATTGGAACCACTGGATATGAAGTTACGAATTAGTAATTGGGGATAAACATTACCCTCCCAATAGAGTGGTTGCCAAGCAAACAAAAATTTGCTATTCTCATCTATAAAGGCAGTCCAACTGTAAGCCACTCCGGCTTCAGGATTTTTTTGCAGTGCTGCTAACTGTAGCTCCAATTTATCGGGTTTCCATAAATCATCGGCATCTATAAACGTAATAAACTCGCCCCTAGAGCGACGAATGCCACGATTACGTGCCACTGGCAATCCGCCATTTTCATAGGAAAACACTTTCAATCGAGGATCGTTGACTGTACTGATTACATCTAATGTCCCATCAGTGGAGCCGTCATTAATGGCAATTAACTCAAAATCTGAAAACGTTTGTGCTTGAATCGATTGGATCGTTTCTAATATAGTTTTTTCTCCGTTATAAACTGGAACTATTACAGATATGGTGGCCATGGCGATTATCCTTTTTCTGTATATAATTAGTACATGGTAATTACCCACAAAAGGTCTAGACAAACCCCTTGAGCATTTTTATTTTAGTCCCATCCCTACTACAACCAAACCAGGCCAGTAGAGGTAAGCTAATCCCTCTAGATTTTCCCCAAAGGAAAACAGGATACAAATTAATAGTATTGTTAGTGCTGTTGTGGCAACTTTACTCCTTTGAGCTTTAATTAAAAGTTCTATAAAAGTATAGACTATAGGAATTAATATTCCAATAAACCCGACGATTCCATGAGTATATAAAGCACCATACCAAGTGTGGTGACTTCCAATAGGCATACCAGCGACAACATCAGGGCCTTTACCTACTTTAATGGCATGACCCCAAATCGGTGCATCTTCTTCCCACTTACGGTGAGAAAGCCGTGCTAAAGCCGACCTAACCCGCGAAGAAGCAGATCTTTGACTGGAAAAAGAGTCTTTCAAGTTTCTAGCTATCATCAGCAGTTGGGGACCAAATAGACCACCAATAAAACTCCCTATTCCTGCCGTAATTTGGATGGCGGGTTCGGTTATATTTCCCAAAAATGTTACCAGTATTGGTATACCCACTAAGCAGATTATCCCCATCCGGGACAATGAACCTACAATTGCAGCAGCACAACCAATCATACCAATAAAACGCCACTTTATGTCCGGGTCTCTACTACTAAGGAAAAAGTGTACGTTACAGGCAAATGCCAATGCTGGAGCCCAAGGCGCAAATAAGAAAAGCCGTGTTTCACCACTTTTTATCACGTAAGGACTTACGGCGTAGTAACGTTGACTGTTACCCCCAATTTTTGCCATTAGGGTGCTAGTATACAATGGCATCTCTAACCCAGTTAGACTTAACCCATAGGTAATTGGCACCAAGATCAGAGTTTGTAGGGAAAGGATAGAAATTGCTCTATAGATTATTTGTGGTCGGATGTTGAGGCAACCAATTAAAGGAAATAAGGCCAGAAGCGCCCAAGTTCTCAAAAAGGAGTTAATAAAGGATTTTATCGTTTTAACAGTTGAAAAACCCCAATCTAAATGACCCACAACTAAGGCTAGGCCAATGACTGATATGCAAACAATCCAGACCCAGACTCCAATGGGAATCCGAATCCTTTCTTCCGGTGGAGTATCTGATGTTTGCTGCCAAAGCTTCTTAATTAGATAAAAGGTTAGCAGCCAAGCTAGAGCTGGGGCAAAAACAAACTGTGCGCCTAAAAAAAATAATAAGTAGGTGGAAATTATATAATAGAAAACTACTTTTTCTTCAAAGTTTTGGGGTTTCATTAAAGCCTGCCTAATGGCTTAGGTTACTGGTGCCATGCTATGATGTCTAGCTTGATAACAAGTGGATTAGTTGCATCAGAAATCTTTTCTTTGGTTCCCGATTGGCGATGTGAAGCTATTAGATGTTGTGAAACTATTATTTGATGGTTGAGAACGTAAGGGTGGAACATCAGAATTAAACGATTCTACTTTGCCGTACATTGAGGGTTGTGATTTACCTTGTAAATGGGGACGTAACCAGAGTAAAAATAGTCCTGCACTAATTAACAATGAACCAGCTGCTGCACCAAGTAAGGCCGATGACTTTTTCGGTGCTATCGCGTCTGGGGGTAAGCTGGGTTCAGCTAGCAGCTGAACTTGAGGATAGGAAAGGGATTGGTTGAATCGACCAATGGCTGATTGAGTTAAGGTTGAAGCATAGATAGTTTCCGCAATGCGCATATTGCGTTCTAGGATCTCCATCCTCAAAGCATCCTGGCTCATTTGTTTGAGTTTGGCTTCGAGCTCAGCAATCTGGTTGGTTAATACCCAGGCTCTAGCTTCCACACCCTGTTGCCGTGCTTCCACCTCAACAATTTGGCGCAGCAAATTTTCCCGGGAAGAACCAGTTTCAGGCCCAGAGTTAACACTGAGCTGGTCAATAATTGCTAAAGACATGGGGCGACCTAACAGAGATTGACTACGCTCTAGCAAAGCTGCTTTAGCACTCTCTTGCTTGCTCTTCTCGTCCACTACAGATGGATGCTTGGAACCGTATTTGGAACTCAAAACCGTCAGGGCTGCCGTAGCCTGACTGTATTCCCTTAGGGTTTGCTGAAATATCTGGTCAGCCTTAAGTACAAAAGCATCAGCAGCTTGTCCAGACGACAACTTGAGATTAGCTGAGAGGTTGCTAAGATTGGCTTTTGCTTCTCGCCCTTGGGCTAACAAATCGATTTGTTGTTGTCGTAAACTTTCTATAGTGGATGATAGCTGGTTAACTTGTTCTTTCGAGTTCAATCCAGTTCTAGCTTTGTGTTCAGACAGACGTCTTTGAATATCTGCTAAATTTTTCTTAGCTGCCTCCAAATCAGCTTGAATTGGTAGCTGATTGTCTCCTACTTCTTCTTGCCTAAGTTGTTCAAGTCTCTCCTGGAAAGCCTGGTGCATAGCAAAACCTTTCTGTTGGGCTTCCTCAGCAGAGTCTCCTGTGATTTCAAAGGCCATCATAGTTGAATTGTCAACAATTTTGACCCTAGGCTTGCCCAGCTCTTGAGAGGACATGTTCAGTATACTGGCAGCATCCTTAAGCACCGGCTTACTTTCCGCAATGAATTTCATCTTTTCCCTCGGGTCATGGGAGCGATCGCCAAATGGTGACCTAACATCTGAACTCGCTCCCCCTAATTCTGGGATATTAATTCTGGTGGATGAGCCTGAGACAGGAAGTGATACTGCCCATTTACTGGTATAAGTTGGCTGAGCTGATTTCAAATAAAAAAATGTTAAGCCCCAAATTCCGGCATTAATGGATATCCCTAAACACAAGTAAAATAGCCAACGTAGAGGCATGAGATTTGATTTTTCATAGGGATATGGGGCTATGGTATTATAATTAGTAGTCATTGGAGCATCTCACCTGGCAAATCCACATTTTGAGTTTTAAGTTGTAGTTTTAAGTTGTAGTTTTAAGTTGTAGTCTTAAGTTATGATTTTTTATAGTTTCTATTATGAAAGACTTGGCAGAGAGTTTTACCCCACTATCAAGCAATGGCTTAAACCCTTAGCCAATACACCCCTGATGAAGAGTCAGATCCCCTGAGCTTATAACTTGTGATAGATACATTAATTATAACATTTCAGCTATCCTCAATATGAATTAGGGTATAAATATGTCTTTAATAATCCGAATGGGATTGAAGATATCCCCAATAAAGTCAAAAACACTTTTGACATTAGTGACCGTTGAATCATAGCAAGCGACACTATCTCTTGGCATCAGCACTGGATTAACTTGGTCATCATTAGGCTTCTTCACCAAGTCCTCTACAGAACGTTCTATTGCCAGAGTTTCCCCAGTAGTACGGTCAGTTTGCAGTAACAGAGCACGGCGATCTGCATTTGTGGTTTCTGTGCCTCCGACACAACTAGCAGCAATTACAGCTTGAGACAGACGGGAGCCATATTCAACTTCCTGGACTCTAAGGTCACGTCCATTATTGGGATTAGTCAGATTGGAGAGAAACACAGGAATAGTTGAGGGAGTAAGCTGGGAAGGTCTGGCTAGATAATATTGAGGCAACTCCCGAGTAGGAACAATGATTTGGTCTCCAGCAATCAAGGGAATATCCTCCACTGGTGATCCGGTGAAGACACCAGATAAATCAATTACCTGTTCCTGTTCACCCCTAACCAACCGCACCTGTTCAATGTTGGCATTTGGTTTGATGCCGCCAGCCGTTAAAATGGCAAAGGTTAGGTAGCGTTCTGGAGGATAGTCTCCTGAGACAGTAGCAATCGATGCCGGTAAGTCTCGACCTTTAGAATCCGTATCATTAATCAAAACCCGACCAGGTTCAAAAACCGCTCCTCCCACAGTTACCTGAATTGGAGCCCACTCAAACAGTTGAATGCTGACTTTGAGGAAATCAGCCTGAAAAAAGCCTCCTTCAAGTAAAGCCTTGACTAGGTCTTGCTCGATTTCTGATACTTCTCGACCCGCTGCCAGTATCGGGTCTAGGTAGGGGAATTTGATGTAACCATCCAGATTAACTTCATAGGTGGCACTGAAGCGTTCAGCTTCCGGGATTTCTTCTTCGCCAGCCACAAAGAGTCTAAGGCGATCGCCAGGAGACAGTGGTAGAGCCCAACTGGGAACTGATAAACCTATTGCTGCTACGGTAGTAATTAACCCTGCTATCCAAAACTTGAGAATGGACATTGAAGAATCTCTGGGTTCACAACTATTACTTAGTGCTATTACTTAGTGATAACACTTAGTGATAACACGTGATAACACTTAGTATAGGGGGGTTTGGGTCAGTGTTTGAGTGTTGACTGACGATCAACACTCAACAAAAAACATTCAACAAAAAACACTTAACAAAAAACACTCAATTCCCTTTGCGAGTAATTCAAGTATATAAGTAACTATAGCGTTTGTATCTAGGTTGTAAACACACGTATTGCCGAAAAAGGCAAGAGGCAAGAGGCATGCATGCTAGAGGGGCAAGAGCTCCGGAGTTTTATTGGAAAATAACAAAAGACCTTCTAGGTTTACATCTCAAATACATACAAATGCTATAGTTAAGTTTAAGTTAACCAACCACAACAGTTTCTTTAATTGCCGAGAGGGGCTTACCCTGAAAATAGTCAGGAATGGGCGCTCCCATCAAATTCAGAATAGTGGGGGCTAAATCTAGAGAATGACCAGCTGGTAAACTAGAACCTGGCTCAATATCTTGTCCTTTAATCACCAAAAAGCCATCAGAGCGGTGAGAACCAGTACGATTAAAGGGAACTGGACCAATCCGTCCAATATCGGGACTATCTACTACGTCAGTAGCATATTTTTCTTGCCAGATAACGACTAAGTCACCATCAGGTAATTTCGGACCAGTTTCAGTTGCCGATTGGCGGGTGCGGATAATTTCCTTCACCATTGGTTCCCCAGTGCGAGCATCTTTAAGCTGGTAGAGTTTTTGAGTCAATTCCTCACATACAGCATCGTACTGATCAGGGGCGACAATACCCTGAGGTTCCCTTCCCTGGAGATTAATCCTGATATATCCTTCCGAATAACTAGGCAGCGCGAATGCTTTCATCTGAGGCCAGCACGGTTGGTACCAGGATGGACTCTGGAAGAAGAATGGATCAGATTCTGCCTGCATCTTGAACGGAGAAATGAGATCCGGTGCAGGAGTGGAACCAAACAAGGGTGCGATGGGATTGAAAAGTTTGGTAGGGAGTTGACGTCTCAAAAAACCTTTGAGTGGATTCGATTCATGCTTGAGGCTCCATACTTTTCCCATCCAACCCTTTTTCGCCCTGGCATCATTGACTAGGGGTTTTGGGGGTTTACCATACTTGCCACGAGCAATGCCATATTTACCTGGGAAACTCCAGCGATAGAGAAATTCTGGCAGGAACAACATACTCGGTAGATCCATGACGTTAGACCCCATACCATGGGCAGCAAATACTACGACCTGGGCATTATCCGGGGCTTTGCTCAAAATGCCACCAATGGCTTCGTCAATAGCTTCAAAAATTTCTAACACGGGATCTCCAGGGCATTTAGCACCTACAGATGGGTAGAGAGGATGATCCGGCTGACTCAGGTGCCAGAAGTAATGCCCTGCAGTATGGGTTTCACCAAAGATTGTTAAGAAGAAATCCCACGGCATCTGCTGCAACAAGTCTTGACAAATGGCACCCCGGCGGGCGATACCAATCTCCAGTTGTGCTTGAAGACCCTTGAGTGCTGCCACATCCATAATACTGGCATGGTCTTTGCGTAAGACAGGATGCTCACCATGCTTATCAATCACATCCTGTAGCAAGGATTTGGGTATGGAATGACTGGGAGTCTGAGGAGAGTGAGCTCCCCAAGCAAGGACTTGCAACCCATTGACCTGATTGGACAGGGGAGCTTGAGGCATATCAAAGACTGCCACCCGATAGTCATCTCCCAAGCCATAGAAGGGTTGATACTCAGCAAAGTCGTAGGCTTGAATGTCTTCTACTTCGTAAGTGCCTTCCTTAATTTTCAGAGGTGCCCAGTACCCTGTTTGCTCAGGAGAACAACCAGTAAGGAATGTTGTCCAGGGAGTCTCAGCCCGGTAGTATTCATATGTCTTTAAACGTCCGTAAGATCCCTGTTCTCGTAAGCGACGCAGGTTTTTCAGATGTCCTTGAGATATCCATTGCTCTATCAAGGCAGGGTCGGCAGCATCCAAGCCAATGGCAATTACAGGGTTTCTCATTGTTGTGGTCGGTAGATGTGCGGGTAATTTTCTGGTAGGTTAAGTAGTGTGCCTAGTTTAGCTCAGCATCTAACCTTACAAATAACGATAGTCGGCTTCACACAGATGAAGGTTGAAGGATCGATGAATCTTAGAGTAGGCTTTTATAAAGTTTCTGTAAAGACTACTGCTATCGATCACACTATGTAGTCTCATTCTATAAGTAGCAAAGATTTGAGGCATTTGTTAGCTCGACTAGTTCTCCGACTCGACTGGTGAGCTACTCCCTGGTAAAAAATCTTCTTAAAATAAGGCATAGACCTGATCAATACTACCTGATCAAAACAACGACTCGTGATCTGGAAAAATTACCCTTGTTAGCTCATTTATGTAGAGTCGATGAAGAATATTTAAAGATTTTATTAAGTTCAGAGAAAATACTAGGCTGGACTCGCCCATAGGCTATGATATTAATGGTATAATTAACCATTAACTAACCATCAATGAACCATAACGGAGGACTGGTGCAACCATAAAAACCAGTAATTTTAATTAAAGTAAATCCCTAATACATAACAAATAAATAAAGCCTAAATAAAGCCTAAATAAAGCTATTCTTCCTAAGTATTATAGAGAGGAATTGACTTGAGGTTTTTAAGCTATAAGCATCTAAGCAGATTGGGAGTTACTAGGAGGAGGGAAAACTTAATTCATTCCCAGACAGCATGATTGATTCAATCAGAGTTGACTCTAATCTATAACGTTATGATTAGTAACCAATTCTCCCCTCGATACGTTCTAGTTCACGCTGTGACAATGAGATTGAATATTTCGTGAATTACCTAACACTGTCCTGAGGGATAATTCATCGCTTCTTAACACAGTGAACTAGAGTTTAATGCTAATACCAAAATAGATTTATGTCAAATTACTGAGATCATTGTTATCAAACCCTGGTGTAATCTACCTCAAGGGATTACTGTTGTTTAATTAGGGAATATTTATAGGTTCAGCTATCTAGAAAACAGGTGGGACCCGAACGCGCCCCGCGTCGGCTTTGCCGAAAGGTGCGACCCTAGGGCGATTTACTCGCCCTAGGAGGCGCGCACCTTGAGCGAATTTAATTACGGGTCAAGGGCACCTAAGGGTATTTACCAATAATTTTTCAGAGCTACTATAGTCAAATTACTAAAACTGTGATAATGTAATTTTATTCTTTTCCAAATAAAATCTTCTTGCTCGAAACAGTATCAAGCTAACTTGGGTAGCCGATCGGGAAATGGCAAATTGACTGAGTTCGGCTCCAAGTCTGAAGATTGTTGGGAAAAGCTTGGCGGCTGTTTTTAGTGCTTATTCCTTAGGTAGGAGAGACATCGTAAAGTAAAAAGGTTAAACATGAGAGAAATAGTGAAAATACTAAACTTAGAGATTGATAATATATCCAAGTCAGAGCTGTTAAAGCGGCTCGATACCGGGGTGATTTTCACTCCCAATGTCGATCACTTAGTCAAGCTACAAAAAGACCCTGAATTCATGAAGGCATATCGAATTGCCGATTATAGATTATGTGATAGTAAAGTTGTGTATTATGCGTCGAGGTTCTTGGGGTCACCCATACAGGAGAAAATTTCTGGATCTGACCTTTTTCCAGCTTTTTATGATTATCACAGAAACAATAAGACTATTAAAATATTTCTCTTAGGTGGACGAGAAGGAGTCGCTAAACAAGCTCAAGAAAATGTCAATGCTAGAGTTGGCAGAGAAATTGTTATCGCTGCGCACTCCCCATCATTCGGATTTGAGAAGAATGATGCTGAATGCCGAGAAATCATCGAAATGGTTAAGAACTCTGGAGCTACAGTACTAGCTGTGGGAGTTGGTGCACCTAAACAAGAAAAGTGGATACATAAGTACAAAGATCAATTACCAAACATCAAAATATTCATGGCAGTAGGTGCCACCCTTGATTTTGAAGCAGGCACTAAACCAAGGTCGCCTGAATGGATGAGTGATGTAGGATTGGAATGGTTACACAGGCTATTATCTGAACCGCGACGATTGTGGCGGCGATACCTGTTTGATGCTCCGGTCTTCCTTTGGTTAGTGTTGAAACAAAAACTCAAGAGTTCTATGTTGCCACCAGCTAGGGTCAATCTGAATTGATCCCAAGTGATATCGTTTCGGTTTATATGGGAATTGTTTGGAGGAAAACCGCGAAGATCCAAAGGACAGGAAGGGAGGAAGGCACAAAATTGATCATTGAGCCATTCTCGTCAGGTCACTGACCAAGCTAACTGGATCCTCAAGATTACCGATTACGTTTGTACCAATTACTTTTGGTGTCGCACTTCTACAACGGTGTGAACATTACCCCGTGGGTTAAAATCCCCCTTGATGGTGACTTCTTCGGGGTTACAGGCGGCTACGAAGTCATCTAAAATTTGGTTGATACTCTCTTCGTGGGAGATGTAGCGATCGCGGTAGGTATTGATATACAACTTAAGGGCCTTTAGTTCTACCACCAGTTCATTGGGAACGTAGGTAATGTAAATCGTGGCAAAGTCCGGATAACCTGAAAAGGGGCATTTACAAGTAAACTCCGGTAAGGTGATGTTAATGTGATAGGGACGACCGATACGGGGATTGGGAAAAGTAATAAGTTTTGCTTGGGCAATCTCCTGTTCACCGTATTTAATCTCGGGTGTGTCTACTTCTGGTGATGCTTGTTCCTGGGTAAAGGAATTACTCATTGGTTTTGCTAGGATTAGAAACGATTTGAGGAATTTCTAGGATGGGATTCCCAGTCAGGACAATCTTCTGTGTCCCAACCATAGGGATGCATAGCACAGACTAATAAATTTCCACCGTAGGCTTGACCGTGATAATGACGGCAACCTATGCAAGCGGGATGTTTCTGTGAGGATGGTGTCACGGAATCAGGAAAATCCTCGTCTGTTTCACTGACCATAACCTCAAAGTCAAAATAAATCTCAACAAACGGTTCAACAATCTCTTGCAAACACTGGTCAATTTCCGCACCAAGGGCATTGTCTATCTCATTGGCAAACTCCTCAACCACCTCACTGACACCCTCGAAGAACTCATCGACCATATTAGCCACTGATTCGAGGGTTTCAAAAATACTTTTAGACCAATCATCTTCCATGGTAAACATTCACTCAAAAACCATCATGTGCTCAACCCCTGTTGTTGTCCACAAATTAATTATAAGTGCTAGATAAGTGCTATAAGTTAGCGCTTTAGCCGACGCAATTCTTCTTGCATAGCTTGCACCTGCTGGCGTAGTTTGTCAACATCCTGCTCTTCGGGTGGTGCTGATTCTTCTTCCTCATCAGTAATAATCTCAATCCGGCGCGGCTCAGGTTTAGGATCATTAGGGTTAGCTTGAGAGGATTGCTGTTGCCCCTGTTGCACTAAATCTTCAACCAGTTTACGGGCTTCCTCGGTAGTCATCTCCCCTTTTTCTACCAGTTCATCTACCAGTTTCTGAGCTTGACCTCGCACTTCTGACAAGGTTCCCCCAGCTCTCTCCCCTGCAGCAGCAGCTATACCGACGCCTAGATAAAACGCTTTTTGAACCAAATTTCCAAAACCAGCCATGAACACTGATACTCCCAGAGTTATCGTAATACTCTATGATTCCAGGATAGGAGTGAAATCCCACTTTGCCCACCAAAAAATAGCGGTAAGGGGGCGGACGACTATACCGGTTAGGGTTAGCGTCCGGGGAATTACCGCCAACAAATTTTTCGAGCGGTAGCGAGTCGATTGTTTAAAATCTGTATTCATAGCCGTCCGCTCGCTGAATGGTTTTTAGGTATTTCGGATGCACGTCAAAGCTCTTCTTGATGCAGTCGCGAGTGGGGGAAACCTCCTTTGGCCGACTGCATCGCTTTTCTAATGTGCTCAACTTAAAGCTCGGCCTAAAACGAATTGCGATTCGCCCCGTATGCTGTCCCGCGTACTTTCCTTTAGGAATGTCGGCTTTGACCAAGTCCCCCGTTTGAAATCCCATAAAGAACTTCTGTGAGGGAGCGTGCCCTAATGGAAAGCCATAGCGATCGGTTCGACAGCGCTGCCGCCTTCCGTGACCTTTGGCTTTGGCGATCAGAGGTTTGACCCCTTTCAGGAATAGTCTTTCGGGAGTAGAAGCCCCAACGCAAGCCGCATCCGCCCAGTGGGTTTTGGCAATACCCCGGAGTTTACGGTTGAATTTAGTCTGACCGCCAGAGCCCATTTCTACTGGCAATCCGATTGCTTTGAGTCTCCTAAACAATTCCCATCGGCTCGTATTAACCGCTGCTGCATCTTTCAACGGGACTAATGCTTTCGCTAACACCCGCTTTAATACCATGGGTTTCTTTTTGAGGAACACCTCGACAGGCTTGTTGCCCTTGGCTTGATTGCAAGAGCGGCAAGCTAGGGTTAGGTTGCTCACTCGGTTCGACCCCCCCTTGCTTAAGGCTCGGATATGTTCGATTTCGAGCGGGGTTCCCTCAGTGCCGCAATAAGCGCATTTTCTGCCCCATTTTTGAAGTAAATATTCCTTCACTTCAAAACCGAACAGTTCTCCTCGCTGGTACTCAATGCCGCTAATTTCGAGGTTCTGCATCTTCTGCATGTCGAATCTCACTAACTCTTGAGAAAGTGCAGTGATAGGACATACCTTTAGAATCCGACTAACCCAGGTTTCGACGTTCGCGATCCGACTTTCAAGGGATGGTGGGAGCCAGCCTTCTGAGCGAGTCCGGTTAAGAAACCTTCGCTTGCGATACCGGAGTTTTCGACTGCGTCGCCCCCGTCTTAACTGTCTACGAGAGTCAAGAGCGTTCTTAATTTGCTGTCCTCGGTGTTCTATCTCCAAAGCATTAGTCACCCGTCCGGTCTGCTCTTGAACTACAGCCATACCCGTAGTTTTGGAACCTGGATCAATTTTGCATCGGTGGGGATGGGTCAGTGAATGTTTGACCGTCCTGTCTAGTAGGACGATCGTAAATGGGTAACGCTTGAACACCTTAGCGCGTCCCGTATTGAGTAATTTTCTTGCCCGCGCCGGATGGCAGGGGTCTAGGGGTTTGAGGTTTTTATCTAGAACAAAAGTGTACATTACTGCACGTCTCAATTTCTTGGTAAGGTTTGCCTCGACGGTGTTAGTGCTCGGTACTTTCCGAATAACACTGGCTTTCCCGTATGGCCTGTTTAATTACCCGGTTGTAGAGCTTGGAACTGGCACGCATCCCAAGGTACGAACTTTAACTCTTGGCACTAACGGCTGCTAGATTTTTCTAGCCGTCTGGTCAACAAGCTTTATTCAAGCCCACACTGTACCCGTTAGGGTCAGTGTGCGGTAGTTGACTCGACTTAAGGTAGACGGACTTAGGGGTCAGGAGGACTACAATAATACTATACAATGCAATACCTCCCTAAGGCAGAAATCTGTTGAGTTGATGAATAAAGTTGTCGTTGGCTTGTCTGGCGGGGTAGACAGTTCCGTAGCTGCCGCCACCCTCTATCACAAAGGATACGAAGTTGTAGGATTGACCCTTTGGTTAATGAAAGGCAAGGGTCAATGCTGCTCTGAGGGAATGGTCGATGCAGCGTTTATCTGTGAACAATTAGGAATTCCCCACCACATTGTGGACAGTCGCGATGTTTTTCAGGAAAACATTGTGGATTACTTAGTCTCGGGTTACCAATCTGGGATTACTCCACTCCCCTGTTCTCAGTGCAACAAAGCAGTAAAGTTTGGTCCGATGCTGAGCTATGCCCATCAGACATTGGGGATTGATAAAATAGCCACAGGTCACTATGCCCGGATTACTTATGATGCTGAATGCGATCGCTATCAATTGCGGCGAGCAATAGACTTGACAAAAGACCAGTCATACTTCCTGTATGACTTGACTCAAGACCTGTTGGCGGCTTCCCTATTTCCTTTGGGAGAACTTAAGAAAACGGAAACGCGACGCCTGGCTGCTGAGTATAATCTCAAGACTGCTGATAAACCAGAAAGTCAGGACTTGTGTTTAATCGAATCCCACGGTTCCATGCAGAAGTTCCTGGACAAGTATATTTCCCAAACCACAGGTGACATCGTGGACTTGGATGGAAATGTGGTAGGGCAACATCAGGGAATTCACCACTACACCATTGGACAACGGAAAGGGCTAGGTATAGCTGCTCCCAATCCCTTGTATGTGATTGCCCTGGATGCAGCCAGGAATCGGGTAATTGTAGGGGAACGCCACCAAGCCACCCAAGCTGAATGTACGGTTCATCGGGTCAATTGGGTATCGATTCAGCAACCTACTGTTCCGATTCGAGCTTCTGTGCAAGTTCGCTATCGCTCACCTGCTGTACCTGTGAATGTGATTCCTCTAGAAGGAAATCGGATCAGATTAGTGTTCTATGAAGCACAATTCAGCATCACCCCAGGACAGGCTGCTGTTCTGTATGACGGGGAGCTGGTGCTCGGAGGTGGCATTATTGAGCAGCTACCAGAGAAAATAGCCAATGGCAAATTGCTTGAAGGTTGAAGTTTGAAGGTTGAAGGTTGAAGGTTGAAGGTTGTTCGGCCAAGGCGATTCGGTGTAGGGTAGGTTGTTCGCGTAGCGTGGCCGAAAGGCCAAGGTTAGTGGACAGTTAAATCAACTAGTGACCTTGACGAAAGCCGATTGCCATGGTAGTAATATACCTAAGCATTCAGCTATCAGCTAATGGGCTACGCGAACGCTACACCGAACAGCTTTTGAAGAAAACAGTTAAACATTCGTTTAATGTTACTAAAGCCCCAGGTTTGGAGCCTGTGTCACAAAGCTGACCGCTGACTGCTGACCGCTGAATGCTTACAATAATAGACTACCAATTGGTGTCAGAGTATAGATTAATCGTCAGCTGTTCATAACCTGCAGGTACAGCAGTGATACAAGAACAAACAGTCGGTCCATTTTCTATATCTACCTCACAGGCATGACAAGAACCCATCAGGCAACCTGTGGCAATGAACACACCAGCCCTTTCAGCCACTAGAAGGATGGGTTCTCCAACTTCGGCCTCAATTGTCACATCATCTGGTAGAAAGCGAACGCTTACACTCATGTTTGATTAGTCATTTCATTTGTTAGTTTTTTATTGTTAATTGTTTAGTTAATTTTTAATTTATAATTTCCCTTAACGATTTTCCATTTTCCATTTTCCATTCTCAAGTTTACTTTTTCCTTTTGACAAAACTAATCTGATAGTTAACGGTCTAAGACCTTAAAATCGGGGTTAAATCAAGATGAGATTCGATAGTATCAGCCAGTGAATTCAAAAGCGCTTCTCGTTGTTCCCGATAGTTGACAACCCCAGTAGGGAGAGAAGGTAGCCCTCGTCTGGAGCGCAGTTGATTCAACCAGGCACGTCGCCAAGGACTATTGTCAAACATTCCATGGAGATAGCTGCCCCAAATTGATTGATTCACGTCAACAATGCCCAAACCATGGTCATCGAATAAAGCTCGATAAGCAGATTTATTGTCTCCCATCTCCGCCTCAAGCAGTCGCGAACGCCCCTGATGAATTTCGTAACCGGTAATCGGTAAGCCAACTTGAGGATAATTTGATGTCACCATCCGTTGACGGGCAACTTTGCCACTAGTAATCAAGGTTTTTAAGGGCAACAAGCCTAATCCTGGATGACGTCCCTGTTTACCTTCTAAGCCATCAGGATCAACTAGGCTTTTGCCTAGCATTTGAAATCCCCCACAAATTCCCAAAATTGTCCCACCTGAGGCAGCATAGTTTTGAATTTGCTCAGCCATGCCACTTTTTTGGAGTACCATCATGTCCGCAATGGTAGTTTTTGTCCCTGGGAGAATAACTGCATCTGGATATCCCAAGGTTTCGTTTGGTGACAGATATTTCAAAAAGACGCTGGGTTCAGCTTCCAGGGGGTCAAAATCAGTAAAGTTAGAAATTCGAGGTAAACGAATTACTACGATAGTGACTTCCTTATTGGACTTGTTCCTGGTGTTGCGATCTAGTAAGTCAAGGGAATCTTCAGCGGGAAACAGTATATCAATCCAGGGAATAACTCCAACTACAGGAATACCAGTGCGTTCTTCTAACCATTTTATCCCGGGTTCGAGCAGCGATCGCTGACCCCTAAACTTATTAATCACGACACCTTTAATCAAAGCTCTCTCCTCTGGTTCGAGCAGTTCGAGAGTACCGATTACCTGAGCAAAAGACCCTCCACGGTCAATATCTACCACCAGCAAGGTGGGAGCTTTGAGGTACCGCGCCACTCGCATATTGGTCAAGTCGCGATGCTTGATATTAATTTCTACTGGGCTACCAGCTCCCTCACACACGACTAAATCAAACTCATTGGTTAAACGTCGCAGTGATTCTTCAATCACCTGCCAACCCTTATCAAAGTACTTTTCGTAGTACTCCGCAGCACTAACCTTCCCTACGGCTTTACCCATAAGAATCACCTGGGAGGTCATGTCACCCTGGGGTTTGAGTAAAATTGGGTTCATTTCCACACAGGGAATGACACCTGCAGCCCAAGCTTGTACTGCTTGGGCATGTCCAATTTCTCCACCATTGGGTGTAACATAGGCATTTAGAGCCATGTTCTGACCCTTAAAGGGACAGACACGCCAGCCTTGTCGCGATAGAAGGCGACATAGAGCTGTGGTTATCAAGGATTTTCCTGCGTGGGATGTAGTACCCACCACCATAATCGCTTTCATAATTCAGGGTTAGGGCGTCAGAACTAGCCTAGATGATCAATAAATTTAGATATCACCCTGTCACCAACTTGATTTAAACCGACAATCTTAGCCAGCGATTCAAGGTATGATCGAGTCGATCTGATAATGAGGGTGGAGGTAAGGTTTCTCCAAGCCGTTCCCACTTTTCTAACAACTGACGACCCAAAGGTGTCAATCGAAAACTATCCGTAATTCCCTGACCGTCTACTTCTCGACGTAATACACCCACTTGAATCAACCACATTAAATCGTTTTCTACTGCCAATTCAGACCTAGGGCGCGTTGTGTAGTTTTTCTCGACACCTTCAAGACCTACTATAGATAAGAGTGGAACACTGCTAGAACGCATCGCTGCCAATAGAGGCATCCGGAATGGCAAACAGCGCATTGCTTGCTCTGCACGCTTAGTAGTTCGGTCAGGATATTGAATAGGCTGGCTACCTTGAGACTGAATTGAAGTTCTTGCCACAGTTACTAAATCTCAGAACTATACTGACCGCCGATTATCTCTATATTAAGGTTTTTTTGACTTTAGAGGCCAACCTATTGTAATTTACTCTAGAAATTTTTGAATTTACTCAAGACCTAGGGCAAACTGGGCAACAAGCGTGCTTATGTATAATGGTGCTTACAGAAAAGGCACCCTAAAAGTCAAGTTACTACGTAAGTCGTATTACTGTAAACTTTATACATAAGTTCAGTATATTTTTATAGGAAACCAAAGTTATGGCTCTTCAAGTTGGCATGGATGCACCAGCATTTACTGTCAAAGACGACGAAGGCAATACCGTTTCACTGTCGGACTTTGCGGGAAAAACTGTAGTGCTTTATTTTTACCCCAAAGACGATACTCCAGGGTGCACCAAGGAAGCCCAAAGCTTTCGGGATAACTACACTGAGTATCAAGGTAAAGACATGGTGGTACTTGGGGTCAGTATGGATGATGAGGCATCCCACAAACAATTTAAGGAAAAGTATGGTCTGCCTTTCACCCTGCTAGCGGATACGGATGGCGCAATTACCAAGGCTTATGATGTAGATGGTGGCGGTTACTCCAAGCGTGTAACCTACATTATCAACGGCGAGGGCAAAATTACTCACGTTGATGAGACGGTAAAAACCGCTACCCACGCTCAAGATATCTTGGCAGCCATGGGCTAAACAAAGTCAAAACCATCAAACTTCGTCTAAATTTTTGTGAATTTGGGCGAAGTCGTCACTATTTATTTAATCCCTATATATCTAATTTAGAAACTAACTCATCCCCTTAGTGCTGGAGCTGTTAGGTCCCTGTGAGAATCCTGCTAGTAGAAGACGATGAAGGTATTGCCAAAGTAGTAACGGCAGCGCTAGCTAGTCAACATTATCAGGTTGATCTAGCTACAGATGGGGATGAGGGGATAGCACTAGCAGAGATACTTAAGTATGACTTGATTTTGCTAGATTGGATGCTTCCCAAGCTCACTGGGATTGACTTGTGCAAGCAGCTGCGAAACGCACGCGATCGCACTCCAATTATCCTCCTGACTGCCCAAGACACCAGCACTAACAAAGTCGAAGCTTTAGACGCAGGAGCAGATGATTATTTAGTCAAGCCCTTAGACATACCTGAATTATTAGCCAGAATTCGAGCAGTGCTGCGCCGCAGCAGCACCCCCCTACTGCCGGTGCTGGAGTGGGGATTGCTCCACCTTGACCCCAGTAACTGCCAGGTCAGCTACGATCAGGAACTCTTGCATCTGACACCTAAGGAGTATGGTCTAGTAGAGCTGTTTTTACGGAACCCCCACCGCATCTTTAGCCAAAGTTTCCTGCTAGATAATCTGTGGTCTTTTGAAGAACCCCCTACAGAAAATGCCGTTAGAGCTCATATCAAAAGTTTAAGGCGGAAACTCAAGCAAGCTGGAGCCAAAAATGATTTAATTGAAACTGTCTACGGCTTGGGGTATCGGCTCAGACAACCCCCTGAGGAAGGTTCAGCTCAAACAAAGACTGAGAAAAACAAAGGCAAAAAAGTAGCTAAAAAGACACCATCTAACCTCAAACAATCAAAGAGCAAGAGTGATAGTTCCGTTTCCCCATTCCCTAAGGCTCAATCCCAAGAACCAAAGCAATCAGGATTAAGTGCTATTTGGGAACAGCAGAAGTCAAACTATATCAAGCGGATCAATGTATTGGAGCAGTTGGTGACGGCTTGGCGAGATGGTGACGACTGCGGAAAATTGGAACAGGAGGCTTTACGGGAGGCACACACCCTAGCTGGTTCCCTCGGTAGCTTTGGTTTTGATCAAGCTTCTCTCAAATCCCGTGAGATTGAGCAGATATTGAAATCTGCGAAAAAAGTTAGCAAAGAGACCATAGCACATATGTCTCAACTAGTGGTAGAACTAGGAGAACAACTAGAGACAGAGCCTAACCTTCCAAAACCTAGTCAAAGTAAACCACTCTCCACTTTCCACTCCCCATTCCCTATTTCCAACTCCCCACGACTACTGATTGTGGATGATGATTTAACACTAGCGCAAGGGTTAGCTTCAGAGCTAGCAGCCTGGAAAATGCAGGTTGAGGTGGCAGGTGATATATCTCAAGGGAGAAAGGCAATTGCTGGTAACCGCCCAGATGTGGTTCTGCTAGACTTGTGTTTTCCTGAATCATTGGGAAATGGTTTCGAGCTGTTAGAAGAACTGAAAACAACTCAGCCCCCTGTACCTGTTGTAGTATTTACGGCTCAAGAAAGTTTTGCTGAACGAGTCAGAGTGGCTCGTTTGGGGGGAAGGGGTTTTCTTCAGAAGCCTGTAGCACCCCAAAAGGTGATGGATGCGATCGCTAAAGCGTTGCAACAATCCGGTCCACCACAGGCAAAGCTATTGATTGTTGACGATGACCCTCAAATCCTGGATCAGCTACGCACTGTGCTAGAACCTTGGGGATTCCAATTGACTTTGCTAAACGATCCACAACAGTTCTGGGAGACCATAGAGCAGTGTACTCCCGACTTACTGATTTTGGATGTGGAAATGCCGCAGTTTAGTGGTATTGACCTGTGCCAGGTGGTACGCAATGACCCTCGCTGGGGTGAGTTACCCGTGTTGTTTCTCTCTGCTGTTCAAGATGCTGAAACTTTGCAGCAAGTGTTTATGGCAGGGGCAGATGATTACGTACAAAAGCCAATAAGAGACCCGGAGCTATTGGCTCGCGTGTTGAATCGCATTGAGCGCAGTCAACTAAGACTTAAGATGATAGCACAGAAAAATCAAATGTTGTCAGATAAATAAATAACCCTGGTCAGTTAGTGGACGTAGAATTGGCAGATCGGACATAGTAGAGTTGATCACATTTTATTCACAGTTGATGGTTAACGGTTGACTGTCAGCAATCATGTCAATTGTCAACCTAATTATGATCAATTTCTTTGACTATATCTTATTGGCCGAAACCTTTATTTCCCAAAGTAACTGCTACCTTGGGCAGCCTAAAGTAATCTGGCTACACCTGATCAGTGATACTCTCATTACCCTAGTCTACTATGTGATTCCTATACTGCTAGTGTACTTGATCAGGCAGCGGCAGAATCTGCCTTTCAAGGGACTCTTGATTTTGTTTGGGGCGTTTATTATTTGCGGTGGCACCACTCACCTGATGGAAGTATGGACCGTTTGGGATCCAGCTTACTGGCTATCAGGCTCTATTAAAGCAATTACAGCTATAGTTTCTGTCTACACTGCCATAAAATTCTACTTTATTCTACCTCGAATCCAAAATTCACCTAGTCTGGCTGGACTTGAGCAGCTCAACCAGGAGCTAAAATCTCAAATTGAAGAGCGTATTTTGACAGAGCAATCCTTACGGAAACGTGAGCAACGCTGGCAATTAGCACTACACGGAGCTAATCAGGGAATTTGGGACTGGAACCCTAAAACCAATGAAACCTTTTTCTCCAGCCGATGTAAGCAAATGCTGGGGTATGATGAAAACTACGACATCGGAAACTATAACCATCAATGGTGGACACACATCCATCCCGATGATGTAGACCAGGTGATCAAAGCTATGGAGGATCACTTAGCACAAAAAACCTCCTATTATATTCAAGAGTATCGCTTACAGTGCAACGACGGCAGCTACAAATGGATTCTTGACCAGGCACAAGCACTGTGGGATGAAGCAGGTGATGCAGTGCGAGTGGTTGGATCAATTACCGATATTAGCGATCGCAAGCAGACAGAAGAAGCATTGCAAGAAAATGAAAAGGCGCTGAAGTCCAACCAAGAGCGGCTCGAAGCAATTATGAGTTCTCTTCAAGACGTGGTCTGGTCAGTATCACTCCCTTCTGGGATACTGCGCTATGTTAATATAGCGTTCGAGCAAGTTTACGGTCGCCCAACTTTCGAGCTATTCAGCGATCAAGACAACCTCTGGCGACAGTTTATTGTCCCAGTAGACCGTGATCGTGTTGAGAAGGCATGGCGAGCTGTTCAAGAAAACCGTCGTGAATCGTGGGATTTAGAATATAGAATTCAGCTCAGTAATGGAGAAATTCGCTGGCTGAACGATCGCGCTCATGTGGTTATCCGTGATAATGGCACCTCTGTACATCTTCACGGCATCACTACGGATATCACCAAGCGTAAACAGCAAGAAGCTGAACTGCAACAACTCAATCGAGAATTAGAAATTAGGGTTCAACAGCGCACAGCTGCTTTACTCGAAAGTGAACAACGATTCCGCTCGTTGTTTGAATCTGCCCCAGATTTTATCCATATCTTAGATACTCAGGGCATGATTGAGCAAGTCAACCCCGCTGTTATCCAGCAGTCCGGTTATTCTGAATCAGAATTGATCGGTAATCGGTTAGAAGAGTTCTTTACCCCCAGATACCAAAACATTTGCCAGCAAGAGTTTCCAGTTTTACTGGAGCAGGGAACCCATCGTCAAGAAATTGAGTTTGTCTGCAAAAATGGCACTGTTCTTACCACAGACTCCTCCTGCTCAGTGGTTCATGATACCCAAGGAAACATTAGTTATATCTTAGTGTTGCAGCGAGATATTAGTTCACGCAAACGATTTGAAGAAGAACGTACCCAGTTAATTGCTAGTTTACAGGAATCAGAGCGACGGTGGCGCAGCCTTCTCGAAAATGTGCGACTGGTGGTGGTGGGACTAGACCGACAGGGTAAGGTGGAGTATGTCAATCCCTTCTTCCTAGAATTGACTAAGTACACAGCAGCAGAAGTTTTAGGCAAGGACTGGTTTGAAAACTTCCTACCCAATTCCCAGCAACAGTCAGTACAGCAATACTTCCAGGACATCCTAGATCCAGACTTTCAATCCCACTATCAGCACTCGATTCTAACTAAGTCAAAGCAAGAAAAAATTATTGCTTGGAATAATACCCTACTCCAAAATGTCCAAGGAGAGGCAATTGGCACCATGAGTATTGGGGAAGATATTACCGAGCGCTACGCTATTGAACGGATGAAAGATGAATTCACCTCCGTGGTCAGCCACGAACTCCGTACCCCCTTAACCTCGATTCATGGTGCCTTGAACCTGTTATCAACTGGTCTAATTCAACCTCAGTCTGAACGAGGACAGCGTGTGATTGGCATTGCCGCTGACAGTGCTGAGCGTTTAGTGCGACTAGTTAACGATATTTTGGAACTCGAACGTCTGGAATCTGGTAAGATCCGTTTGTCGAAGCAGCCAGTGAATGCAGCTGAGTTGATGGTTAAAGCTGTTGATCAGGTGCAGGTGATGGCTAATCGAGCTGGGATTAAATTGGAAGTCTCGCCCCAAGCCATTGAATCTGAGATTGAATTCGAGGCTGATAGCGATCGCATTATTCAAGTCATAACCAATTTACTTAGCAATGGGATTAAATTTTCAGACAGAGGTTCTAGTCTATGGTTAACAGTGGAACTGCAACACCCAGAGGAACTAGAAACCACCTCACCCCTTGACCCAAACAGTGCCACTATCTTATTTACTGTTAAAGACCAAGGTAGGGGAATTCCTGCTGACAAACTTGAAAGCATATTCGGGCGTTTTCAACAGGTTGATGCCTCCGATGCCCGTAAAAAAGGAGGGACGGGTTTGGGGTTAGCGATTTGCCGTAATATAGTGGAGCAGCACGGAGGAAAAATCTGGGTTGAGAGTACTGTTGGTGAAGGCAGCAGTTTTTATTTTACCTTACCACAACAAACAGCAGCAGCAGCAGAAGGTGATCACCATGACAACTAAGCGCATTTTAGTGATTGATGATGATGATGGGGTTCGAGAAATCATCCAATTTTCTCTAGAAGCAGCAGCAGGGTGGGAAGTGTTGACAGCTGCTTCTGGTAAAGAGGGATTAGCTAAGGCTGAGGCAGATCAGCCTGATGCTATTCTGCTAGATGTCATGATGCCCGAGCTGGATGGACCGGCTACCTTTCGACAGTTACAAGCTAATGCAGTAACGGCGAATATCCCAACCATTTTGCTAACCGCTAAAGCTAGGAGCAGCGAGCAAAAGCAGTTTCTAGATTTGGGGGTAACTGGAGTTATTACCAAGCCGTTTAAACCTATGGAATTGGTCGAGGAAATCCAAGGGATTCTTAATTGGCTCGATTGACTCATCGAAGTGTTAGGTTTTATTAAAACTCCCAAACCTGCAGCAAATCATAAGGAACTTGATTAGGATTAATTGCTGGTAAATTAGTCGGCTTAGTAAACTTACCTTACTTAATTAATTGCTCAGGACTTACGCAGCTACACCAGATATAGAGGTAAAGGTGCGTTACGCTTCGCTAACAAACCCTACAAATAGAGACTTTGCGTAAGTCCTATTCCTGCAACAAAGCGGTTAATAACTCTCATTTTCGTGAAAGCGATCGCTTTCACTTGCGCCACAATATCTGGACAACAAATTAAACACAGCGATGCAGCGCGCTCAAAGGAGACCACCCCATTCGGGCTTTGCATCAAGACAATGAATCGAGGGTTAATTTCCGACTGTATCTTCCATGAGTTAATTGGTATCAAAGCCTTATATACTAAGCTTTTTAGGGCTCATATCACCCCCTCATAAACTCCAGTCAATATTGATTAATTCAAATCTAAGCCAGTCAACATTACTACAATTACTATTTTGCTTGACCATGGATATCATTATTAAAAAATAACTATTAATTTCAAGAAAGTCTATCCGGCTATTATGAATCGCAGTATTTTTTTTAATAATCAGTCCAACCTTGTGGAGTAGAGTTTTAAAAAAGCTTATAATATGGATAGCATCAAGGCACTATATAATTCATTAGTTTTCTTAATAAAAAATAATGGAAAAACACTTTTTACAGTTTAGATCTGGCATGGCTGGAGTCAATAAAACCATACCGACTGCTGATGGCATTTATAAAAAATTAGTGTATGCAGATTGGGCTGGAAGTGGACGAAGTTACCTGCCTATTGAGGCCAGAATACAGCAAGAAATAATGCCCCTAATCACGAATACTGAAGCGGAAGTCAATTACACAAGAACAGCAATGACACATGCATACAAGACAGCCAGAAAACTTATTGCAGAACATATCAATGCCAGTATAGACGATATTATTATTACTGCATCATCAGGTGCAACTATGCTAATCAAAAGGTTTCAGGCAATGCTGGGATTGACACCAAAAACAAATGTCACGCAATCTCTCCCGAGCAACAAAAAGCCAGTGGTATTTGTAACACATATGGAGCATTATTCCAATCATGATAGTTGGATGGAGACTGACGTAACAGTCGAAGTCATTAATCCCGATTGTACTGGGCTAGTTGACCTTGGGCATTTGCAGGAACTTCTACACAAGTATAGGGAATGTCCCCTCAAGATGGCGTCAGTCACAGCCTGCTCTAATATTACTGGTATAAGTCCACCATTTAACTCTATAGCAAAAATCATGCATGAAGCCGGAGGATTCATATTTGTTGATTTTTCCTGCTCTGCCCCATACGTTGATATTGACATGCACCCTCCTCAAGAGAATACTCACTTAGATGCTATTTTTTTCTCATCTCATAAATTCTTGGGAGGACCTGGTTCGTGTGGTATCTTAGCATTTAACAGAAAACTCTATCATCAAGTTAACTTCCTCTTTAGGGGAGAGTCTAGAGAAAATCAACCAAGGCATTTTGACAATTACAAAACTATCAAAGAAATTGAAAGACTAGAATACAGCGGAACTCCGGCATTACTCCAGACAATAAGAGCAGCTATGTGTATTCGCTTGAAAGAAGAGATGGGGGTTGACAAAATACTCTCACGAGATAAGATTCTTTTGAATATGCTGTGGAAGAAACTCGAAATAATCCCTAACCTTCATATTATGGCATCTCAGCATCGAGATAGGCTTCCTATTATCTCATTTTACATAGATAATTTGGACTCGTATATAGGAGCAAGATTGCTCAACGATAAATTTGCAATACAGTGCAAAGCCAGTCGCGCAGCACCAGGAAGCTACGGGTATAGTCTTCTAAAAGAAGGTAAGCCAGAAAGTCAAGAGGATAGGTTCAATTATAACCAGCAGCACAACCCACAATTAGGGTGGATTAGAGTTTCCCTCCACCCTGTCATGATGGATGAAGAAATTAAATTCATAGCAGATAGTATAATACAGCTAGCCAATCGGCATCAAGAATGGAGTCAAGACTATTTGTATGATAGATATCGAAACTCTAAATCACAAGCAAGTATCAATCTAGACTGTCAAGCTCAAGAAGCAATGACAACGATTTTTTCACGTAGTTTTGTCCATTAATTTAACTGAGACTTTAGGAATGACTGAAAAGACTAATAAGCGTTACCCGCTAACAGAAGAAGAAAGAGTTTTTTTTGATGACAATGGATACTTAATACTGAAAGGCGTCTTACCTGATGATGTAGTGACATTAGCTTTAGAGAAGGTCGATGATTTATGGAGAAAGCACAAACAGAAAGAGCCAGAATCTCAATCTATTCACTTGTTTGACTTTGTAGAAGAAGAAGATTTCTTTCTTAATCTATTAGATTGGGATAAAACTATCACTAAAGTTGTCAACCTATTAAGCTCTAACATTTTCTTATTCCATTCTCATTTAGATGTCAACTTACCGGGTGAACAACCATTGCCGATAGAGAAGCTAGAATGGCATCGAGATAGTGACATCATAGAAATGGATCTCAATGTATTGAAAACTCATATGTTTTCTGTCAAGGTTTCTTACTGGCTCAGTGATGTATCAAAGCCAAATCGGGGAAATCTTCTGATAATTCCTGGGAGCCACAAGATGGAAAGATCATCTCTTTCCAAAGCAGATTTTGAAAAAGCAGTCCCGATGCTTGTTGCCCCAGGAGATGCTGTATTTTTCGATCGAAGGGTTTGGCATGCTCGAAGCCCAAATATCTCTAGCGTTACAAGGAAAGCTCTTTTTTATGGATATAGTTTTAGATGGCTGGCTTCACGGGATATTTTTAGAAGACATAAAAAAACAGATAACCCTGTTTGGAATCAACTCCTAGGCTGCTATGAAGATCCTAGATCTCGCTATAAACCCAATCTTAAAGATCTACCTATGGGTATTTGGGATGTAGATAGGTGATAATATCTCTTGAAAAGTAGCGATCGCTACTTTTGCAAGAGTTCTAATGGTAGACAGGAGTGGAGCTCATGCCGGTCATGCTTTTATTTTATCCGACGAGTTCCAGCATTTCCCCCGTTTTATTCGGTCTAATTTAACACTTGAACAGGCATCATCCCTAGCTCTGGAGAAATCAAGCCGGATCAAATATTGATAGGAAATCTTCTTGCCTACATCTTTTTACATCCTCAGCTATCCTAACCATCTTCCAATGCTCATTTCTCAACTCTATATTAGGTGAATGAATATTATACTTCCAAAATCTCCAGAAAGAGGTTGCAGTTGCCGCATAACCGATTAATACCTGTAAAAGCTCTTTTTCTAGAGGCTCTAACGAGCGAACCTGTTCATATCCCTTGATGAAATATTTCGCTTTAACAATATCAATTTTTTCTTGGTTTTGGCATAGTCCAAGGATTCCCATTCCCAAGTCAAATAAGAGGTAATAGTAACAAGATTGCTCAAAGTCAATAAAGGCTTTCAAGTTATTTTTTTCATATAAAATGTTATCATAAAAAAGATCACCATGAATTAAGCCCATTGGTAACTTAATGGGCAATAAAAAATTGAGATCTTGATACTGATTCTTGAGCCATGACTCATAAGACAGATCAATTGACTTGCCAAAAACTGTTGAAAAAAGCTCCAGTCCATAATCGTGTGACTGAGGTAAATAAGGAGGAGCAGGAACTCTATGTAGTTGTGCCATAACACGACCAACCTGTTCTAAGAGAGTTTCGTTTAATAAAGTAGGCACTGTTCCGTTAATCCATTTCTTGACTAGAACAGGTTTTTCATGCCATTGAGTTACTATTTTATCGGAATAAGTTGTTTGAACTTGAGAAGTGGGGAATTTGTATCTTTCTAAATATTGAAGAAGATACCCCATCGTGCATATTTTTTCTAGAGAAGCTTCTTCAAAGACAGTTACTATGTATTTTCCATCTTTAGACTGTAAGCAGTAGTTTGAATTAGCATTTCCTCCATTAATAGGAAAAGAATTGATCGCTTCAATACCATAGTATGAAGCTATTTTTTCTAACTCAAAAGAGCTTATATTAGTATATATTGCCATCTTTAATAAAATTCTATTATCAAAACATCTCGAAACCCTTTATCACTTCCAGGCAATGGTTTTATATCTGTTACTCCATGGTAAACCAGAGTATCAAGGACAAAGATAGTCTCTCCAAAATTACTTAAGTTTATTTCTTCTATTAACTTCAGATTGTTGTCATATATTTTAGTAGTTCCTCCTGTGATCTGACTTTTATTTATGAAATGAATTGCGAAAAAAGGATGCCCATCCTTATGGATACCTTCAGGTGTTACTCGCCCAGTATTTTGGGCTGTAGTAAGAGTTCTAATTTGGTGAATTCCCATATTATATTCCTTACTAGTTATAAGGCCATGTTTTAAGAAAAAACAAAAATCATAATTTATTAAGTCAATGAAAATTGGATCAGTCAATAAATTGTCATCTATCTTTTCAAAAATTCTGCTTTGACCTCCAAACAGCCTGTTAAATCTCTCTCCCTGAAAATAAGTTGATCTCAAATATTCAATCTCACTATTTCTGTGAAAGATTATGTTTGAATATCTTCTCTGCCTAAATTTATGATCGCCTTCAATATAGGTATCAGTTACTAAATGATTCCAGTAATTCAAAAAATCTGGATTTTTAGGCTTTATTGATCCGTCGTCCAACTGCAAATGAAGATATCCTTCTTTTCTTAAACTAGACATAGTTCTGATGAATATTTTCTCCTAAATTCTTTCTCCTATCGGAACTTAGACAAAAATCAAGACCAAACATAGCCCAAAGAGGCTTTGTAAGCAGCAAACACGTCCTGATTCTGCTTGAGCCAATTGACATGCGCGATCAGACATGGCGGCTCCGTTATGCTTCTAAAGCTTCTGTGAATGTGTTCATTCGCGTAGCGAATGGCCAAGCTTTGTTAGAGCATTGCCTTCTTAGACCCCAGGGTAAAGGTATCTTATTTTGAAATGCTTACTGCATATCAGATTCATACTATAACGTAGTTTTGCGTATGAATCTTGAAATCTTTGTCTTGATGGTAAGGATTCTATACTTTAGATGCATTTGCCCTGGGTTCAAAGATATCACCATTCCCAAGCAGGAGGGGGAAGAAGGTGCGATGTATGAATTAACTTGGTATGATGGAACATCACCTCAGTTCCATCTTCGGAATCTTCCCCATCTTCGGTATCCCCGAGATATCCCCCCTCGACCTCTGGTTAAGATTTGCATAATTGGGATGCTCCCGATTCGATAGCACTCACCTTTGAGATCTTACAGATTACCCCTAAGTTGGTAGCCTACCCAATCACAGTATCTTCACATTTGCGCCCTAATTTGTATTTGTAGGTAAGGTAAATCGATCTTGGGTTGAACTTCGGGGTATGGGTATGATTTTTTCAAACAAAGGTAGCAGTTCCAGTAATTGTTCCAACGCCACTCCTTTGGAGCAATTATCCCTGAGTCCCACGATCAGTCCTACGATCGATTTAGCTTATCCTCACCACCCAGAGCACCAGAGGAGACAAACCTTCACACCAGTTGTCCTGGGTATCAACAGTTTGCTTTTGACCAAGGAAGGAAACATGGGTACCACCAGCCAAGCCCAGGACTATGAGTCATACATCGGATTAGCTGTGGATGTATTTCAGAGTCAAGACTCAACATTTATCAAATCTCTTAAAGACTTTCTGACTGTTTTACCCAGTCCCACTTATATTGAGCAAGTCTTACTGGCAGCGGTTTATCGACTACCAGAGATTAACCTTGATGCTTGTTACTGGCTATTGCGTCATCCCGATTATTTGATGCCCGAACTTGACTTAGTGGCAGTAGCGATGGCTGTCGCAATCAAGAAGCTTCAGGAGCAAGGGTTAGTGTTGGGTCAAGATTTTAGCATTGAACCGAATGGTCAGTTATCTCTCAGTACTCTGGCAAAAGATAAGTTATGGTTCGGTAGCTCAACTAGCGATCGCCTCTTGCTAGAACGGATTATGCAAGTTGGGGATTAATCTTGATCATGAATTTATAAAGCCTGGAGCGATGAACAAAACAATTTTATTAATTGAAAATGATAAAGTATTGCGCTCAAATTTCTCCGATTTACTTGAATTAGAAGGATTTAATGTCCTTACTTCAGACGATGGTTGGCTCGGTTTAAATTTAGCTAAAGTTGTCCGACCTGATTTAATTATTTGTGAAATTAATATACCATCCCTTGATGGGTATGAGCTTCTCCAGATATTACGAGATAGGTTAAAGACAGCGAAAACACCGTTTATATTTCTAACCAGTCAGTCAAAGGAGGATGGCTATGCTCGCGCTAAGGAACTTGGAGCCAATGATTATCTAACCAAACCTGTAGATAGTCGGGAACTGTTAGCAGCAATTAATCAGCAGTTAAGAATACTTCCCTTGACTTCAAACAGGGCTTAAAACAAGCTATTTACTAATTAAAAAACCAGTTCGCCATAATAAATCGGTTTGCAAAAGGAGTGTAAACGATGGGTAAAACCCTTGTTCACGTAACTACACCGATAGTGATTCAAGAAATTGAAAACGTCTTAGCAACGTATCCGGAGTTTCCCTATCAAGACGTGTTTTCTCAGTCTAAAATACGCCAGGATTTAATTGCTTATGTCCTCAGCAGAATTCCGAATCATTACGAAGCCCTAGACAAGATTGAACCATCATCAAAAAGCCAAGAATTACGTCACTTATCCTCAGAGCATAAGCTGTATTTAGAAAACTTGATTCACACAGGAATCTATCATATCTTGCATCTAATGTTAAACTACAGCTGGGATAATTGCCCGATGCCTAAAACGTTTACCTCAAGGTCTATCTCCTGTGATTCCTTAGCTTGATTTCCCAAAGTTTATATCATAAAATAGCAGTTCTCAATTGGGTATTGAGAACTGCTATACCATCCATGGGATAACCCGTAAACCAAGGGATTAACCGGAGTTGATATCAAACCTGATCCAAACCTGATCCAAAGTCTCTAAGATTATCGGTAACTTTCGCTAGCCCCAGATGTAGTAGGTTGGTTTTGTGGATATTGGTTTTCTGGATATGCTAGTTGGGGATTGCGCAACCGTTCCAACTGTAAACGCCGAAACTCAGAAGCAGCATCGTCTAGTCTCTGAGACTGTCCCTGATTGAACTGATCGATATCAACTGTACCCAATTGGGCATTATGGATTAAATCAAAAGCGTTGAAACCACTGTCTCCAAACCCCCCAAATGTGTCTTGCTCGTTAGGGTTATTAAAATTTTCATCCGCTCGAATAGTACCTATACTTTGGGCAGTAGCGGACCCGTGCAGTAACGCTGTAGTAATGCCAAGGGCTACACTCAATACAGCTACAGTAACAACAGATTGGTTGCTGATCGTCATAGGAATCCCCCCTCAATGGATAAATCTCGCTGGTATACTGCTATAGAATTATATATAGTTAACCTGAGTTAACCTGAGTTAACCTGCACAATTGTTACAGGTTCATTTTGGACGGTTGACGCGACCCTGTCAATAGTCAACCGTCAAGCATCAACCATCAACAAAAAGCTATCAACTCAACTACTAGATTATTGGCAATGGCTTCTAGCAGTTTTCAATTGGGTGAGGTACAAATTTATGGGTTGCGCGGGAGTAGGGAGTAGGGAGTAGGGAGTCGGGATGCAGTGAGGTCTTTCGGGTTTTCCCCATCTCCCCATCTCCCCATCTCCCCATCTCCCCGCCCCCGGCTAGCAAGGGTAACACCGGCCTATGGCTAAGGCTCTAGGGTGAATAGTTACAAGCGGCGGCTCAGTAGTGGAGAAATTGCGAGTAATACGACTGTGCTAAAACCAAGCAATACCAATAGGGATTGGCCAAAGGTAATAGATGCCCAAGGAGCCTGCATCACAAGACTACCAAAAGACCAGTCATTGTGGAGATAGAGATAGCGAATTGGTTCAATGGCATAGCTGAGGGGGTTAAGACTGGCTACTACCTGTAACCATTTCGGCATGAAGGACAGAGGAGCAAGGGCTGTGCTGGCAAACAGTAGGGGTAAGTTGGTAACAAAAATGACTGCAATTAGTTCAATGTGACCCGGTAGAGCAAATGCTAGTCCTAGACTGAGGGCTGTGACTCCCACCACCAGCAAGAATACAATCAAGGCAATCATAGCCAGACCAGCTAGGTTGGGTAAACCGGCTCCTAAAAAGGCACTGGCGGTGACAATTGCCACAGTTTGCAACAAACTCAGAGCGATTATATATATGGCTGAGGCTGCAACAATAGAGAAACGAGATACTAACGGAGCTACGAGTAAGCGGTTGAGGAAACCAAATTCCCGGTCAAACATGATCGGTAAGCCAGCATTGAGTGCTCCAGCAAAGGCGGTAAACACAATCACACCTGCACCTAGGAATTTGCCATAGCTCAAACTCTCGCCAAAAATCCCTTGAGGAGCGTTTTGGAATAATGCCCCAAATAGGATTAGCCACATTAGGGGCTGGATAATACCAGCCATTAAGGTAGAAGGTCGCCGTTGCAGCTGAATAAACAGGCGTTTGGTTAGGGCTAGGGTTTCTTGGATAAATTCACTTACACCAGGAGTATCATTGACTGGGATTGGTGCAGTAAGGTCTGGTTGCCAGTTAAGGTCGGATTTAGGAGGGGTAAAGGTTTCACTCATATTTATTTCTACAATAGATTCTTACAATAATTGGAGCAATCTTTATTTACTTTCCACTAAGCTCTGTCCTATCTCTCCTTTAGGCCATATTTTGTTTACGCTCTGCCTTGGGATCCCGTTTCCCAGCCTCAGCCAGTTCAGCATCCATCAGGGTTTTACCTGTGGCAGCCAGGTAAACATCATCTAGGCTAGGTCGCGACTGAGCAATGCCAAAGGTTGGTAAACTAACGTCTTTTAAGGCTTGCTGAATGATCATTAAGGCATCGCTTTGGGGTTTAACCACAAGGTTAAGGGAATTGCCCTGATTGCTGTTAATAATCACCTCTCGCACAAAGGGCAAGGACTGAAGCATATCTTTGGCTTCCTTAGCTTCTTCCATGGGGCAGAATTCCCGGATGCGCAGGGTAATGCGATCGCCTCCAACACTATCCTTTAACTGAGATGGTGTCCCCTCAGCTATGATCAAGCCTTTGTCAATAATTGCGACTTGGTCAGCTAATGCGTCTATTTCTTCGAGGTAGTGGCTGGTGATTAGTAATGTGGTTCCTGAGTCTCGCAACTTTTGCAACAGTTCCCATACCACAAATCTGCTATCAATGTCAAGACCTACTGTGGGTTCGTCTAGTACTAAAACATCGGGTTGGTGGAGTAAGCCAGCGGCTAAGTCCAGCCGCCGACGCAGACCACCAGAGTAAACGCCCGTTTTTTTATTGGCATACTCCTTGAGCTGCAAAATGTCAAGCAGTTTATTGATGCGTTCTTTGGCAACTGCTTTGGGGAGGTGATAGAGGTCAGCTTGCAATTGGAGTAGTTCTTTACCAGTGAGTACCTTATCTAGGGCAACTTCTTGGGCTACATAGCCTAGGCGGCGGCGTGCTGCCCTAGGATTGTGTAGTACTGAAATGCCAGATACCTCAATTTTTCCAGCGTCCGGTGCCGTGAGAGTGCATAGGCAACGAATGGTGGTGGTTTTACCGGCACCATTAGGACCGAGTAAGCCAAAAATTTGACCCGGTTCGACTTGTAAGGAGATGTCTTTGACGGCGTGGACATCTCCATAGCGTTTTTGGAGGTTCTGGATTAATACAGCGGCAGCCATAAGCTTTCCCTATGCCGGTCACGACTACACAAATCTCAACACTTGTTATTGTAGCCGGTTGCGCTGGTTAGGGGTAAAATTTAAGGTTTTTAGGCAAAACTGCTGAGGAGTGATTGGGTGTATAGCCCAGCCCGTAGATGCGTTCGCGTAGCGGCTCGTACCGAGCATCGCGCCCCGCGTGACCATTCCCGTAGCGTGGCCTTTTGGCCAAGGTCAATCGCATCCACTGAATCTACACTCAACCTATGGCGTAGCTGTCTTAACTTGCCACGGATTAGTGATCGCTAACCTTGTCACAGAGGTAGAAGCACCAGCCTAACTCACGAGCAGTAATCGCCTCCTGGGTTTTATCAAAAGCAACGCTCAAATCCGGATAAGCCTCCCGAGCCAGCTCGGACACCAATTCGTAACTCTTTTTCAGGTGTTCGCTCATTTCCTTGACCTGCAACACGTTAAATCCGATCTGAGTGAGTTTTTCTGTGTAGACTTCGGGACTATATGTCGGATCAACCCTCTGTCTGTCGTAGACATACTTACGGGCTGTTTCGCTGATTTCCTGTACTGGCGTTACCAAGTCATCAAACAGGAAGATGCCTCCTGCTCCTAGGACACGATAAACTTCCGCCAGAGCCTTTTCGCGCTCGTGGATGTGATAAAGAGCGCCTTGACTCCAGGCATGGGTAAAGGAGCCATCTGGAAAAGGTAGGTTAAGGGCTGATTCCTTTTGGAAGCTCACCCGCAGAGAGGGAAAATTACTAGCCTTCGCTCGAGCATTCTCGATATAACTGCTACTGATATCGATTCCTACTACCTCACATCCCGTTTGCTGAGCCAGCCAAACGGCAGCGTTGCCATTTCCACAAGCAACTTCTAGTACCCGGGAGTCAGCAGTAATACCGCTCTGTGCCAGCATATATTCATCCCAGCGCTTGCAGGCTGGCACAAAGTCCTCAGGCCGAGCCTTGGCTAAGTTTTCGAAGTAACCCCAGTGGAGACTGCCTTCTGGATCCCAGAAACTGCGGAAACGTTGGTCTCGTTCGCGATCATCAAACAATGCCTCGGTCTGAGCTTCAGTAAATTTACTTTTTTGCATAGTTAATCCCAGTTAATTCCACGCTCTTGTTGGTTTCTGATACTGATCAAAAAAATTTAGACTATAGCAATCCTATTTTAATTGTTAAACTGGCTCTTTGATCAGGGTATACCAGTTGTTGTGCCTTATAAGATTTTTAAGGATAATTTTGGTTTTCACAAATGATCTAGGATTGCTATAGTCACCCTAAATAGTATATATTTTTCTAGGTTTCGGTGTTCGTAAAGTAAAGTGAAGCAAATGGAATAGCTTCGCGTTTTGTACACCACACACAATTGTCTCACCTACTTGAAAATACTAACAATAGGCAGGTTTAGCATATGAACATTTTCACCAAGCTTGAGTCAGAAGTCCGAAGCTACTGTCGATTGTTCCCAACAGTCTTTACCAAGGCAGTGGGAGATACCTTGATAGATGAGAGTGGGCGTACTTATATAGATTTCTTGGCAGGTGCCGGTGCCCTCAACTACGGACATAATAACCCCAAGCTCAAAAAGCGTCTCCTCGAATACATTGAGTCAGATGCCATCACCCACAGCCTCGATATGTTTACCTCTGCCAAGCAGCAGTTTCTCGAACGTTTCGACGAAGTAATCTTAATACCGCGAGGACTAAACTATAAAGTTATGTTTACCGGTCCTACAGGGACTAATTCTGCGGAGGCTGCTTTGAAGCTAGCCCGTAAAGTGACTGGTCGAAAAACAGTCATCTGTTTTACCAAAGGCTACCACGGTCATACTTTAGGTGCCCTAGCTGTTACACCTAATCCGACCTATCAAAAGGCTGCGGGCATTCCCCTCGGTAATGTCTTAACGGTCCCGTTCGAGGATAAAAATGGCACCAAAGACGACAGTCTTGATTACTTAGAAAAACTGGTTGATGACCTGAGCATAAATCAGGAAAAACCCGCAGCAGTTATCCTAGAAACTGTTCAATCTGAGGGAGGAATTAATGTTGCTAGTGTTCCTTGGCTTCAACGCCTTGCCCAGATCACTCAAGAGCGAGAAATTTTGCTAATTGTTGATGATATTAAAGTGGGATGTGGTCGAACTGGTCCTTTCTTTAGCTTTGAGCGGGCAGGGTTAAAACCTGATTTAGTTTGTCTGGCTAAATCTTTAAGCGCCTATGGAAACCCGATGGCTGTGGTACTGATTCGACCTGATTTAGACTGTTGGAAACCAGGGGAACACAGTGGGACTTTCCGAGGCAACAATCTAGCTTTTGTGACTGCCACAGCTGCTCTCGACGAGTACTGGGAGACAGATACTTTTACCCAGGAAATTGCGGACAAAGGTGAGGTAATGAAGAACCGACTCAAAGACATGATCACTCGTTATCCAGAAGTCGGCGGCGAACATCGAGGACTTGGTTTGATTCAAGGAATCGCCTGTGAACAAAAGGGGCTGGCTAAAAAAGTTAGTAATGAAGCTTTCAAGCGGGGTTTAATCTTTGAACCCATGGGAGTGAACAAAGAAGTGATTAATCTTCAGTCTACATTAACGATTGATCCCGACACTTTGACCCAAGGGCTAGATATTTTGGAGGAAAGCATTGGAGCTGCTCTCTCAAACTGACTTTGTCAAACCAGCAGCTTCTAAAATTTCTGTCAAGACTTTACCATGATATTCCCAGGGTAAAGTATCAACTGCAAGCTCTTGGACTGCTGTATCTCCATCTACCGCTGGTCCCTCTTTGACCACAGTGGTCAAAATATGTTTATCGGTCTCTAAGGTTAATCCCTCAGTTAACTTAGATTTCAAGTCTGGTCGGAGTAAACCAACAGCAGTGAGTAACCCGATTGCTGCCCAATTTGATACACCGCAAACGATGAGGTGATTACAAGGAATATTGCAGGCAATTTGTTCTCCTGTGCTAATACTTTTGGCAATGAGTTCTTTAGGAAGTGTTCCCATACCTAGTTCATTGCCAGCATCACCAATTCCAATGGAAATTATTTCACTTAGGATAAATAGGAGATGCAAAGGAGCGGTATGAGCGGTGATATCATTCCCGATCATATTTCGGACAGTACCATCGTAACTTGGGCCTGCTCTTTCAATAGAGATAACATGGGAAACTGGTGGTTCAGCACTTTGCCATGAATTCACAATAGAAGAAACGGAGGGATCTTCTGCACTCGCTGCATCGACAGGAACGACATCAAAAGGAACTTGAGCAGGTATTCCTGCTGCCCGAGCAGCAACCTTGACAGCATTAAGGCATAGAGGATCGGTAACTAGACGGACAGGGATTCCAACTCTAAGTAATGCCGCTGCTAGGTGAGCGCAACCGATGGGGCCATCCGTTTCCGCCGCTGGAGGAGTTCCATGGGGAACAAAAAAGCCTGTCATAATAGCCACATGGGGGGATGGATGTTCCGCGATGGAGCGAGCTGCACCAAGCAGCCCCCCCTTGGCAGCCTCCACAAGGGGCTCTATACCATTACCTATATCCCGTCCACAGATGTTTTCAATTTTTTCTATCCGGGTTTTGACTTCTGGAGAATTTCCAAATGCAGCAGTCATAAGCAATTAAACAGATGCTCCTAAATCAACTAACTTTTTAGAAACTGTCTCCTGGATGACTTGGTTGACACTATTTTCGAGGAGGTCTAGCCCTTTGTCTAATACTTCTTCGGAAATTGTTAAAGGCGGGAGACATCGAATCACCTGCCCCTGTGCGCCAGCTGTTTCCATGATTAGCCCATTAGCAAAGGCTGTCCGGATGATTTGATTAGCTAGGTTGCCATCTTTGCAGTCTAAGCCCTGAATCATGCCCCTGCCTCTAACGGAAAAACCGGCCTCCGGGTTATTTTTTGCGATCTGTTCCAATCGAAGCTGCATTCTGCTTCCTTTTTGTTTAACGGAGGCTGACAAACTGTCGTCTTGCCAATAGATTTCCAAGGCTGCTTTGGCGGTAACAAAGGCTAGGTTAGGTCCTCTGAAGGTGCCACTGTGTTGACCTGGTTTCCACTGGTCTAATTCGGGTTTGATCAGCACCAATGAGAAAGGAAGACCAAATCCACTCAAGGATTTGGAGATAGTAACAATGTCAGGGGAAATACCTACTTGTTCAAAGCTGAAAAAGGAACCAGTCCGTCCGCATCCCACTTGGATGTCGTCTACAACTAAAAGCACATCATGTTTACGACAGACTTTTTCAAGCGATCGCAACCACTCAAAGCTGGCTACATTGACCCCACCTGCTCCCTGAATTGTTTCTACAATCACTGCTGCTGGAAGCGCTACGCCACTGCCTCTGTCGGAAAGGACTTTGTCTAGGTACTCTGTAGTATCAATATCCGAACCCAAGTACCCATCATAGGGTATAAAGGTTACGCCTGTGGTGGTGAGTCCTGCAGCGTCTCGCTGGGAAATGTTGGCAGTTGTTGCTAAGGAACCTAGGGTTACGCCATGGTAGCCATTGGAAAAGGCAATGACCGTTTCCCGTCCCGTTATGTTGCGGGTCAGTTTTAGAGCTGCCTCCACAGCATTGGTTCCTGTTGGTCCAGGAAACTGAACTTTGTAATTCAATTGCCTGGGTTTAAGGATAATGGCTTCAAAAGCTTCGAGAAACTCCTCTTTCGCTACGGTTGCTAAATCGAGACCATGGACAATACCGTCGGACTCCAGATAACCCAGCAGTCGTTCTTTTAGTTGTGGGTTGTTATGTCCGTAATTGAGGGTACCCACTCCACTCAGAAAGTCAATGTACTTAATACCTTCTTTATCTTCTAGAACAGCTCCTTGTGCTTTCTTAAACACCGTGGGAAATAAACGGCAGTAGCTTCGCACATTGGATTCCAATTGATTGAAGATTCTCATGAGATTATCCTCATTAGTGTTATACGTGATGCTTTCCGCAAGCTACCTCAAGGTTCTGCTACTTACCTTTCAACTGGTGGCGATTCCTACTCACCCCCTCACCCATTTCTCTTTTCATCAACTCACCAAATCCTAGGGTAGGAATCGCCAGGATGTCATGACTCAGCTACATTAGTCAGCTACATTAGTCAGCTAACACTTAACTCTTAAGCTGACAGTTAGCTTGACACTCCCCGCTTTAAAAAGACGGGGATTCCATGATCTTTGACCGGCCTTAAACCTTCGTGTCCAAATGGCAATATCTAAGCCGAAATCCCGTCAAGACTAAGATTTCAGTTCAGCTCACGAA
>NZ_JAAHHC010000035.1:0-60240 GCF_010672265.1 Moorena sp. SIO3A2
CTGGAGCAAGCCAAAAGGCAAGCCGAGAGGTTGAGAGAATCTAGGAGCCGTGTGAGATGAAAGTCTCACGCACGGCTTTGAAGGAGAGGTGCTCCGGATAATACCGGACATCGACTCTAATAAGCTTCCCGAGTAACCGTTCGCGCAGCGGAGGCGAAAGCCGATACCGTTGGGTGGTGTTGGGAAGAAGCCTACACTGAACCTGTAAAGGTCAGTGTGGGAGTATGTCACCTTTCTGTCTTTTGTTGTTGTAAAAGATAGGAAGCTTATTTTTTTTCGTTGCTAATTATGGGTATGATTTTGCCCCCCTAGCCCCCCAATTTTTTGGGTAAAAAAACTCTCTGTGTTGGGTCTCCCGCCCCCTAGCCCCCCAATTTTGGGGGGAACAAAACTTTCTGTGTTGGGTCCCCCAAAGTTGGGGGATTTAGGGGGCTTGACCAAAACCAAACGATCGCGCATTCATACTTCAATTGCTGCAACGCCGATTTTTATGATTACCAAAAATAACTCCAATTAATTAACCATTCAGTATTAGGCTGAATGCTGAATGATTAGTGCTTACATTATAAACAAAAGCTGATGATAATAACACCAGAAATTCATCAGCTTTCTTTTAATATTATTCCCTCTTACTTATTCCCACAATTACCACACTTTCCACACTCTCCTATTACCCATATTTCGTAATAAAAAAAATTCCTAAATCCCTTGACTATTAGTTAATTTATTTATATATTAATACTATAACCACTTAAGAGAAAAGATTCTGATGACTGAAAACATTCCCCCCACCCCGGACAACCAAGGTCGCAAACCTAATCAATTCAAGCTCTTGTTGATCGGAACTCCTCAACAGGTTCACGATACGATTAATGCGCTGTATTCCGTTAAATACGCATATCCCTACGAGTGGAGCACTCCCGAGCCCACCGAAAAGCCTGGTGAGGTGATGACCACTTTGGTGCGATATTTTTACCTAGACTAGGATAGGAATTTGCCAGGGCTTTTACGCCCTGGCCACCATCAAGATTGAAGGTTGTTTTCTGAAGCGGGATGAAGTAGAATGGAATAGGATAAGTCAGAGGTTGGAATGTGGTTGCTTTCGAGCAATTGCTGACTAACTCTGGTGGAATGTTTTTAGTCATCAGAATTGATTTCATTGAGTTGACCTATTGTGTACTCGTTTTTGTGTACACAATAGAATTCGGTCAAGACTTGGGTTTAACCAGAACTTGACCGAATTTTTTTTATTGTTATTTATAGGAAAGGGAGTAGGGAGTAGGGAGTAAATCTTGCGTAGGGTGTGTTAGGGACGGGCTCGCTCTGACCCCCTCGTATCCAATGTTAGGACTCGTGTAAAAATAACCTGAACAGTTTTTTTTTGGAAGCTAGATATCACACTTTTTTCAGAGAAAATTTGTACAACTTATTTTTAAATAAAGCCTGAGGTTGATGCCCGTAACGCACCACCTTATATTCATTCCTTGATTCAGCAACGCCGGTGATATCGATCACAGTTCCATGGTGATATTTTAACTTTGCAGACACGCTCTAGCTATGTAAGTTTAAAATAAATGGCACTTCCAGATCGATTGGGGAAAGGCTCAAAATAATCTGGGCGCAGCCTAAAGTTACAGAATTCGTGGGGACAGGGAATTGAATCTCGAAAAAGCGATTGCAGCATACCAACAAGCTTTGTCAGTTCGCACCAAAAAAGACTTCCCGATCGATTGGGCAATGACTCAAAACAACCTGGGCGCAGCCTACAGTGAAAGAATCCGTGGTGATAAAGCAGAGAATCTCGAACTTGCCATTAAAGCATACGAACGAGCATTGGAAGTTCACACCAAAAAAGACTTCCCCGAAGAGTGGGCAAGGACTCAAAACAACCTGAGCCTTGTCTACAGAAACAGAATCCGTGGTGATAAAGCAGAGAATCTCGAACTTGCCATTAAAGCATACGAACGAGCATTGGAAGTTCACACCAAAAAAGACTTCCCCGAAGAGTGGGCAAGGACTCAAAACAACCTGAGCCTTGTCTACAGAAACAGAATCCGTGGTGATAAAGCAGAGAATCTCGAACTTGCCATTAAAGCATACGAACTAGCATTGAAAGTTCACACCAAAAAAGACTTCCCCGAAGAGTGGGCAAGGACTCAAAACAACCTGAGCCTTGTCTACAGAAACAGAATCCGTGGTGATAAAGCAGAGAATCTCGAACTTGCCATTAAAGCATACGAACTAGCATTGAAAGTTCACACCAAAAAAGACTTCCCCGAAGAGTGGGCAAGGACTCAAAACAACCTGGGCATTGCTTACAGAAACAGAATCAGTGGTGATAAAGCAGAGAATCTCGAAAAAGCGATTGCAGCATACGAACTAGCATTGAAAGTTCACACCAAACAAAAGTTCCCCGAAGAGTGGGCAACGATTCAAAACAATCTAGGCCTTGCTTACAGAAACAGAATCCGCCACAACAGGGAATCGAATCTAGAACTTGCTATTGAAGCATACAAACGAGCTTTGTGGGTTTACACCAAACAAGACTTTCCCCAAAATTGGGCAATGACTCAAAATAACCTGGGCAGTGCGTACCGTGAAAGAATCCGCCACAACAGGGAATCGAATCTAGAACTTGCTATTGAAGCATACAAACGAGCTTTGTGGGTTTACACCAAACAAGACTTTCCCCAAAATTGGGCAATGACTCAAAATAACCTGGGCAGTGCGTACCGTGAAAGAATCCGTGGTGATAAAGCAGAGAATCTCGAAAAAGCGATTGAAGCATACGAACTAGCTTTGTCCGTTTACACCAAAGAAGACTTCCCTATTGAGTGGGCAATGAATCAAAAGAACCTGGGCAATGCGTACCGTGACAGAATCCGTGGTGATAAAGCAGAGAATCTCGAAAAAGCGATTGAAGCATACGAACTAGCTTTGTCCGTTTACACCAAAAAAGACTTCCCCGAAGAGTGGGCAACGATTCAAAACAATCTCGGCGCAGCCTACAGTTAAAGAATTCGTGGTGATAAGTAAGAGAATCTCGAAAATGCTATTACAGCATACCAACTAGCATTGTCAGTTTACACCCCGCAAGCCGATCCGATTAACTGTCTCATAACTTCCCGCAACTTAGGTCACCTCCACTTCAACCAACGTAACTGGCAACCCGCCATCGATGCCTACCAACAAGCAATCACAGCAGTAGAAATCAGTCGCAGTGAGGCAATCAATGATCCAAATCGTCAACAGATGTTGGCACAGGCAATAACAGTTTATCAGGGTGCATCTCATCTTTGTAAAAAAGAAGGGAAGTGCCGGAAGTGTCGGAAGCGTGGGGATTTTAGGGAGGGTGGGTAGTGTAGGCAGTTTGGGAATTTTATTATAATTTTTGTTTAATTGCAAAAGTGAGATGCACCCGTTTATCAAACACTAGTGCAAGCCTATATCAATATAGAACAGTTGGATAAAGCCATCGAAACAGTCGAACGCAGCAAAGCCCGGGACCTAGTGCAACTGCTCACCAACCGCGACCTTTATCCTAAAGGCAACGTTCCCCAAGGGATAATCACCGAGTTAGATCAACTGCGTCGAAACATTCCATCATTGGAAAAACAGTTACAAGTAGTTTTTGAAAAACTATCTGGAAATAGCGATAACACACAACTAAAGCAACGACCATCTATAGAGGAATCACGGAAACGACTACAGCAAGAATTACAGAAGTCGCTACAGCAGCTAGATCAGGTGCTTAAAGAAATCAATGATAACTATGACTCCAGTTTCAGTCTAACTCAAACCGTAGAAACTATTCCGTTTAGGGATATTCAGAGCCTGATTGATCAAGGCACCGCTATTATTGAGTGGTATGTTACCAGGGATAATATTCTTACCTTTATTGTCACCAGTCACAGTCAGCAGCCCATAGTTGTGTCATCCTCTCCTGAAAAGCTGAAAACTTTGGAAGACTGGGATAAAGACTATACCAATGCCTACCGCAACCAAAAAAATCAATGGATAACTAATCTATCCACTCGTCTCGTGGACCTCGCTACAATATTAGATATTGATAACATCATTTCCAAGATTGATGGAATATTTGAGAAAGTTGGGGGTAAATGCGATCGCTTAATTATAGTGCCCCATCGTTTCCTGCATCTGTTTCCCCTCCACGCTTTAGCTTTATCAAAAGGTAATTTACTTATCGACCGCTTTGAAAGAGGGGTAAGTTATGCTCCTAGTAGCCAGTTACTGAAACTAACAAAAGAACAACAGCGCCCCCACTTCAATAACTTATTTGCCATCCAAAACCCCACTAGACCTGAAGCAAAACCATTGCCTGGCTCGAAACTAGAAGTTGATAAAATCCGACAATACTTTGACCCCAACCACAGTATTGTTCTTGCTGAAGCAGACGCAACCGAAGCCAAGCTAAATCAAAATATCAAGCAACTCCGCTCTGCTCACTGTGTCCACTTTTCCTGTCATGGCACGTTCAAATCTCAATCTCCCCTAGAATCAGCCCTACTTTTAGCAGATGCAGACCTAACCTTGTATAAAATCTTTAAACTTGATCTCAGTCAATGTCTTATTGTCATTCTTTCTGCCTGTGAAACTGCGATGACCCTTTCCAGTAACCAAGAATCAAGTAACAAAGACGAAGATACTGGATTACCTAGTGGTTTAGATGAATATATTGGTTTGCCTAGCGGTTTTCTCTATGCAGGTAGCCCTAGCGTTGTCAGCACCCTCTGGAAAGTCGATCCTCTTGCCACTGCTTTGTTAGTGATCAAATTATACAAAAACCTCAAACGACTGCCAACGTTAGAAGATGGGGATGTTTCAACTGCCTTAGTTAACGCCCAATTCTGGTTACGAACACTGAACAGTAAAACCTTGGCAAGAATCCAAAAAAGTCAAAAATTTAAGGGTTTGATGGCTCAAATATTTGAAAACAATAAGCGCGATCGTCGCAAATTCAATGACTTACTATATGCTGCCATTAAGCGCCAACCCTATCCTTTTGCTAACCCCTATTATTGGGCAGCTTCCGTAGCTACAGGCACTTAGGGGTTAGGATTGTAAGATTGGCAGAATTTTTCGATGCCTTCTTGCTCAATATAGATAGCAATTGGAGTAGCCATTAGTCCGGCTACTAGAGGTTTAAATTCCAGTGATCCCGCCAAGAACTCAGCTATTACTCCTATAAGTGCAGGCAAGTAGTTTTCTCTAAATTTTTTATATTTTGGCTGACAGATATGACCATGACACTGCCTAAGGATCTGAGTAAACCAACGCAAGTCACCCTTATCTTCTACTCCTTCAATGCCATTGCGAGTGGCTAGGGATTCAGCAGCATCAGCTAAATCACCATCCCACTCTTCGATTACCTCAAGAGCTTCTAGTGCTTGTGGATTATTTGCCAGTTCGGAACGTAACTTGGAAATCTGTTCTGATGTAAGTGTAGTCATCAAGTTATTTCGCTAAACTTGCTGAATTTGACAACAACTTTCAGTTTACAACAGTTTTTATAGAAAATAGCGCTTTATATGGCGTTGCTTAATAATGGAATGATTTTAAGCACACCTGTGGAATGGGGATCTTGGTAGAACTGGCATCTTGCCAGTTTCAATCTATTTTCGCGCGGGCATCTTGCCAGTTTCAATCTATTTTCGTGGGGGCAGAATGCCCACTCTATAATGGAATGATTTTAAGCGCACCTGTGGAATAGGTATCTTGGTAGAACTGGCATCTTGCCAGTTTCATGCTTATTTTCGTGCGGGCAGGATGCCCACTCTATAATGGAATGATTTTAAGCGCACCTGTGGAATGGGGATCAGGCGTGGCACTGGCATCAAGCCAGTTTCAATCTATTTTCGTGCGGGCAGGATGCCCAATATTTTCGTGCGGGCAGGATGCCCACTCTACTCCTATTCATTCAGAGACTGACGCAACGGCCTTTATATTAAATTTATAGCAATCTGTGTCGAAATTTTGATAATTTTTCTTCCCTACTCCCTACTCCCTACTCCCTACTCCCTTTGCTATATAAGGTACCTTAAATTTTGTTAAACCTACTCGACACGGCCTGCTTTCTTGAAACTCTCTCAGGGCATCCGTGAAATGAATTGTACCAACAGGGGGGCGCTAAACAACAGAGCGATATCAATAACGGTGATAGTAGCGAAGCGAATCTGTTGACTACTCATAATTACTTATTTCCTCATTTATCAAGGTAGCTTAAATTTTCTTAACCCTAATCGACACTGCCTGGTTTCTTGAAACTCTCTCAGGGCATCCGTGAAATGAATTGTACCAACAGGGGGGCGCTAAACAACAGAGCGATATCAATAACGGTGATAGTAGCGAAGCGAATCTGTTGACTACTCATAATTACCTATTTCCTGATTTATCAACGTACATTAAATTTTGTTAAACCTACTCGACACGGCCTGCTTTCTTGAAACTCTCTCAGGGCATCCGTGAAATAAATTGTACTAACAGGGGGGCGCTAAACAACAGAGCGATATCAATAACGGTGATAGTAGCGAAGCGAATCTGTTGACTACTCATAATTACCTATTTCCTGATTTATCAACGTACATTAAATTTTGTTAAACCTACTCGACACGGCCTGCTTTCTTGAAACACTCTCAGGGCATCCGTGAAATGAATTGTACTAACAGGGGGGCGCTAAACAACAGAGCGATATCAATAACGGTGATAGTAGCGAAGCGAATTTGTTGACTACTCATAATTACCTATTTCCTCCAGCAGTTATCTAAAACTTCTTTAAAGTTGATGTGAATATACTACAGTCCACAATAATTTCACTGCACCGACTTAGCTCACCCACCTTAGTGATTTTCCAGACCGATTGGTGTGATCTGGATCACAATAGCAAAGGGAACAGGGAGTAGGTCAGCATTCAGCAGTCAGCGGTCAGCGGTCAGCTTGTTGATAGCTGATAGCAGCTAAAGTAGCGTTGCTGATTCTGGGTATGATTCCGCGCCCCATACCCAGAATCAGCAACGCCATTTTCTGAGGGTGACCATAGACCAAATCCTGTGGCTGATACGCGACACGCTGATAGCTGAATGCTTACGAGGCAACAGGCAACAGGCAAGAGCTATATAGAGATTTTTGGGAATGGAAAAAACTGTAATCGCTGTTTACAATTCATTTAAAAACCCTATACCAATCCAGGGATTTTCCTTAATGCATATAAAATTAAATTTGTCAAGTAACTTTACTGAACTTTTGTTCTAGGGGCAATGTCCTAGAAGCCTGTGGTAAATTTAACTCAAAGACTGCGGAAGCTTGCCGATCGAAAAGGTTGGCATAGGGAGGATTCCGTTCCCCAGATTCTGGTCACTCAAGGGTGTATCTGATTTTTATTCAACCGCTGGTAATCCAACTAGCTTGCTCCGGATTAGGTAGCGCTAGCCTTGTATCAATAGCTAAACATCCCATGCGGCAATTTAATTTTTAATCAGAGTTAAAACGTTCTGCTGATGACACCCTTTTTTCGCAAGGCTTTTGCCCATCTACCCAAAAAAAATCCTAGGTCACACCGATCAGATGGTCACTCTAGCGCTAATCAAGCCTCTACTTCGAGGAGGTTCGATGCAAAAGCAGATCATCCTCGGCCTTCGTTCCAAAGATATTCTTTAGTCCTACTATTATTCCTCAGCTGTAGTATTTCCATTGGGTTAAGCACAAGGTTAGTGTCTGCCCAAAGTGATGGCAGTACCACTGATAGTAACAAAACCCTAAGGGAGAGTACCATCGAGGAACTCAAGGAAAAATCTCAACCCACCTTTGCTCTACCTTCCCCACCAACTAAAGCTCCTGAGATCGATGCTCCTCCTGCTGGTAAGTACATCCTAGAATTCAATCGCAGCCCAGTAGTAGGCTCTCGTTTTAGTTTAAGAGGCATCTATGACGAAGCACGGCTAGGGTTTACTCGTCCCCGAGATTGGCAACTCAAATCTGTCAAAGCCTTGATTCGCTTTCGCCATTCTCCAGCGCTCTATGCCACTCGCTCTAATCTTACCGTTCTAATTAATGGTGTTAGCGTTGGCAGTATTCCTCTCAAGCGCCAGAAAGGGGAAATTGGGAATGTGCTATTTAATATTCCGATAGACCAACTCCGTAACTACAACCAAATCACAATTGCGGCGCTACAGAATAACTCTCCTACCTGTACTCAAGACCCCTATGATCCTTCCCTATGGACAGAAATTCTACCCGATTCTAAAATAGTCTTTGATTTTGAACCCCAACCGGTTTCTCTAGACTTCAATCGCTATCCTTACCCGATCTTTGATGACCTCAGTCTAGAACCAAATCAAATTACTTATCTGTTGCCCAAGGAGATTGATGATAATTGGTTAACTAGCACTGCTCGTTTCCAAGCTTCCTTAGGTAGGCTAGCGGATTATCGTCGCCTGAAGACTTCCTTGGTGAAATCTGTTAAAGAGGTCAGTGGAACGGGGATTAATCGATTTTCTGGTAATCGATTGGTGATCATCGGCACACCAGAACAACAGCCAGAACTCAAATCCCTGAAACTACCCCTTCCTGTAGGAAACAATAAGATTCTCGATGCTAAGGAAAAAGCCTTACCCCCCGATGTCGGGGTCTTAATGTTAACCACCACTCCTGGCAATGAAGGCGCAGTATTGGTAGCAACCGGTAATGGGCCAGAAGGAGTGGCGAAAGCAGTACAGTTTTTAGTGCAATCGGAAGACCGTCAAATTGGTACCAGTCAAGCGATCTTAGTTGAAAAGCTGGAGGAAGTGCCAACCCCTGCATCCCGTGATTGGCCAGACTATTTACCTGTAGAACCCACATTCAAGCTCAGCGACCTCAAAACTCCCTACAATCAGCCGATTGAGGATATAACAGTCAGGGGTTCTGATTCCCCACCCATTACTATTGACTTCCGGGCATTGCCCGATGATAAGTTTGAGGGGGATAACTATATGAACCTAATTTATAGCTACGGCCCCCAAATTAATCCCAAAACCTCAGTAGTGGAAGTCAAGCTAGATGGCATTGCCCTAATCGGCAAAAAGCTAACGTCCATCGATGGTGGAACTAGAGAGTCCCTGAGGGTTGCCCTGCCTAGTGACAACATTACCCCCTATTCTAAAATCCAGGTGGATTTTCGTCTTGATGCTCGGGAACGGCGCTCCTGTAGCAAAGTAACTGACCAACAGCTTTGGGGTACGTTGCACAGTGATACAAATTTTGAACTCCAGCGCACCAGTGTTGCCAAAGTCCCAGATTTGGGGTTGCTGAAAACGGGTTTTCCCTTTGCTGCTCCTCAGGATTTATCCAATACCGTTATTGTGCTACCAAAAGACCCCTCAATCAGTGTACTGATGACATTACTACAGTTCACTAACAGACTGGGACGGTTAAGCAAAGCGGAATCAATCCAGCTATCAGTTTATACTAAAGATTCTTTACCCACTGAGGAACGCAGTGACCATCATTTGGTAGGAATTGGCCCTCAAGATAAATTTCCGTTTCCTGAAATTTTCTCTTCTGGTGGTTTTGAATTAAAAGATTTTTTGACAAGGCAGCGGAGTGATAGTCAAATTCAAACCTGGTCTGATCATGATGGGGTGATCAAAGAAATTATATCGCCATGGAATAAAGAACGGGTGCTGCTTGCTCTAAGTGCTCAAACTGATAAAGGCTTAGAAAAAGTCCAAGACTTATTAAATCAAGACCCACTATTCTCTCAAATCAAGGGAGACACGGTACTGATTAGTGCTAACTCGGAAAATCCCAATATTTATCAACAAAATTCTTATAATATGGAGTTTTTCAAGCCAAAGCGCCAGCGTCAAATGGAAAAACCTGAGTTGACTCAGCAAATTTTTAACTTCATAATAAGAAGTTGGTTGTTGTTAGCTCCAGCTATTGTAGCTGCAACCTTGCTTAGTTACGGTGTTATTCAGTTTTATCTCCAAAAAATGGCTAGGGATAGAAATTAATGACGGTTTTTTAAGTCAAAATGCCAAATTAAAAATTCAAAATGACTAAATTTATAATTTGGAATTGTTTCCAATTACTACAAGAAAATGAATTAGTTAATGGGGTATTTTTGAATTTTGAATTGATAATTTTGAATTGGAGCGAAGCGATTGACTATTCCATTTTTAAAGATTAGGTCAAAACCGGGTCACAGAGGCTTGGTGACCACACCCCAACAGCGACAGCGACTAACAGTCTGGGTAGTGGAAGACTTACCCTATATATTTGACCAGATTTTACAGTGGCTAAGTCGCCGTCAATTGCTGTTGCTAATTGGATCTTTACTATTGCTATTCATTCCTCTAATTACTGCTCGCCCACCAATTTGGCAACAAGGGTTGCTTGCTGTAATTTTGTTCCTGATGGGACGGGTGATTATTCAGATGGAGGAAGATAAACCGAATCGTAAAACCAGTGAATATCTCCACTTATTGTTAGTTTTACTTAGCGCTTTCACTACCCTACGCTATTTTTATTACCGCACTCGATATACGCTGAATTTTGAAGGGTGGCTGAATATAGTTTTTTGCTTGCTGTTGTATGGAGCAGAATTTTATGCGATCGCTACCTTATTTTTGGCGTACTTTCAAACCTTAAAAATCAAAGAACGTAAAGCAGTTAGTTTAGAAAATATTCCCCAAGAGGAGTGGTTTAGGGTTGATATTTACATTCCTACCTATAACGAAGATCTCGAAATTGTCCGCAAAACCACCTTAGCGGCTGTAGCCATTGACTATCCGACTGATAAAAAATCAGTTTATGTCCTTGATGATGGCAGAAAGTATCCAGAGCGTAGGGAAAAGTTGCGCCAAATGTGTGAGGATCTAGGCTCCGAACTCCTGACTCGGGATAATAATCATCATGCTAAAGCTGGCAATATCAACACAGCTTTTCATAAAACCAAAGGGGATTTAGTGCTTATTCTTGATTGTGACCACATTCCCGCTAAAAACTTGTTGAAGGAAACTGTTGGCTTCTTTTTTAACCCTAAGGTTTCCTTTGTCCAAACACCCCACTGGTTCTATAACCCAGACCCCTTTGAGCGTAATCTGCTCACAGAAGGCAGAATACCTGTGGGTAATGAACTGTTTTATAAGGTGCTGCAAAAGGGCAATGATTTCTGGAATGCGGCGTTCTTTTGTGGGTCTGCGGCGGTGATTCGCAAAACCCACGTCATGGAAATCGGAGGTATTGCCACCGAAACAGTTACCGAAGACTGCCATACTGCCTTCCGTCTGCACTCAAAGGGTTACGAGTCGGTCTACTACGACAAGATTATGGTGGCAGGTTTAGCGCCAGAAAAATTTTCGGCCTATATCGGTCAACAGGTACGTTGGGCTAGGGGAATGGCTCAGATTCTGCGCCTGGAAAATCCCTTGTTCAACCGGAAGGTGAGGTTGAGCCTGCCCCAACGGTTGTGCTACATGAGTGCCACAGCCCACTTTTTCTTCGGCTTCCCGCGATTGATGTATGCGATCGCACCCACTCTATTCTTATTATTTGGCATCAATTCGGTTAAGGGTCTCGGTTTTGAAACCTTGTGCTATGCTCTGCCTCACGTTATTTTATCGATGCAGACCAACCACATTCCCTACAAGCACGTCCGTTTCTCCTTCTGGAACGAGATTTTTGAATTTGCCCTGTCATTCCAGGCGGGAATGGTTACCCTCTTAGCTCTGATTAATCCTAAGTTAGGGTCTTTCAATGTTACCGATAAAGGGATGAATGTTACCAAGCGCAGCTTTGATTTTGATTCGGTCAAGTACCTAGTGTTAGTGGCTGCACTGGCTACTGCTGCCTTGTTTACTGTACCTCTGTGGCTATGGTTAAGACCGGAGGATAGCCAAGCGGTGATTGTTAATGTTTTTTGGTCTATCTTTAACCTAATCCTTCTGATGGCTGCTTGTCTAGTTGCTTTCGAGCAACCCCAACTCCGTCGTGCTCACCGGATGCCAAGGAAGTTAACGGCTGTGATTCATACTCCACAGCAGAGTTGGAGAGGTGAAACCGTTAATGTTAGTGAAAGTGGTGCCCAAATTCTGCTGAATACCCGACCCAACATCCCTGATCAAATTAGAGTGGAACTCGAAGGAGACTACGGACACAAGTGCTTGGTCCGAGGGCGGGTGATGCGAGAAGTTGCTATGGGTGACCAGGTGAGGCTATTTGTTGATTTTATTAATCTCACCGGTACTCAGCAAGATGATCTGGTCTTAGTTATTTATTCTGATGTCAATGAGTGGTATTCCCAGAGACGATCTGAAACAGACCATCCTCTGGAATCCCTTAAGTTTATTGCTACGAGTATCAGACGAGTCTTCCGTGAATTCCGACCAGCTAAAGAGACCAAGGTACGTCAAAAGGTTCAAGCACCGGTGCAATTATATTGGGATTACTGGAAAAACTATTCCGTTAGCGCGACAATCACGGAAATTGGCACTCATGATTTACGGTTGGAATTAGATGGCCACCAGATTAGCAATCTCGATATCATGCAGAAGACTAAACCCCTGATCAGTTTACTGGTAACTCAGGAATCTAATCACTTACAAGATTTGAGTTTTTTGGCTAAGGTGGAAACTATAGAGCAATTAGTTGATAGCGGATCTGTTAATTCAATTGCGATCGAGTTAAGTTTTCCAGAATCAATAGAAGAGCAGCAACAGCTCAAAATTCGACAGCTTCTGAATAGCTTGGATTGATAGCAAAGAGAATAGGAAATAGGGAATATGAACCCCTTAACTCTTGACCTGCGACCACTCCTGAGGTTAACCCACCGGGAATTTGAGCAAATTGCAGCAGCTAACCGCGATCTGCGGTTGGAACTGACTGCTGATGGAGAACTGATTGTTATGCCCCCAACAGGAGGAAATACCGGTAGGCGTAATGCCGATCTAACGTACCAACTCCAAGCTTGGAGTCGTCAGACCCAACTTGAGGTGCGACCCGTGGCGAATTTAATTCGCCAAGTAAGAGCGCACCTAGGGAAGTTTTCGACTCCTCTACTGTGTTTCAACTCCCCAATGGAGCAGGACGTTCTCCTGATGCAGCTTGGGTTAGCTCAGACCGATGGAACAGCCTTACTCTTGAGGAACAAGAAACCTTTCCACCTCTATGTCCTGACTTTGTGATTGAATTGCGCTCCAAAACTGATTCTCTGACATCTCTACAGAACAAGATGCTGGAATATATGGATAATGGCTGTCGCCTCGGTTGGTTGATTAACTATCAAAATCAACAGGTTGAGATTTACCGTTCTGGTCAAGCAAAAGAAATTCTACAATCTCCCCAGATTCTTTCTGGGGAGGAGGTATTACCCGATTTCCGATTGGATTTGCAGTTGATTTGGATTTGATATCTCTCCTCTTTGAAAAAAGGGGATTCTAAACCGAATACCGACACTAGATATAGCGCATAATAATTCATGCGATCGCTTATCAATTATCCTTTAGGAAGTAGGGAGGGTTGCGTCAATTTAATTTACATCATAAGTATGAGAAGCGCTATAGTTTATTTTTTTAGACTTTCAAATGCAAAATTATGGTAAAATTTTTATGTTGATTGGTCTGATTAAGATAACTAGACCGGTCTTTTTTAACCCTAAATTGCTCTTTTTAGGATATTTTGTTACCCCCTGAGCCCTAAAACCTAATACCTAAGACCTGAACTATTAGTAAATCACGATATTATTATATTATAGCATAATAAACTATAATCAAAACGGTATATGAACTTTGAAGACGCTCTGGAATTCGCCAATGCCTTAGTGTTTGCCAAATCGGGAAATCATCTCACTGATTTACAGCAAGCCTTAATTGAGGCATCTTGGTCCTGGAAGCGTCAGAGTTATGATACTATTGCCGAAACCTATGGCTATTCACCGACTTACCTGAAACATGATGTCGGTCCTAAGCTGTGGAAACTTCTCTCAGAGGCTTTGGGGGAAAAAGTCAGTAAAAAAAACTTTCGCTCAGCCCTCGAACGACGGTGGCGCAGTGAACAGGAAACTATCTCCTCGAACCAACAGCCAACTACACTCGAAAGCATAACCCCAGTCGGGGACTCGACCGAGGAAACAGATGGGATTGGCTTAAGGCCAGGCTACGGGAACGGAAAACCACGTCACGATTGGTCAGAAGCCGTTGATGTTCGTTTCTTTTATGGAAGACAATCAGAACTAGCCCAGTTGCAGCAATGGATTCTGAGCGAACACTGTCGGCTAGTCGCCTTGTTAGGTATGGGCGGCATGGGCAAAACCTCCCTATCGATCAAGCTTGCCCAACAACTCCAACACCAGTTTGAGTTTGTTATTTGGCGCTCCCTACGTAATGCTCCTGACCTATCAGAGATTTTGATTCAGTTGCTGAGATTTCTATCCAATCAGCAAGACATTGATTTACCAGATACCACAGACGATAAAATTTCCCGACTTCTGAATGATATACGCTCCCACCGTTGTTTGCTAGTTCTCGATAATATGGAAACAATTTTACAAGGGGGAGCTCAAAGCAATGCTGCTGGACATTATCAAGCTGGATATGAAGAATACGGTCAACTATTGAGACGGTGGGGAGAAAACTCCCATCAAAGCTGCTTAGTACTAACCTCTCGGGAGAAGCCTCAAGAAATTGGACTGCTTGAAGCAGAAGTGCTACCTGTCCGCTCCCTACAATTAAGTGGTTTGAAAACTGCTGAAGGACAAGAAATATTTAATATTATCGGTTCTTTCCAAGGTGAAGAAAGGGAATGGAAGCAGTTAATTAATCGCTATTCTGGTAATCCCTTAGCTCTAAAAATTTTAGCGACAACAATCCAGAAATTATTTGCCGGTAATATTTCGGAATTCTTAAATCAAGATGCGATAATATTTGGTAATATTAAAAATCTTTTAGAGCAGCATTTTGCCCGATTAAGCGCTCCAGAACGAACAGTAATTTTTTGGCTGGCCATCAATCGAGAAGAAGCCTCATTTGCTGACTTACGAGATGATATATTTCCTCCTGTACCACCCCAACAACTGATCGACACCCTGGAATCCTTGGAACAGCGATCGCTTGTGGAAAGAAAAGCGTCTCTGTTTTCCCTACAACCAGTGGTGATGGAATACGTAACTGAACGCTTGGTTGAGCAAATCTGTGAAGACGTTATTGCTGGTGTAACTGCCATTAATAACACTAATAACTGGGAAAATTCCCTGTTGATAACTCATGCTATCCTCAAAGCTCAGACCAAAGATTATCTTAGAAATACTCAAATTCGTCTAATTATCAAACCCATTGTAGAGCGTCTACAGATTGCTTTAACTGGTAAAGGTAACCTAGAAACCCATCTAAATCAGATTCTCGAAACTCTTCGAGGCAAACCTGCCTTAGCCATTGGCTACGCTGGTGGAAATATTATTAATCTCCTTTGTCAACAGGAAATCTGTTTAAAAGGCTATGATTTTTCAAGAGTTACGATTTGGCAAGCTTATCTACAAGGGGTGGATTTACAAGATGTCAATTTCGCTCACTCCGATTTATCCAAGTCAGTGTTTACTAAAACCTTAGGAGTAGTATTTGGAGTAGCGTTTAGTCCTGATGGTAAGCTTTTAGCTACTGGAGATGTGGAAGGTCAGTTGCGTTTATGGCAAGTCGAGAATGGTAAGCCAATTTTAATTTGCAAAGGTCATACCGGTTGGGTTTGGTCTGTTGCCTTTAGTCCTGATGGTAATACCCTAGCCAGTTGCAGTAGTGACAAAACGATTAAACTATGGAATGTCAGCACAGGTCAGTGTATTAAAACCTTAGAAGGCCATACCAGTTCTATTTGGTCAGTAGCATTCAGTAGGGATGGTAAAACCCTAGCCAGTGGTAGTGATGAATCAACAGTAAGGCTTTGGGATGTAAACACTGGTGAATGCCGTCAGGTATGTCAGGGACACACCGGTCAAGTCCTGTCGGTGGCGTTTAGTGCAGATGGTAAAACCCTAGCCAGTGGTAGTGATGACCAGACAGTGAGACTGTGGGATCTTAGTACTGGTGAATGTCGCCAAATCTGTTATGGTCATACTAATCGGATTTGGTCAGTTAATTTTAGTCCTGATGGTGCGATGTTAGCCAGTGCAAGTGCTGACTTTACCATTAAATTGTGGGACCCATGCACAGGTGAATGTCTCAACACCTTAACTAACCATAGCGACAGAGTAAGGTCAGTGATGTTTAGTGGAGATGGGCAAACCCTAGTCAGTGGCAGTGATGACCAGACGGTGAGGCTGTGGAATGTCAGCAGTGGTGAATGCCTGAACTACCTACAAGGACACACCAATTCTATATTTTCAGTAGCATTCAATCGGGATGGTCAAACCGTAGCTAGTGGCAGTAGTGACCAAACCGTACGTCTATGGAATAGCAAGACAGGTCGATGTCTTAAAATCCTACAAGGATATACCAATTCTGTATTTTCAGCAGTATTCAGTCCCAATGGTCAACAATTAGCCAGTGCCAGTACTGACAACATGGTCAGGTTGTGGGATGTCAGTAGTGATAACTGTTTAAAGAGACTAGAGGGACACACCGGTTGGGTGACTTCTGTGGCATTTCACCCCAATGGTGAAATTCTCGCTAGCAGCAGCGCTGACCAAACCATACACTTGTGGTCAGTAAGTACAGGTCAATGCCTGAAAGTATTGTGTGGTCACTCCTATTGGGTGCAATCCGTTAGTTTTAGTCCTCTTGGTGAGACTCTTGCCAGTAGTGGTGATGACAAAACCATCCGGTTATGGGACGTCAATACTGGTCAATGTTTTAAGATCTTACGGGGTCACACCAGTTGGATTTGGTCTGTTACCTTCAGTCGAGACGGTCAAACCCTAGCCAGTGCTAGTGAAGACGAAACCATACGCTTATGGGATGTCAGGAGTAGTGAATGTCTCAAGGTTTTACAGGGTCACACTAGTCGGGTACAGTCGGTAGCATTTAGTCCTGATGGCCAAACCCTAGTTAGCAGCAGTGGAGACCAAACTGTTCGGATTTGGGATGTTAGGACTGGGGAATGTGTCAGGATTTTGCGAGGCCATAGTAAAGGTGTCTGGTCTGTCGCCTTTAGTCCTGATGGTGAATTGATTGCCAGTGGTAGCTTAGATCAAACCATTAGGCTTTGGCAGGCAAGTACGGGTAAGTATCTGAGAACCTTACACGGTCATCGGAATTCAGTACGGTCATCGATTGGGTTTAGTCCTGTAAAACATCAAGATCACCAGGGTAGGTCTGATCAAGAACAGGTGAGCAGTTATTGGCTTACTTGTGGCAGTAATGATGGGACTATTAAAGTTTGGAATACCCACACAGGTCAGTGTATTAAAACCTTGATTCCTGATCGACCTTACCAAGGTATGAACATCACAGGGGTTACTGGTTTGAGCCTAGCACAGAAGTCAGCACTGGAAGCGTTGGGGGCGCTGAGTTGATTTAAAGAAGATGGGAACGAAACTGGTGATTTAAGATGAAAATTGTTTTTAACAAGATAGGGGGAGGCAAGAGGGGGCGAAATTCCCCACCTTCTTCCAAGGTGTTGAAGTTACCGTAAGTATAGTGGAGCCTTTATGATCAGCAGGCTATGAGAAAAAGGGTTAAAACTATTTTATTAAGGCTCCACTATACTAAGGTTTCGTCTCTAGGATGGATAGCCCCTCTCAAATACTGTCTATCTGTTTCCTCGCCCAACTCTCTATATACTCTCCTACACTTGTCCCAGCCTCTTCAGCAGACAATTGTAACCACTTCCAGGTAGTGTCAGTCAGCCAGATACCATGCTTTCTTTTTAGTTCATCATAATGAGCTGGAGCCCCCCTCATTCTTTTTTCTGGTTTTTTCTTTTTTATACTTGACATATCGAATTACCGTAGACTATACTAAAATGACTCTAGCAAAGAAACAAGAAAAACAAGGAGGTGATTTAATTCATGGCGACTCTTAGGCAAACATTTCGTCTATATCCCAACAAAACAGCTATATCAAAGATGTTTTACGCAAGAAAATTACATCAATTATTGTATAATGCGGGGATAGCTGATCGTCGCTATGAATGGAAAGCAAACAAGAAAACCATAGGGTACTTATATCAGCAAAACTGCTTGCCAGCTTTCAAGGAATGTTGGCCAGAGTACAAAGAACTTTACAGTACTTCTTTGCAAGCGACTCTTAAAAGAGTAGATTTAGCATACAATCGTTTCTTGAAGGGATTAAGTGAAATTCCTAGATACAAATCAATCAAGAAGTATTCAGGATGGACTTACCCTAGTAAGGCTGGATGGAAAGCTAATACCGATGGCAAAAACGGGACATTGGTATTGAATGATCTTGGTCTTGTCATCAAGATGCGTGGGCAAGCAAAGTTTTGGGGAACTCCAACAACTTTGACTATTGCTTATAAACCTAGTATTAATGCCTGGTTTGCTTCAATTACAGTCAAAGTTGATACACAGCAGACTAGATATGGCTCAGAATCTGATTTAGTCTACGAGAAAATCGTAGCTTATGACTTGGGAACTGAGACAGCAATTACAGCTTTCAACGGCGCGGAATTTGAAGAGATAGCCAATCAGAGGTTTACTAAAACCCTAGAGCCTAAAGTGAAAGCCGCTGGGAAAGAGAAACGCAGAAAGCAAGCCCCCGATTTCAAGAAAGGAATAAAAGCTTCTAATCGCTGGAAAAAAGCGAATAAGCGAGAGTCTCAACTAAAAATAAAAGCCGGATTACAACGTAAAGACTGGCAGCACAAAGTTACGTCAGATTTAGCTAGTCGTTATGACATCGGCGTAACTGAGAAGTTAAACACGAAAGGATTGACCCGAAAAGCAAAAAAAGGGTCAAAGAGAAAGAAACAGAAAGCTGGATTGAACAAAGCCATTTTAGATGTAGGTTTTGGCACTCTCAACAAGATGTTAACCTACAAAATTGAACTTAAGGGAGGGATTGTCCTTCAATTGCCAACCAGACAATTGAAGCCATCACAGCGCTGCCCAGAATGTGGAAAAGTTCATAAGAACTGGGCTGAATTATCAAATCGATACCATGTCTGCGATGCTTGTAGTTTTGAGTTTGACAGAGACAAGACCAGCGCCATGGTAATGTTCAATGCAGCATTAGGAAAACAGCCGGGGTACGGTGCTGACCTCGATAAACGTGGATTTTCTAGCTCTACTTCAAAGACCAGAAAGCATACTGGATCAATGAAGCAACTAGGGAAGTTGAAGCGTCAAAAATCACGCTCATCAGACGGGTCTGCTGACACCCCGTCCTGGCCGTAGGCCACGCTACGCGAACGAACAGGGCGGGGTAGTTCATTTCTTCTCCTTTGATCTTTCTAGCACAATTAGATTTTTTGACGCAATTAATTGAGTCTGAATATGAATTTTATTTAACGGGAGTTGTCAAAGAAGAAATTAATGGGAAGAATGATGAAGCGAGTGCTTTTGAATCTCTAGCCATTGCTCATGAGCATCCTTATCCCCACCAAATGAATCTACAGAAATTTTGCGCTCTGGCATGGGCTTGAGAGGGCCGCTGATGGGACTGTGCTTGCAGTAGCAAATTACGACCATATCGAAATCCATGTCAACCGGGATATCTGGTGTGTAGGTTTCGACCCGTGTAACTTCCCAATCGCTTTGACGGTAATGGGTTGATGAATCTGGATAGTTAGGATCAACAAACTGATCAACTCGAATAAACTCGCTTCGGACGGTATCCAGGTTCAGGCAGCGCCTTGTCGGAGCAGTCGTAATGCTCGAACAAAGTTTTGGTCAGAGAGCCAGAGTGAGCATATTTGCGCTCTTTCCATCCAGGTTGACGCTTTTCAGCACGAAAGACAATCCATTTACGCATTAGTCTTCCTCCTTTTCGGTGTCTTGACACTCCCCGCCTTGCGCATAGCGGGGATTCCTAGATCTGCGAGCCGCCTTAAACCGCCGTGTTCTAATCTTTGACGCCGCCACAAATTAGACAATATCTAAACCAAAAAACCCGTCGAGACCAAGTATTCAGTCAGTTCACAGCAGACCCAGAGGGCAGTTCTCCCTAGGCGTTTAACTACTTAATTGGAAGTGCATGTGCATAGTCCGTTTCCCTTCCTTTTCGTTTGGTTCCGGTGTGCCCCACCGTACCGTTTTATCTTGCATAGTGATTCTTCTGGGTTCACACACCAACTGTTAATTGATGATTGGGTTTTTAAAGAGGACTTTCCCTTCCCTCTAGACATTACTACTTTGAGGTCGATAAGTTACGGGTCTCTCTCCCGGCTCAGCCTACGGTTTTTCAGCCTGTATCTATCTTTAGAGTACAACAAATATTTGTGTGTGTCCATAAATTTGTTTCTTGTTTTTTGTAGATTTATAAGAGAAAGCAGTCCTAGAAGGATTTAAAGTTACCGTAAGAGAGTGGAGCCTTAATTATCAATTTTTAACCTTTTTGCGCGAGACCGACCCACCTTAAAGGCTCCACTCTCTAAGGTTTCGTCTCTAGGGGCTTTAAACCCAAAATTTTTTGTAATAGGATTTGGGAAATTCAGTTTTTCCTTCAAACACACAATCGACTTCAAGAACAGGGTTACCTGTTTCCTCGATATCAACCAATTGCCAGCCATATTTCTCAGCCATTTCCTCGCAGCAGTCCTGATCGGCTGCTGCATGGCGTGACTTGTTTTCGTTTTCGTCATACCTGGGTTTTGGCATACTTAGTTGCTCCTAGTTCCCTATCGTCGGACTTTGGAGAAGTTGTATTGGCTGAGTGTGGTTGCAGTTGCCGGGGCGCATTCTATATTTAGATTATACAGGTATCAGCCTGCATAATAATTCGTTTGATATAATGATATCATCAAAATATTTAAGCTTTTTGCTGGCTCTCCAAGACCGCAATGAATCCCTTCTGTTATTATTTTTTTTGACTGGTTAAAGATATCAGTTTTGTTAATTTAAAATTGAAAATAACAATTCAAAATTCACAAGCGACCCATATTAATGAGTGAGTTGATCAAGAGGAAAATCCCTATAGTTTTTCCTATCGGGCAAATCAAATATGAGGTCAAATTGGGTATCAGGGACTCGCTGACGCCATAACTGAAGGTGTCCCTCTGCGTCGGAGCGAGTGCAGTAGCGACCGACGATTACCCATTTGATTACCCATTGCGTTGGGGAAGGCGGGTAACTGCCCAAGCTTGCAAGTTTTGTGGATAAGCCATAATGGAGCTATCTTGGTTGAACAATGGAGTAGTAGCCAGCCCATGAACTCTGACGGCTCGGCGCGCGGGATTGCCCTATCCTACCTTATGGCTGGGAAAATAAATTTATAAATTTTGTAAAAAAAATCATTGATGCCAGAATGGAGTAAAGTTGTTTACTGGTAGTAGGACAGTGGCTGAAGAATCAATACGGGTTTATCTATCCAAAGATAAAAAAAAGAACTTTAAAGCGGCTTGTGTTATGCAAGACAGGGATATGAGCGATGTGGTCAATGAATTAATTGATAAGTGGCTTGACCAAAATGGCGTATATATACACGGAGAAAAGGAGACATGAATAAATCCTGAAACCCTAGCGGTAATAGGTTTACAGGCTGATGCGATCGCGCAGCGTCGGCTTTGCCGAATCGCATTTCAGTATTTCTGGTTATATCTCATTTTGATGCCTTACTATAATCCTTTGAAGTCTGGCATTAAAACCATGCTGAGCCAGCATACTGTGACAGAGAAAAGTAAAAGGCGCAAACACACCAGTGATTCACCCTTGGAGGCTCTAAGAATTGAACGCACCAATTTGTCTCAAGACGAATTAGCAATCTACTGTGGTATTCCTCGTGCGACTTACCAGCGCTGGGTCTCTGGTAGGACTGAGGCTAGACCAACGCTGCGGCAACTGAAATTGCTGTGCCAACGACTAGGGATTGAGCACATCGATCAGCTGCCAGAGGAATTTGGACCACCTAGTAGCGCTGAGCGCAATTAAAAATTCAAAATTCTTGAATGGTTACTATAGCGTTTTCACATCAGATGTGAAACCGCTATACTTCCTTCTTGAGCTGAGAGCTGACAGCTATAAGCTGTCAGTCATTCACCTACTAACTGACCTAAGTGTTTTAATATTCTCGCGACAGTATATAGATCATTGCCACGATTCAGCAGAGAGAACTGATTAGAAAAAGCATATTGCAGTTTATCCTGTCGAATTAGTTTCAGAAAAATAAATTCACCGCCATTAGTGACAAATCCGAAAGCAGGCTTTTCTAGCTCAGGATTAGCCAACATATAAGCTAGAGCTTGTGGTATCCCTACTTTTAAAGAGTATTCTGCTCGTTTTGCTTCAATCACCACTATCCAAAACTGAGGTTGGCAAATCAAAATATCAATTCGTCCCCTGACAATCGTTTGCTGATCTTCCGATGAAATTTGTACATCCTTTTCAGCAAGAATATAGAATGGTGGGCGATAAAAATCAGCAATTCTCAACAATGGGGATAGCACCACCATTTTGACAATCGGTTCTACCATGGGATACTCAGATAAGTGCAGATAGTCATCCTTGACCCGATCTAGCCATTGCTTTTCTAGCTCATTTAGTTCTGGTAAATCCTCTTGCCATTCTGGGAATAATTTCTCATCATTAGTAGGCTCTAGTCCAAATTTGTCCTTCAATTGAGGCAGAGAAATATCTTGGGCTACGATTGTTTCTACCATTATGATTTGGGATTTGGGATTTGGGATTTGGGAATTTAAATTTTATTTTTAATTCCTAATACTCTTACCTTATTATAAGCGATCGCGTACCGTTGCTTACGGCCAATCGTAAAACTAATATCGCTCTAAATTTTAAGTAATTACTGCATTACCTGGTTATTTAACTAGTGCAATACTGTTTAATTTAACCCCTAACTCTGATTCTCATTCCACAGTTGTTTTTGATCACCACCTGATGGAATCCAGTCGCTAACTGGGGATAGTTCTGGAAATTCAACTTGTAACCAACCTATACTGCCGTTTCCTCCCACATCTCCCACAATACCTACACTACCCACAACCACCACACATCCCTTTTGACCCTGACTTAAAAAACGTACCCCTGTTAATTATCTCTGTAGTGTACAAGATCGAACATTTTGCGATCGCAACCAAGATTAGAATAAAGTAAACAAGTGTAAAGAAATGCTTAGTTTTACTTGATTCTTTATCTAAAAGATAAGCATACTGTCCATTGCCGGTTGAAAATAACTATGCAGTATCTGTTTCCAAAACGAATTTTAGTATCCCTGGCAGCACTGTTCCTAGCTTGTTCTATGTGGGCGATTGCTCCTGAGGCCAAGGCTTACGACAATCCTGAGTTACTGCCCGAGGTTCAAACACCAGTCATTGATTTAGCGAACTTTATTCCAGAGCTTCAAGAGCAGAGACTAATCCAAGATTTAGAAAGCTTTGAGGAAGAAACTGGCTGGAAACTCCGAGTTTTGACCCAATATGACCGCACCCCTGGTCGGGCAGTCAAAGAGTTTTGGGGACTTAACGACAAAAGTATGTTACTGATTGCTGACGCCCGAGGCGGCAATATCCTAGGGTTTAACGTGGGTGATGCCCTGTATGAATTCCTTCCTCGGACATTTTGGGTAGAGTTGCAAACCCGATTTGGTAATCTCTACTTTGTACGGGACAATGGCGAAAACCAATCCATTATCGAATCCCTAAATACGGTCAAGCAATGCCTGCGCCAAGGGGGATGTCGGGTGGTGCCTGGACTACCACGGGAACAGTGGATTCTGACCCTAATTACTTCTACTGTTGGAGGAGTGATTTTTGGATTTGCGGCTATCCCCCGCAAACGGGAACAGGTTTTCGCTTGGCAATGGGCTTTGATTTTGTCACCACTTTGGGGTATCCTGTTTATTGCCTTCGGTATTGGACCTGTGGTGACACGCACCTCCGATTACTTGCCACTATTGCGCAATATTATTGGTTTCGTTCTTGGTGCCCTTGTGGCTTACTTGTCACCGATGATTAGTGAATCCTCAGCCTCAGAAACTTAACACCTGGTCAAATCCCTGTAATTTCCGGAATTTTCCGGAAATTAATTAATAGCTAGGTTCCAGGAGTTCCTACTCAGTACTCAGCACTATGTTTCTGCTAGCGCTGTGCTTCTAATAACTCCTTAATACCTTTTTCTGCTAGGTCAATCAACTGATTGAGTTGATGGCGAGTATAAGCCCCTGACTCCGCTGTTCCCTGAACCTCAATAATACCCATTTCGTCGTTCATCACTACATTAAAATCCACCTCAGCCGCCACATCTTCGATATAGTTGAGGTCTAAAAACGGCTCACCCTCCAATAAACCGACGGAGACAGCAGCAACTTGGTGAATTAAAGGCGATCGCTCTAGTACTCCCGTTTTAACCAGTTTATCCACAGCATCCACCAGAGCAACATATCCCCCAGTAATGGAAGTAGTGCGGGTACCTGCATCCGCCTGTATAACATCCGCATCCACTGTTAACGTCCTCTCCCCCAAGGCTTTGAGATCAACAGCAGCCCGTAAACTGCGTCCGATCAGCCGCTGAATTTCCTGAGTTCGACCCGAAAGCTTGAGAAGTTCCCGTCTTTGGCGTTCCGGTGTTGCTCCTGGTAACATCCTATACTCAGCGGTTAACCAGCCGCTGCCAGTATCCTTGAGAAATCGGGGTACTTCCTCCTGAACCGTCACGGTACAAAGTACTTTGGTCTCACCACAGTGAGCTAGGACGGAACCAGGAGCATAGCGGGTAAATTCTCGCTCAAACAAAATGGGACGTAGTTGATCCGGTTGTCGGTTATCAGGACGCTGCCAAGACATAAGTTATATAGCAAAGGAAGTAGGAAGTAGGGAGTAGGGAGTAGGGAGTAGGGAGTAGGGAGTAGGGAACAAAAATTATCACAATATTATTGAGCTATATTATCGAGCTAGTCACCTTTAATAATTGTGTAATTGTGATCGATAATTGGATTCGACAACTTCGGAACAGATGTTGGATTGAGTAGAAATGAAGCTGCTCGTTTAGCTGTTTCTTCACTTAACTGGATTTGGGTTAGGCTAACCAAGCCCTCTTTCATAAAATGATCTCTAACTAGAGCTTTCTCTCCACTATTGAAGATAGTCTCATAAAAAACTTTCTTTATGCCAGCTGAAATGATTAACTTTAAGCAAGAGACACAGGGTTCCAGGGTGACATAAATACTGGCTCCAGCAGTGGCAATACCATGTTTGGCTGCAAACGCGATCGCATTCGCTTCAGCATGAACAGCTCGGGATGGCATGGTACGAGACGCATCGCAGCTACTTAGTCCAGGATAGCAGTATCCCTGAGCTGTGCAATGAATTGAGCCAGATGGGGAACCATTGTAACCTGTTGCTAAAATCTGATTGTTTTGAACAATCACTGCTCCTACAGGAAACGCTAAACAGGTTGAGCGAGTAGCTGCTAGCTTAGCCATCATTAAAAAGTATTCATCCCAGTTTGGTCTTTCATTAGTCATTGGTAATTGCCAAATTTTAAATGGTCAATTTTATAGCAAGGTAAATCTAGTTTATGATCTAAAATATAGCACTACGCATTAAGATTATGATATTCCTAAACTCGGAAACTTAGTCATAGCTTACTTCTGACTTCTGACTTCGTTCCTTCTGACTTGCGCGTAGCGCTATATCATCTCTGTTTCAAGGGAACAGGGAACAGGGAACAGGGAACAGGGAACATAAACATGTCTTAACCTTTACTTCGACTGCTATAATACTTCGACTGCTATAACTTGTTATCTTACAAATAACTATTGTTCAAAATGTCTTTGGTTATTGTTTACACCAAAAATCGTTTTTTCAGTTATCTATAGTTTATGCTTATAAAGCATTTATCCTAGTCATGATGTAGAGTCAATTTTTCCATTAACCACTCCCTAAGGGAGTAGCAAAAAAATAAAATACCAGATTTTAGCTTGTAGGGTGGGCAAAAACATTTTGGTTCAAATGAGTCTTATAGATAAGATAACTTTGCCCACCCTACTTTAATTGGTATTTTTTTTACATGCAAGTCCCTAATCCCTACTCCCGTGCCACCCATTACTTTGTAGATCATAATTACTAAAAACGCTATAATTGCTGATAATTTTTGTCTTCCTTTATGGCTATCCAAGCTTTTTCTAATTCTATTCCTAAATAGACCGCATGACTAGGTTGTATTGAAGGATTATCACTACAAATTTTTCTAGCTAAACTCATGGCATTTTTACCAGAATACGTAGCAATTACTTCCCCGCTACCAGGGGTTGTCTGCTTCACTATAATATTAGTATTTTCGGTTTCAATCAAGAAATTACCAATCGAATCAGCATACTGTTTCTGTTCTGAATTGATAAGTTTTTGATACTGATTTTTAATAATCCGATCAGCATAGTCATAACAATCATCATAAATATGAGCACTTTGACTAACAGTAATCAGCGGTCCCATTTTTAATTGAATACCCCCGCGCTTAGCAATTTGGTCTTTAACATACTGCTGTAGGGCTCTGAGTCCAAAGGCATTAGCTGCCCAGGCGCTAAACATATCATTACTTCTCAATGTTGCGGTTAGGGACAATTCATTATCCACAACTCTCAGCCAGATGTGATTCAGACAAGGACTACCCCCTTTCTCATGGTCTTTCACATCCCACAGGGACATCACTGCACTGGCGGCATCAATTTCACCAATGAGTTTGGTGATGACTTGCTCGATTTGGTCACGTCCGAACCAAGAACGTAGACGTTGACCATAAGTATATTTCACCCCTTCTACTACGGGTGCGTCGTCCAGGATTTGATGAATGTATTCTTGGATAAAGTCGCGATCGCATGGTAAATAATTGGGCTGAGGAAAGTAAAATTCAGGAGGTTCTGCCGTTACTACTGCCATTAAATCAATTAGCTCTTGCCAATATCCGTCATAACCGGTGGGCCGAATTGTGCCGGTAGTTTTAATGCGATGAATTATTTTAACCCAAGTTTCAGCTATCGTTCGCCCTTGAATGCGATGTCCGTAGCGCGGTCCTGGTTTTAGGGGGGCACAGCCAGATGCCCCGACATCATTGGCCATGGGAAATTCTAATGGTGTTCCCCAGGGCTCTTGAGTTTTGGAGCCATAAGACTTAACCAGACTAACGGCTTGGGTAATCGAATCAGCCTCTGCCACAGAAATTTCCTTTCTGAGTTGTTCTAGGATGACTAAGGGAATCTCGATGTCAATATACCCTTTGATAGAAGAGCGAATCACCCAGCAGTGACGACCAGTATCACTACTCCCTTCTTCAACCCCATGGTGGAAAAAGTCCAGCAAGCAAGTTCCACTCCCAGCATTGCGGTCTTCCTTAGTAGCGTTGAGAATGACCAAGTAGCGGACATGGGGATTAGCGAGGAGATTACGAATGAGTAGGCTAATTCCCCGGGTGGGACTGTATAACTGTCCGACCACAGCAAATTCCGAGGGGTTTAACTTTTTTGCGATCGCGTCTTTGATCGTCCATCCGGTAATCACCGCCGTTTGACCTGTACCGTAAATCAGTTGGTTAGGCTTGTACAGGGGTTTATACTGGAATTCATTTGGTTTGCTGATTGCTGTCATTTTAATGCAGAAGTTGAAGCTTGAATGTTGACTTTTAAATTTTAAATGTTAACTGTTAAATGTTTAAGGTTTAAGCTTAAAGTAATGGTAATCAACATTCATTTTGACCAACTACGGCGTAGGTTAAAGAAGCCTTCCAGAAAGTTTTTTAAAGTCTGATTACGACTCATTCGTTGGCGCTGCCACTCGATTGCCGTTTTCTTAAAAATCTCTGACAAGGTCGGATAGGGATAATAGACATTTGCCAACAGACCCAAGTTAATTTTCTGCTCAATCGCTAGGGTAATTTCCCCAATTAATTCTGTTGCTTGTGATCCAACTATGGTTGCTCCTAAAATTGTCCCATTGCGCCCCACTACCAGTTTCATATACCCAGTGGTTTGCCCCAGGAGCTGAGCCTGATCTAACTCTTTAAAATATTCTCGCATCACCCATAGATTCTTACCATAGCGCTTTCTAGCTTCTACTTCTGTAAGACCTACCCGTGCTAATTGGGGTTCAGTTAAGACTGTCCAAGGAATCCCGTGATAGTCCACCTTAAAGCAGGGGAAAAACAATGCATTCTTCAAGGCAATGCTGGCTTGATACTGGGCAATATGGCCACAGGGATAACCACCAGCCATCTTGCCACAGCTATAGATGCGGGGATTAGTCGTTTGTAGCTTCTGATTGAGCTGAAGACCCTGCTGAGTGTACTTTATCCCAACCCCTTCTAGATTTAAGGATTCCACATTGGGTTGCTCACCCGTAGCCAGTAAAATGGCATCAGCTTCAATCGCCTTATTACCAGCCTGAACCCAGGTTTTACCCTCAATCTCTCTGACCTGATCAACTGGACTATCCGTCAGAACCCGAATTCCCTCAGCTTCTAACTGAGCTTGTATGAGCCTAGATGCTTCTAGGTCTTCCTGGAACAAAATACGGGTAGTACTGACCACCAACGTTACCTCACAACCGAGTCTCACTAAGGTCTGAGCTAGTTCTGGAGCAATAGGCTCATCACCAATTACTACCCAGCTTTTGGGTAGTGAAGGTTGGGAGGTTGAACCTGCAACCTTCAACTTTCCAACCTTCAACACTTTGTGCCAGATATCGTTTGGTGTGAAATAGTCTATGGTCTGTAACCCTTTGATATCGCTAATATCTGGGCGAGAGCCAGTAGCGATCAGATACGCACGAGACCGCAAACGTCGGTTGTTGACTACAAAACCGAGGTGAGGCAGTCGGCAAAATTCCCCCTCACCCGTGATAATATCAATTCCTAAAGCAGCTAAAATAGCCGGAGAATTCTGTTCTGAGCAGTTGGCAACCACTAGATTAGCCCATTCCATCACCTCAGTTAGTGGTAGGGATGGAAACCCGGTCTGTGACATGTCTGGTTCAGTTGAATCAGCTATTTGAGGATAAATACGCCATTGAGCAGCGTCACGCATCTGCTCAAGCTTACGCCCAATCTCACTTAATACTCTGGTGTAAATAGCCCCTTGTCCTAGCCAGCTAGTTTGTCCTGGCTGAGGGTCTACCAGAGCCACACGAGCCTTTAAACCAGCAGCCGCAACAGCAGCATAGACACCAGCAGGAGTGCTACCAATGATAATTAGGTCATAGTCAACAGTCATTCGTCCAACAGTTAAAGGTTAGCAGGTTACAGGCAGCCCTTGGCGTTCCCGTAGGGTAGGTTGAAGGTTACAGGTTACAGGTTACAGGTGACGCGGTTTCAAGTTACAGGTTACAGGTTGAAAGTTACAGGTTTCAGGCTCTAACCTTGGCCTTTTGGCCACGCTACGCGAACAACCATCTAACTAACCTATCCGACAACAGACGCCTACGGCCAGCAACCTTCAACCTTCAACCTTCTAACCTTCAACCTTCAACCTTCAACCTTCAACCTTCTAACCTTCAACCTTCAACCTTCTAACCTTCAACCTTCTAACCTTCAACCTTCTAACCTTCAACTTATCAAGATAGCGTCTAAAGCTGTTAGTAAGCGTTGGTTATCTGCCTGTGTACGTACAGCGACCCGGAAAAAGCGATCGCCTAATTCCGGGAAGCTTAGGCAATCTCGAATCAGAATCCGATGGTGTTGGAGTAGTTGTGCTTGGATCTGTGAAGTGGATTTTTCTGAGTGTACTAGCAAGAAGTTAGCTGCACTGGGGTAAGGTTGGAGACCAGGTAACTTAGCCAGTCCCTGAAACAGTTGCCTACGCGCTGGTGCTAACCAATCCCAGGTTTGCTGTTGAAATGCTCTATCCTGGACCACGGCAGCTGCGGCTGCCGCTGCTAAGGTATTGATTGGCCAAGGGTCCCGCCACTTCTGCCAACGTTGGAGTCGCTCAGGGTGGGCAATGCCATAACCTAGTCTGAGTCCAGGAAGGCTGTAAAACTTGGTAAGCGATCGCAAAATTACCAAGTTCGGATAATCCCCAATTAAAGGAATCAGGCTTTGCTCCTGCTCAGGAGGCAGGAAATCCATGAAAGCCTCATCCACAACCACCAAAGCAAATTGCTTCAGATAAGGCTCAATTGCTTCTGAGGTAAACAATTGACCTGTGGGATTGTGGGGGGTATTCAGCAGCAAACCCTTTCGAGTCCCCTCTTGTGGGAGTAAGGAAGTAAGGGAGTCAGGGAGTAAGGGCATCAAAGAATCAATCTCGCGGCCCATCTCCCCATCTCCCCATCTGAGACTAGGTCTCGAGAGTTCCCTCATCAGGGGGCACTTCCTAATTCTTGCTCCAAATGCCTTCAGTCCCCGTTGGTAGTCCCTAAATGCTGGGGTAATCATCAAGGTCTGATCTAGTTCTGATAGCTCGCGACAAGCCCAAGTTAATAATTCGGCTGAGCCATTACCTGGAAGAATCCAGTCTGGGGGCAGGGTTGGATGCAGTTGCGTCAAACACTGCCGCAGCTCGGCATAATTGGGGTCAGGATAAGCTACCAGGTTATTTAGCCCAGACTCAATCGCTGCGATCGCACTTTTAGGGGGACCAAGAGGATTGATGCTGGCAGAAAAATCAAGAATTAAGGAAGGAGGACAGTTAGCCAGTGCTGCTGCCCAGGCTAAATTTCCCCCGTGAGTTGGTCGTTTCAAGGACAAGTTTCTGAGTGAATCAGCGATTACTCCTTCGGTGGTGCAACTCTCTCTTTAAAAACCTTACCAGCAGAAAAGGCTGGAACCTTAGTTGCCGGAATTTCCATCTTTTCACCGGTTTTGGGATTGCGGCCCTCACGAGCCTTACGCTCCCGGGATTCAAAGGAACCAAAGCCCACTAAGGTGACTTTATCACCCTCGGACACTGCTTCCATAATCGTCTCTATCGTAGCAGTTAGTACTGCATCGGCTTGTTTTTTGGTTACAGTAGCTTTTTCCGCCACTTTATCAACTAATTCACCCTTATTCATTCAAATCTCCTTGTTTTTCAGATCATCCAACCAGGGTTTTCAACAAAAAAATCGCTGCAACACTCGCAGCTTCAAGGTTTCACTGCATTATTCTAATGTTTGCAATGCCTATATGGATCGTTGAATGCTTTAATTTATATAGATTTCAGAATTTTGCCCCAAAATGCTCCCCTAAATTTATTCCTGAGGGAGTAGGCAATCAGAATTTTTGATGATCAATCATTGTTAATTATATATAATTCATTTAAGGTAAGCCCCTCGCTCTAGCAGTGCTTGGTGAGCCTCCTATGGGATAGCAAAGGTGAGAGCCTTTTTTATATATTGACAATAAACCTTAAAATAAGGTATAATTAATGATTTATAAAAATTAAATCAAACCAAGTCAATAAAATTGTCAACCAAAAACAAATAAACACGTAAAAGTTTCAAAACCTAACTATTCCCACCACTAAAGTAGGGGGGAGTAGTCAAATCCATAAGTTGATTACCCCCGAGCGAGCAATCCCTCGCTCGGGGAGATAAGTGTTGATTGACGTTTACCTTACCTTTACCTTAATTACCTGGAGACTGAAATCCTCCCCGGTTTAACATTTGACGGGCATCCCGTCCAGGAGTGTAGCTGTAACCATACCCACCATTGCGGTCTGTATCATCCATAATTTGAGGGGTCAGCAGGATAATCACTTCACGGCGTTCATTGACCTTCTCGGTACTTCTGAACAGAGCACCAAGTAAGGGAATATCACCCAAAACTGGCACTTTCGTTATGGTTGTGCGGTCATTGTCCTGAATAATGCCAGATAGAATTAACGTCTGACCATCCCGCAGACGAACTAGCCCAGAGCTCAGTTCTCGGCGACTGAGGAATGTGATTGTATTTTCTGCATTATCACTCTCAAACACTTGAGTTCCCGAAGGAGCTGTGATTATGGGAGCTGTAGATAAGGTGATAAAACCATTGTCGTCAATTCTCTCAACATTCACATTTAGCGTTAAACCAGCCTCTTCAATAACCGGGGTGATGGTTCTAGTGGCCACACCACCATCTAAGTCTATATCTGTCCTCACACTAGTCAGTACTTCCTGAACCAACTTGACACTAGCTTGCTGCCCTTCTTGGATCACTAGAGTCGGGTCGGTCAGAATCTTGGCGTTGCTGCTCTCTATCTGAGCCTCCAAGGTTAATAAGAACTTATCAGGGAACTCAAATAGAGAAGGAAGAGCAAAATCAAACTCGTTTCCATCATCTTGACGCTGGACATCCGTCACACCTGGCTGGAATGGATTATTATTTCGACCAAAACCAGGACGTGCGAAGAGTGATGGAGTACCAGCGGTTTCATTGAAACCCTCAATCACGTTATCAAAGGGAGCATTTTGTCTATCGAAGAATATATCACCGTCTCCGTCTACAGCACGAAAATCAAATGGCTCAATATTAGGAAACTGACCACTAATTACATCATCTCTACTGGGGGGATTAACCCTGCCGAAATTAACTGCTGCGGCTCCGCCATCACTGACTACAAAGGTATCATTAATCCCAAAGGAGAAACTGGCATTATAAGCATCCGTTCCAGCCAGGTTAACATCAATAATCTTGACATTTACTGCCACTTGACGGCGACGAGCATCCAACTGTTTGAGTAAAGAGGTCGCAATTTCAATTTGCCTGGGCTCACCTACCAGAGATATAGAATTAAGTCGCTCATCCGTAGATACTGCTAATCCCTCCAGCAACAGTGCCCCTTGGCTACCGTCTTCCCGCTCAGCGGTAACTGGTTGAATTTCTGGGGCTCGTTGGATTTGTCGCACCACTCGTTGGGTTTCAGGATCGATGATTTCTTCGGTCTCGCTTACTACCTGTTGCACTTCTGCTCCCTGAGTGGCTAAGAAAGTAGCAGCCCCTTGGGCACTGGCTTGATTGAGCCGTAGAGTACGACTAATTAAATTACGAGCGGCTTGAGGGAGTTTGGCCCCAACAAAAATTGTGCTTCCCCGACGGTTAGCCTGAAGACCAGACAGCTGAAGAATATAGTTGAAAGCATCTTGGACGGGTTCGTTTTCTAAATCAATAGAAATGGTGAACTGTGCTACACCCGAGTCTTCATCTGACTCAGCAAAGGCCAGATTGAGTCCAGCAGAACGAGCCAACAGAGACAACACTTCTCGAATCGGTGCTTCTCGTAATACTAAACGGGGCACTAGAATTGCTGTGCCAAGATCTATAGTGCTAGCAGCAGCATTAATATTGGAAACTGCAATATCCCCTACTGGTGGTGCTACTGCTCTAGGTAAGAAGGGGGGCGCTGGCGCAATCGGTTGCACCGCATTAGCTGGAGCTGCCGGTATCCCATCAATAATAATTTCTGGCTCAGGTACCAGCACATCTGGTTCAGGAGCCACGATTTCTGGAGGTTCAGGAGTTTCTGAGGGGTTAGCCTCTGTCTCTGGTTCTGGTTCAGAAAGTTCCGCTGGTTTCTCCATCTGTTCCGTTTCAGTATTAGTTTCTGTATTAGGAAATTGAGGATTAGGAACTTGAGCCAGCTTCATCACCGATGAGTCTTGGATAGATAATATCCCCTGATTCTCAGTAGTGGTGTCAATGCCTAAGGTAATTCCCTGAGCGTCCCTTTGGATCAGTGAACTTATTGGCAGTTTGTCAGTGCCTCGAATTGTCACCCTGACCCGGTTGTCATCTAGTTCCTTAACTGCAACCGCACTGATATTGGGTAGGGGGTTAGTTTCACGGAAGTTAGTCCCTTTGGGCAAACTCAGCTGGGTATTAACCAGATCAGCTACCAAAACATTGCCTTGGTTAACAGCAAAAATCTGTGGACGCTCATTGCCCCCTTTTGTCTCAAGTTTCAGTTCCAGTTCACTCCCCTGCTGGTTGAACCGTATGGCACTAACTTGGCTTGCTGCGACTACAGGCTGTGTTGCCCATAAAGCCATTGCTGTAGCCGCGAACACTCCACCACATACTTGAATCTGTCTCACGATCGATTTCTCCAATCTCCTGACTCAAATCACAGAAATTATTCCATACAAAGGGCTGTTGACGGTTGACTATTGACTATTGACCGTTGAGACGTTAAAGAGAAAACACTAAACACTCAACAAACAACCATAATCACCAACACTAATAACCCTGTCATATCAATCAAACAGCAAGTTATCCCAATTTCCAACAACTTGCCTACCGATCAATTTACCCATCTTGCCATCTACCCATCATTATTGGTAGCAATAATAAAGTAATTTGGGATTATTTCTTCTTACCTGACTGTTTCTTATCATTCTTTTCCTCAGCTTTTTCTTCCTCCTTATCCAAATCTCTAGCAGGCATGAGAGCTTCCAGGGTTAAGCTAGTTTTAAGCTTAGGTTGAGGACCAGGAACTACTCTACCTTGCTGTAGCACTAGTGTTTGCGGTTCACTGATTTGAGCTTCTAGGTCTTTGATCAGCAACATCGACTGTAGCCGCTCAAAGCTGCGCATAATTGACTGCACTTGTTGGAAGCTACCCTCAATTTCGACATTGACGGTTCTCCGTTTTAATTTTCCATCAACTAAGGTTCCTAGAGACCCATCATTAACTATATTGATTCCCTCGGAATCTGGCTCATATCTAAGCAAAGTTCCTCTAGTATTCTTAACAAAGGTATTGAGATCAATCAATAAGGTATCCAAAGTTTTGTCACTGGCAAACAAACTCAAAACCCGGCGGTTTTGCTGCTTGGCTTGCTTGAGTTCATCCTCTTTCTGTTTAATTTTTTTCTGGAGTACTTCGGGATTTTGGAGGTCATCTTGCTTGGTTGATAAATCATTTCGTAAAGTCTGATACTCCTGCCAAGCCGGTAACATCAGGTTCATGGCTAGATAGACAGCAGCGGCCACACCAAGAATAGCAAAGGTAATCCCAGAAACTTGGGGAGTAAAGGTAATGCCGAAGGCAGTAGGATACTCAGGCTCTTCCTCCTGACCTTCAACACTCATAAAGTCGTCATCAGTAGCATAGGTCATTGTTGAATCACTCCTTGGGATTGAAGGTTTCTAATCCGAGTCACTAATCCTACTGCTCCTTTACGGTCTAACTCTTTTAATATCTCAGAAGCGGGGATATCACTCAGTTGAGTTTTAATAGTATATTCTACCACTTTTGGCAGGGTATATTTTACCTGAGTTACTAATTCTTTTTGACTCTCAGGAATTTCTAATTTGGTGGGATTATTGATTAACTGAGCTTTGATCAGTTGAGTGTCATTTTTGTCGAAAAAGGAAGAATTCTGTAGCGTCAGCAAAAAGTAATTCACATCATCAAAGGTTCGAGCTGTACCGGAAATATCCAGCTCAATTCTAGGTCGTGAGTTAGCGTTAGACTCATCCTTAGAAGCATTTTTGTCAGTGACTTGCTGTTGCTCGATGTCTTTAATTTGGACTCCGGGGGGAGTGCGCTCACGAATGTCCTGTAACATCGCTGACCAAGGCTTAATTTGATTAAAGACACTGGCAAGAGCATTAGTTTCGTCGTTGACCAGCTTGAGTTCCTTGTTTAGCTTACTAATTCGTTGCTTTTGCGCCCCCAAGGCTGCCAGTTTCTTGTCAACATCAGCAATTTCTTCCTTCAACCGGGCGTTTTGATGTTGGAGAACTACCCAAAAGCCTCCCACCAATCCAGGTAGGATTAGACCGACTGCAGCTCCAATCAGTAGAGGGGTCATTTCCCCTAGGGCCATCCCTGGTCTAGCCGCTCCATCCTGAACGGACTTGATCTCCTCAGGATTTCGGTCTTTTAAAAAATTAATATCAAGACTATACATAGTGCTATACCTCTCGTAATCCTAATCCAAGCACAGTTCCTAAGCTCGGTCGTTGTACCATCGGAATATCTTTCTCCACTTCTAGAGAAAGAGCCGCCACGGGATCCACCTGAATCGTAGGCAAGCTTAACCGTTGGGTGAAAAATTCATCAAGTTGTCCGATACCACCCCCAGGACCAGCTAGTAGAAGTTGGGCTACTTCTAGATTGTCCATCTGATTGAGGTAAAAATCGATAGAGCGGCGTAGTTCATCAGCAATTTCTCCCAAGACTTGGATCAGAGCTACCATACCTGGATTTACCCCGGTCGAGCCGGTGCGCATGCCATCAACTGGGGTACTGGGAATAGTCATCCCTTGGAGGAGTTCAGTGTTTCTAGAGGCTGGTAAATTCATCGCCCGTGATAGAGCACTCTGAAGTTGGTAGGTACCAATGGGAACAGTACGGGAAAACTGCGGTACACCATCTACAATAATGGCAATTTCAGTACTATCAAATTCAATATCTACCAGAACGGCTGCTTCTTGGGAAGGAAATTGACGCAGTTGTTCTCGGATGGTACGAATCAGGGCAAAGCTATTAATTTCCAGTACATCTACTTGTAAACCTACCTGCTCAAAGGTATCGAGATAGCTATCGGTGATTTCTTTACGAGTAGCCACCAGCAGCACTTGCACCTTTTCGATTCCATCTTCATCGACGAAGAAGCCAAGCTTCTGATAATCCAAATCCACTTCTTCCCGGGGATAGGGCAAATATAAGCCAGCTTCATGGTTGAGTACCATATCCCGGAGCTCGTTATCATCTAGCTCAGCAGGAATCGGAATAATCCGGATTACTGCTTCCCGCATGGGTAAAGCAGTCGCAACCCGCTCCACTTTCACTTGACTTTCCTGTAGGGCTTCTCGAATCAGTTCCGCTAAACCAGGGGAATCAACAATCTGTCCTCCTTCCCAGATCCCTTCTGGAACCTCATGAGCATATAGGGTGGTAGCTTTGAGGCTCTGACCTTGCCGCTGCAATTGAGCAATATGAATTCGTTCTGGGGCTAATTCTATACCAACACCTTGCTTGCGCCGGGAAAATAAATTTTTAAAACGGTTAACCATATCTAGCAAAGGGAGTAGGGAGTAGCGGATCTGGGAATATGGGATCAAAAATTATCAGAATTTATTTAGCTACCCGATCTGAGTTAGGTAGATGGGGGTTTCAACATTAGGTTGCTTTTGATCGTACCCAATTTATCTTATAATCATGACAATTTTTTGATTAATCCTGAAATTAATTACTGTAGCGATTAGCGATTAGCGATTAGCTATTCCCATTACCACCAACAAAAGCTTCTGTTCGCAAAAAGTGACCAACTAGGTACAGAGAACCACAAAGGACAGTAATCTTCTCTTCAGCTTCGGCTTTGTTAAAGGTACCACGGAGTCCTGTCACTAACTCTGGATACATAGCACAATCGGCTAAGGTTGGACAAATTTGTTGCGCGAGAGTAGCCAAGTAGTCTAACTCAGCTGAACTATGGTCTGGTACTGGCACTAGAGATAATCGATCCCCTGGTCTGAGCAAGGCATTAAAAATACCAGCATGGTCTTTGGTTGAGAGTATACCCATGACCCAGTTGACCGATTTACCTAGGGTATCAACATATTGTCTCAAAACCTGAGCAGAGGCTTGATTATGGGCTCCATCAATCAGTAAATGGTGATTCTCCCAGCTAGTCCACTGCAAACGTCCCAGCCAAGTGGTTTTCGCCATCCCCAATGCGATCGCATCTTCTGGAATCTCCCAACCTTGCTGTTGCAGAACTTGTACCGTTGCGATCGCAATCGCCGAATTAACCAACTGCACCTCCCCCAACAAGGGCAAATTATAGCTGACTCCCCCATACTCCACCCATCTGAGATGCTTTCCGGTGCTTGGGGTCTTACCTTCTGGCAAATCCACTGCTGAGTCTACCCACACCACTGGACACCCCAACTGATTCACCCTTGATTCAACCACTGCCCTAGCCTCTGGCGGGAGCGGACCAATTACCGCAGGACAGCCAGGCTTTAGGATTCCAGCCTTCTCCTTAGCAATATCAGCCAAGGTTGGACCAAGACGCTGCCAATGTTCCCAACTCAGGGATGTGATAATACTAACCAAAACGCGATCGCATACATTCGTTGCATCCAGCCGTCCTCCCAATCCCACTTCTATTACAGCCACATCCACCTGCTGCTGAGCAAAATACAACCAAGCAGCAGCAGTAGTCACTTCAAATAGGGTAGGTGGATCGGAACAGTTTTTTGGAATTGCTGCCTTAACTTGCTCCAAAATTGTGCCTAGGGTATGGCTAGAGATGGGTTCTTGGTTAAGGCAAATCCGTTCTGTCCAATCAACCAAGTGAGGAGAAGTATAACGTCCGACTCGGTAGCCAGCTTGGGTGAGTATAGAAGACAGGTAGGCACAAACTGAGCCTTTACCATTAGTTCCAGCCACGTGAATGATTGGAAAATTCTGCTGGGGGTTACCTAAGCGCGATAGAAGTTGCTTAATCCGTTCTAAGCCAAGCTCAACGCCAAAGTATTTAAAGGATTGGAGAAGGTCGTCAATATCCATGGGATGATTTGTGATGAACCGCAAAGACGGGAAGGACACCAAGCTCAGGAGAGTGTTTGTTATTAAATATGAATACAGTTAATGATAAGGCGATTGTTAAAGACTATTTCAATGCCACTGGGTTTGACCGCTGGCGGCGGATTTATGGTGATGGCGAGGTTAACCGGGTACAGCAAGATATCCGGATTGGTCATCAGCAGACTGTGGATAAAGTGATTAGTTGGCTGGAGGCTGATGGAAATTTGTCAGGTTTGTCGATTTGTGATGCTGGCTGTGGTGTTGGGAGTCTTAGTATTCCTCTGGCAAAAGCTAGCGCTATAGTTTTTGCTAGTGATATTTCTCACAAAATGGTAGAAGAAGCCAAGGTAAGGGCTAAGGAGAGTTTAGGGAATACTGACAATCTCTCGTTTATGGTCAAGGATTTGGAAGGGTTAGGTGGTAGCTACCACACCGTAATTTGTCTAGATGTGTTGATTCATTATCCCCAGGATAAAGCGGCTGAAATGATAACTCACTTAGCCTCTTTGGCCGAGTCTCGTTTAATTCTTAGTTTTGCCCCGAAAACGTTGCTTCTTACTGCACTCAAAAAGATTGGTGAGTTTTTTCCAGGACCAAGTAAAACCACTCGTGCCTATCAGCATCGAGAAGCAGATATCGTTAATATTTTAGTAAATAATGGGTTTTCGATTCAGCGACAGGAAATGACTAGCACTCGCTTTTACTATTCTCGCTTATTGGAGGCTATCCGTAACTAAAAAAAAAGCATTCAGCGGTCAGCCCTCAGCGGTCAGCCCTCAGCGGTCAGCCCTCAGCAGTCAGCAGATGTAACAGAGATTAAATGAATGCTTACCGCTTTGATTCAAAAGCACCGATTGGGCTACGCGCATGCTGCGCGAACAGTAGCCTGGCACAGGCTTCGACCCTGGGAGGTAACCCATAAGCTGATACGCGACACGCTGATAACTGATAACTGAAAGCTGAAAGCGTAAGCATTCAGCCGTCAGCCGTGAGCTAAAAGCTCACGCTACTTGAGGTGCTTTTTGGCACAGGCTTTGGCCTTGGCCTTTTGGCCTTTTGGCCACGCTACGCGAACGGCCACGCGTGCGCGTTTGGCCACGCTGTGCGAACGACCCTGGGACTTCACTCAGCATTATTCCAATGCTTACTTGTTTTATTCAAAAGCTGAGAGTTGATAGCTCAGAGCTGATAGCTCAGAGCTGAAAGCTGAAAGCTGAAAGCTGAAAGCTGAAAGCTGAAAGCTGAATACTTACCTGAAAGCTGAAAGCTGATAGCTGATAGCTGATAGCTGATAGCTGAATAATTACCTGAAAGCTGAAAGCTGAAAGCTGAAAGCTGAAAGCTGAATAATTACCTGAAAGCTGAAAGCTGAAAGCTGATAAACGTTTGTTAAAAATTTGCTATAATGAAACGGTTTAAAAAAATATCTGCTGGTTTGCTGCTTACCTTTGGTATTCTATTATTGATGGTACCTGTTGTAGTATCAACTCGAAGGGAAGCAACGTCGCAAGATAAAGTTGATGCAGTGGGAAGCTTGATAGTAGGTATCCCAGCTACCTTCTGGGGAGTATGGTTAACATGGGTAATGTATCGACAAGATCAAAAAGAAGTTATCGAGCACCTTCAGTCTACATTTTATCGCTTGATTCAAGACGAAAATGGTAGAATTTCAGTCTTGAAATTAGCAATGGCAGCCAAACTTCCTATAGCTGTAGCTCAAGACTATTTGGATCACAAAGCTAGAGAGTGTGATGCCACCTTTGAGGTTACTGAAGAAGGGAGAATATTTTATAATTTTACACTTTAGTAAGGACAAAATTGATGACTCGGATTTTTTTAGCGATCGCATCGATTTTAGGAGGATTATCAGTAGCAGCTGGAGCCTTTGCTAGCCACGCTTTGAAAGAGAAACTGACCGAACGAGCATTGGAAATTTTTCAGACTGGTGCTCGCTATCAAATGTACCATGCTCTAGCGCTAATGTTGGTAGCCTTGTTGTTGAGCCGTGCAGAAGTAGCACAAACCTCCCTTACCGTAGCTGGCTCAGCTTTTATCGCTGGAATTGCAATTTTTTCTGGCAGTTTGTACGCCCTGAGTTTAACCGGGATCAAGTGGCTAGGAGCGATCGCACCATTAGGTGGTGCAGCGTTGATCTTGGGATGGGGTTGTTTAGCGATCGCAGCTTTCTCTTTCCAGTAATCACTAAATATTTTAGGGAACAGGGAAGAGGGAACAGGGAACAGGGAACAGGGAACAGGGAACAGGGAACGGGAAATAACGAATTTAAATGCAAATCAGCTTAACTATTTTCTTGACTTTCAACCTTGGCCAAAAGGCCACGCGATCGCGTTCAACCTTCAACTTTTAACATTAAAATTTAAACCTTCAACCTTCAACATCTAACCTTCAACCTTAAACCTTCAACCTTCCATATCCCGCTCAGCAGCATAAACACCTTGGACGTTATACCAGTTAAGGAAAATTCGGGCAATTTCTAAAGCTAGCTGGGATTTACCTCGGTCAATTAGCCATTGTAAAAAGGGAGCCATGGTGCGTTCGTTGAGTCGTCCACCTAAAGACAGAATCCCCCAGAGTAATCGGTGTAGCCAGGTCATCTGAATCATCATCCTGACTTCCCAGGTAGGGTGCTTCCGGTAAAATAACACACCCATACGCCCCCGTTGAATTTCCCGGTCAATCATCCGGGGAATTTGGTCGAGGCTAAAGGGAGGATGCCAATGATAACCTACCGCTTCGGGACATTTAATCAGTTTTAAGCCCAGCTGTTTGAGTCGGACACCTAGTTCTAAGTCTTCCCAGCCATAGAGTTGGAAGCGAGTATCAAAGAGTCCAGCTTCTAAGAGCCATTTTCGTGCGATCGCAACATTCCCCGTCGCAAAATAGGCAGCAGAGAAATCAGTAATTTTATAAGGTTCGCTGGTAGGGTCGTCAAAATTACAGGTATTGATCACCCAACCGTAAGTGAATAAGCGATCGCATCCCAGACGCTGCTCTGCCTGTATCAAAGCATCAGCATGAGACTGGAGGAAATGCTCAGTAACTACTAAATCACTATCAATAAAGATAATTATTTCACCCTTAGCCTCCTTCACCCCTAGATTCCGGGCTGCAGCCGGTCCAGCATGGTTTTGAGCAAATGAGTGTACATGGGGAAACTGATCCCCGTGTGCTGCCAACCAATCTAAAGTGCCATCCGTTGAACCATCATCTACTAAAACAACTTCATAATCCAAGACCTGAGGTGCGACCCGTGGCGAATTTAATTCGCCAAGGTCAAGCGCACCTATGCTATCTTGCCTGATTTGTTGATTTTCTAACGCGATTAGGCACTTTTTTAGAATCGGTAAGCGATTGTAAGTGGGAATGACAATGCTTAGAAACAAGGTAACGTTTTTAATTTGATATGATTGTGAACTTAAACAGCGATCGCACCCATGGAAAAGGTTATGCAAATTGATTGGCAAACTGCCAAAACTTACGAAGACATTCTATACCACAAAACCGACGGTATTGCTAAAATTACCATCAATCGTCCCCACAAACGCAACGCCTTTCGTCCCAAAACCGTCTTTGAACTTTATGATGCTTTCTGTGATGCCCGCGAAGATCACAGTATTGGTGTTGTTTTATTAACTGGTGCTGGTCCCCACACCGATGGCAAATACGCCTTTTGTGCTGGTGGTGACCAAAGTGTACGAGGTCAGGCTGGATATATTGGAGAAGATGGCGTTCCTCGCTTAAACGTATTAGATTTACAACGCCTGATTCGTTCCATGCCCAAAGTAGTGATTGCCCTAGTTGCTGGATATGCTATTGGTGGTGGTCATGTCCTACATGTGATTTGTGACCTAACTATTGCTGCTGATAATGCTATCTTTGGTCAAACTGGCCCGAAAGTCGGTAGTTTTGATGGTGGGTTTGGCGCTAGCTATCTTGCCCGAATTGTTGGTCAAAAAAAGGCCCGAGAAATTTGGTTTCTCTGTCGTCAATACACCGCATCTCAAGCCCTAGAAATGGGTTTAGTTAACTGTGTCGTTCCAGTGGAGAAGTTGGAAGCAGAAGGGCTACAGTGGGCAAAGGAAATTTTGGCAAAAAGTCCTATTGCCATTCGTTGCTTGAAAGCTGCCTTTAACGCGGATTGCGACGGTCAAGCTGGTCTACAAGAGCTAGCTGGTAATGCTACGTTACTCTATTACATGACAGAAGAAGGAGCTGAAGGTAAACAAGCTTTCTTAGAAAAGCGTCCACCAGATTTTCGTCAATACCCTTGGTTACCTTAGATTATAGCAGTGTAAGCATATGCGCTACGCGCACGCTACTTGAGGTGCCGTCAGCTATCAGCAGTCAGCTTATGGGCAAATCCCCAGACTTTCAATTCTGATTAATCTCGAACTATTAGGTGCGACCCGTGGCGAATTTAATTCTTAATATTGTGCCTTGGCGCACGCTACGCGAACGGCGCACGCTACACGAACGAGGTTTATTTTAAGCATGATAGCTGACGGCACCTCAAGTAGCGTGGGCTTTTAGCTCACGGCTGACGGCTGATGGCTGATAGCACCTCAAGTAGGGTGCGCGTAGCGCATATGCTTATATCACTGTTCCCTGTTCCCCCTTCCCTGTTCCCTACCTTTACATGGTTAATTTTAAACTTAGTGCAAGATCTGATTATCAATAAAAAACGCACCTTATTTTGAATCAAAGTGCGAGTAAAGCTATTTTAATAGCAGATATCAGGTGCCGATTTTTATGAAATTATTTGGCTTTTTCAGCTGACACCTGTAAGCAGGTAACTACTAGAACTAGAAGATTTGGTTTAAACTGGTTTTTGTGAAATTTTTTTATTTGAATTATTGATTGTATTAAGGGTAAAGTCACTAGTAAGTTACTGCTGATATTGCTGATAATACGAACAATTTACTTCAACAATTTACACCAGCATGATATCTGTTGACGAACTTTTAGAGGTGATGGTCTCACCTTGAACGGTCGTGTCTGTCCCAGAGGATGTTTCAGAGCACGTTACCGATAGCTCCTCTGTGAGCATCAGTTGTTCATCTTGCCACATCTGTTCTAGTGTCTCCCAAGAAGAAGAAGAAGAAGAAAATGTAGGCACAGCAAAAGCACAAGCTTTCCAGCTAGCTCTGACAGGCACCCCCAGTTGTTGACACATACCCCCTCGTCGTCCTTCTGACTGATAATACTGGCAAAATCTGCAACTAGATATAGGTAAATTCAATGTTTTCATGATAAGTCTTTGTTCAGGAAAATTTTATCTCCTCTTCACATTTCATTCTGCTACCTCTTACCTCAGCTTCTTATAGATAGCAAGCTGTTGACCAGCCTAGGTTATAGCCATATCGTTAGCCACTGAAGCTTTAATATTTTCTTAAGAAGTTTGTTACAAATAGATACATTTTATTTTACAAAAAGTAACAAAAAGAGATGGCTTCTGAAAGAATTGGCTTGCTTTATACCAAAAACCCATAGGGATCAACCAAAAAAACACACCAAAAGTGTATTTAGATACTGAATTTAGCCCGATTAACTTATGAAAAAGTATCAGTTCAGTGTTCTAAAAATCAAGGGAACAGCGGATCCCGGAACAGGGAATTGGGAATAGGCAAGAGCCAAGAGCCAAGAGCCAATAGGGAACAGGAATGCCCCCGACCTCCCGACCTCCCGACCTCCCGACCTCCCGACTCCCGACTCCCGACTCCCTTCTAAAACCTTGCTCTAAATTTGCCATTGCTTAGTAGCACAAAGACCACAGACATCCCAACGGTGGAGTTCTCCTGGTGGAGTCGGACACTGACACTGAGGACAAAGTGGTAAATTTTGCGATCGCATCTGCATCATCTTTGCCCAACGTTTAAACGCTGCTTGGGGTATGTGAGTTTTGTCACTCGTTGTGTCAGTACTTTTGTCAGTGGCTTGACTACTTTCTGTGTTTTCTGTGTGGTCTAACTGCTCACAAACCAGTGATGAAGACATTGGCAAGATGGTGCTAGGATGTCTATGGTTTGGGGTCAACTCAGATTTTGAATAGCCATTGCCCAAAACTTGTGTTTTATGCCACTGAGCCGGAGAAAAGTGGATGTCAACTAGGGGCTCAGACCAACCAGCATTAAGCCGTTTCAACAACATCCGGCGCTGAAATTTTAGTTCTTGTGCCCAAACAGAGCTAGACGTAGCCACATATAAGATATCCCTAGAGATAGCATAGGGTCTGGTATGATTAGCTATGTTCACTCCTACTATTTCAGACCAACACTTAATTAGGGATGACAAGCGTTGTATACCTTGCCACTCGGGCTGATTTGTAATCCTATCTAAGATCTGATTGAGTGATTTAAGCATATCGCCTTACTAGATAGCGTTTATCGCAGTAATGAGGTACAGTCTTCTTTGAATTTGATTTCCTGTATTGATGCAGCGCATCCCTATTATTTATTGTTTCTTACCTGTTCCCTGTTCCCAGATCCGCTGTTCCCTAAAATTCCGAAATTGTGTACCTCATAGCTATGAGAATTGCTATAATTAGTTAATTTGACAATAGTTTTGATTGCTTCAGGACTTACGTCCCAGCGTTGAAGCCTTTGCCACGCTAGAAGCTTGTGTCACACTGGCCAAAAACTAGCTTATAGTTAGTAGGGTGACCCTAAAGATAGAATGGCTAGCGTTAAGTCCTGTTGCTTGTTCTGTAGCACAAACGACCGATAGAGTCCGCCATGAGCCAAAACTCCTCAGTTAATTCTTCCCCTAGCTCGACCGGTAACTACAAACTCAACTCAGTTTTACAAGCTGCTCTGAGTAGCCTTGATGTACAACTAGAGGAAGAATTAGCGCGCTACCGACGTCGAAGAGTAGGACGCCCAGTAATGACTAACCGTGGTCTTGGTCGTAACCGGGTCCGTAAACCCCTAGAGTTAATTTCTGTCGGTGAGGTAAAACAGAAACCCTCACCATCACCGACAAACCAGACCATCTCTCGACTAAACCAGCCATCAACCATTGCACTGCCAAACCTAACCACCAAGGCGACAACTTCTCAGAAACAACCACAACAGCCATTGGTTGAGGAGACTGAATCCCTAGATTCCCTCTCATCACAGTCCCCGAAACCTACTCAGCCACCAGTTGTATCCCAGTATAATAATGGTGACAGTGCTAGCCTAGGAATTCAGAAAGAGGCTACGGAGCAACTTAACCCTCCTGAAAAATTGCCTGAAGACTCAGGTAGTTTGATCAAGTTAGGGGCTAACCAAACCCAGCCAGAAGATTATCTCGAATCATCAGAAAAACTACTACAGAGTCTGGCAGAAGATGAAGAAGAATTTGACAACCAAAAGCAGGTGTCTTACCAACTGCTGACTCCGTTAAATGTCGGTTTCATGGTACTTTTGCTGTTGTTAAGCGCTACCCTACCCTATATCTTCTCCAATCCATCGGTGTTAAGTAATCTGGATCTGTCACGGCTGATCAGCTTCATCATCCCCAAGATCTCCAAAACCCCTCAGCAAATTAAACCACATAAACCACAACAGACTGAGTCGATTCCCCATTCTCCCCTACAGGGTGGACCTAATTTGGCTTCTGAGGAATTTGTAGACTTGAACTTACATACCCTTTCTCAAGTGGAAGCTACTCCAGGACCGCAGCAAAAACCTTTTTATACAAAAGATGTTCCTTTACCTAAGGTGGTTGAATCAGCTCCTAAGGTGGTAACTAGACCGATGCCTCCTAAAGGGTCTTCCTTATCTTCAGTACTTTTGCCTTCTGTTCAACCACTGCAAAAGGTTCCCTTGTCATCATTACCAACCACCTCAGGCTCTTTAGTACCCCCAGAAAGACGGGTACAGTCAGGATTACTTAAGCCAGCTATCTCTGAAACACTCCAGAATCAAGCCGCATCTCTAAGAACAGTGGTAGAGGAGTCTTTACCTGCTCGCGATCCTTTCTACTATGTGCTGATCAACTACGATGGTAAACGTTCCCTACAGCAAGCTAGGACAATTGTTGCTGATGCCTATGTGCGCAAATTATCTCAAGGTACCCGGATTCAGATGGGAGCTTTCAAATTTGAACATGAAGCACAAGGTTTGGTCGGAAAACTCCAGCAACAGGGAATTTCTGCTTCGATTTATCATCCTTAGTTAAGTTGAAACTGTCAAGTGTCAAGTTCAATCTTAATGACATCAGTTTTCATTCCCTAAGCCCTGATCATGTATGGAAAGCTGCCATGGGATTATTAGATCGTATGTTTAGAATAATTCGCGCTAGCCTTAATAGTCTGATTAGCCAAGCTGAAGATCCTGAGAAAATCCTGGAACAGGCTGTCGATGATATGCAGCAGGATTTGATTCAAATGCGGCAGGCTGTAGCTCAAGCGATCGCTACCCAAAAACGCACGGAACGACAAGCCTCCCAGGCTCAAGCCGCTGCTGAGCAATGGTACCGTCGCGCTCAGTTAGCCTTGTCAGCAGGAGACGACCAGTTGGCACGGGATGCCCTGACACGGCGGAAATCTCATCAACAGACTGTCACAACCATGAAAGCTCAGCTTTCCCAGCAAGCTGAGCTTGTTTCCAAGCTTAAGGAAGATCTCCGTACCCTAGAGCCGAAAATCTCAGAGGCCAAAACTAAAAAGAACTTGTATATTGCTCGGGCTCAATCAGCTAAGGCATCCATGAAAATTAATGAGATGCTGGGTAATGTGGGTAACAGTAGTGCCTTGAGCGCTTTTGAACAGATGGAAGAAAAGGTAATGCAGCTTGAAGCCCGGTCTGAGGCAATGGCTGAATTAGGCGGCAATCAACTGGATAAAAAATTTGCTGCTCTCGAAGGTAACTATGATGTGGAAGCTGAGTTAGCCGCCATGAAGGCTAATCTGATTAAAGGAACCGAAACTCCTCAATTACCCTCAACTCAGACATAATAACCGAAAAATCCGGAAAAATTGGATAAATAGCCGGAAAAAGTAAGTAGTTTCCCCATGGTCACCTCAATTGCACCTTGAGAAAGTTGTATCAAAACACCTTAGAGCCTTGACCCAAGGGGTTACTATATACGCAAACCGCACCTTCTCGACCTTCTTTCTCAATACTCGGAAAGGGAATAGGTAGAATAAGACAAGGACGTTTTCTGCTGAAGATGGCACTATTATATCATAAGCGCCTGTGGAAACCAGTTTTTAACCCCTCGAACAGCAATCCCGATCAATCCCCCATGGTTCAGCCGCCAGAAAGTTCAAACCTTAGCTTGTTGTCTAGCACTTTTTCCCAAGAAGTTTTTAAACTGGATGAAAGGCTCCCTGTCTTAATGGCTAGGGTATGGGTCAAGCCCGCAAATTTTTCAGTTACCCAATCAGACTTGAGATGGGACAGCAACAATTGCTTGTCCCTCAAGACAACTTAACTCAAGACAACTTAACTAGGCTTACGCACCAGCAAGCCAGTTTTATACCTACTTTGTACATTCCTAGAGGATAAACAGCGTTATGGGATTATTTGATCGCCTTAGCAGAGTGGTTAGAGCTAATCTGAACGATATAGTCAGCAAGGCTGAGGATCCAGAAAAGATTCTTGATCAAGCTATTGTTGATATGCAAGAGGATCTGGTTCAATTGCGTCAAGCAGTTGCCAGGTCAATTGCTGAACAAAAACGCACAGAGCAGCAATACAACAAAAACCAAACAGAAGCTAACAACTGGCAGAAAAGAGCTCAGCTGGCTCTGACCAAAGGGGATGAAAACCTGGCTCGTGAGGCTCTGGTGCGTAAGAAGAGCAATTCTGATACTGCTGGTACCCTGAAAACTCAGTGGGATCAGCAAACTGAGCAGGTCAATAATCTTAAGCGTAATCTGGTTGCTCTCGAAGGCAAAATTTCCGAAGCCAAGACCAAAAAGAATATGCTCAAAGCACGAGCTCAGGCGGCTAAGGCCAATGAAAAGTTACAACAAACCATGGGGTCTCTCAATACTAGTGGCTCCGTAGCAGCGTTTGAGCGTATGGAACAGAAAGTCTTGGATATGGAGGCTCGTTCTCAAGCTGCCCATGAGCTGGGTGGTAGTGACTTGGAAAGTCAATTTAAACTCTTGGAAGGCAATGATGTTGAAGATGAGTTGGCCACGATGAAAGCTCAGTTGGCTGGTGGTTCTGTATCTCAAGGAGCTTTACCAGCCCCAGAGGAGAAAAAATCGACTTCCTCAGATTCACCCGTTGACAAAGAGTTGGAAGACCTCCGCAAACAAATTGATAATCTGTAGTCAGATCAAATCCGGTTAATCACTTTGGTTTCACTGAAATTGTTAATTGTTAATGGTTAAGGGTTAATTGGTAATTGTTAATTGGTTATTAGCTAATTGCTTACTAGCTAATTGGTTACTAGCCAATTTTCGATTTTTAAGTTTTAGTTGACTAATTAATCACTTTGTGTTAAGGAAAATGGTTAATGGTTAATGGTTACTAGCCAATTTTCCATTAACTCATGATTCAAGTTGCCAATTAAAGCGGTAACTGGTGGTATAATTCTGGAGAGTATCCTAGAGTCTTTCTCAGTAACAGCAACTTCCAAGCAATCGGTGAGAAAGCAATCGGTGAAAAACACTCAGGAAACAATAACTTAGCGGCACTGATCAACTTACCTCGTTTAAGAGCTACTAAGCCCCAATGTAATCTCAGATAAGCGCCCAGCTCCCACAGTAATGGGAGTTTACCTTGATATTTTTCACTGACTAGTTCATAGATTTTTTGCTTAATCGAAATATGAGTCTTCAGACGTTTCTGGAACGAAAATTTTTGATTATAAGCACCAGACCAAACCGTCCGGTAAGCTAGGCACTTATTGATAAATATAGCATCCCCAAACTGGGCGATTCTAATCCAGGAATCAATATCATCAAAGTTGGTATCTAAGCTAGAATCCCAACCACCGGAACTGAGAAACCCATCACGGGAGAAAGCGACTTGCGCTGGGGTGCCAAACGGTACCATTTCCAGAAGCATTCCATAATGAATGTCTTCTTGGGCAATATATAACCTTGGCGGTGAACCTACTCGCCGTGTTATACTTAGTTCTACTCCTAAGGTATTTACTTGAGCCGATTGGCAAGAGCAAATCACTGCTTTCGGATGTAATGCGATCGCATTAGCCATTTCTTCAATGCAGTTCTTGGCTAAGTAGTCATCATCATCCAACAGCTTGATCCAATCACCAGTTGCCAACTCTACCCCTTGATTTACCGCTTTCGAGTGGCCCATATTATCGGAATTTCGGTGATAAACCAAGCTATGCTCACCAGCACGTGCCAACGCTTCACTGCGCTCTTGGACATAACCTTCAGTCCCATCAGACGAACCGTTGTCAACGATAACAATTTCACAGGGAAACGTCTGAGCAAGCGCGCTTTCAATTGCACGCTTGAGTAGATCTAGACGATTATAAGTCGTGATGACAACGCTGAATTTCATCTGGCACCCTCCAGGAAAATTCTGTTATTAGCTTAGCTTTAACCATCAAAGCTCCAACCTGATAATTTCCCTGAAAGCTTTATAACTAATAAGTTTAGCGTCATTATATCCCCATGTTGTTTAAAAGTTTCTAGTTAAAGTTTAAACTCTCAACCTGTAACCTTCAACCCACTAACCTTCAACCTTCAACCTTCAACCTGTAACCTTCAACCCACTAACCTTCAACCTTCAACCTTCAACCTTCAACCCACTAACCTTCAACCTTCAACCTTCAACCTGTAACCTTCAACCCACTAACCTTCAACCTTCAACCTTCAACCTGTAACCTTCAACCCACTAACCTTCAACCTTCAACCTTCAACCTGTAACCTTCAACCCACTAACCTTCAACCTTCAACCTTCAACCTGTAACCTTCAACCCACTAACCTTCAACCTGTAACCTTCAACCTTCAACCTTCAACCCACTAACCTTCAACCTTCAACCTTCAACCTGTAACCTTCAACCCACTAACCTTCAACCTGTAACCTTCAACCTTCAACCTTCAACCTGTAACCTTCAACCCCAGTCCCAGCAACTCAGAACTCCAGCTACCGTGTAAACCGTAAGGGATATGATGCTTCAAGTGCAGTCGTGCGACTGGTCCGCTAGTTAAATCACGACCATCTAATATTACTAGATCCGATCGGTGATGACTGGCATCATATACTAAGGTCAATACCCAACCATCATCTTCTCCTTCAGCATTGGGTCGTGGCACAAACATTGGTTCATTTACAAAACCCTTAGGGGCAGCACTCCAGAATTGTTGTGTCTTTGTTTCCATATCTATTTTTAGAATCCCTTGTAATGGAGCATTACGGGTGGGATGATCAGCAGCTCCGATAAATAAGTAGCGATAGGGATGTCCTACATGATTAGGGTGAATGCTAGGAAACTCGCAACAGCGCTCTTCTAACAACTGACTCGCTACAGTTTTGTCAGTTAAGTTCAAAGTAAAGCGCCAGAGTTGCCCTGGTGCGTTCCCATTAAAATCAACCTTCCGGAAATCACTACCTACGTCTACTGCTGATAATGACTTGTAGCAAATAGAATCGACATAAATCTTGCCATCTTCCTCAAAAGCATTAGCATGATGGAATATAAAGCCCGATTGGGTTTCTAGGATTTTGACTTCCTCTGTATTCTTTTTACGAGGAATCACTATAATCCGGGTCGGTTGTTCAGGCTGATATGCCAAACACTCACCAGCTCCTCGGTATCCCAACAGGAACGGAAGGGGATTATAGGTAACAGGATTTTGGAAGAAAATACAGTAGTTTGGGGTAATAGCAAAATCGTGGATGAAGCAAAAACCAGGAACACTATAACTCTGACGTCGTAATAGTTTACCGGTTGGGTCTAATTCGTAAATGGTAATTTTGCTAGACAGACCTGGCTGAATCGCGAAATTTACCAGACAAGGTTGACCACCATCTTGCTTACTACTAGGGTCAATCCAAGGATGAGCAGCAAAGGATTCACCTCCTGCTAATATTCCATCCAAGTTATCTTCACCCAAGGTTTCAAGAGTATGGGGGTCTAGACCGTAAGGTTTAGCGGCTTCCCATAAGGCTAAGAGCTTGCCACCCCAGTAGATCACATTGGTATTAGCAATATTTTTAAGTTGGACATCAAATAGATTCGCTAACCAACCCCCAGGCTTCTGAGTGCCAAATACTCCTCGATAAACGGGTTTCCCTGCTTTTTGTTCCGCTAAGAAGCCCTCTGTGCGTACAAACCGATTGCGAAAATGAGCTCGACCGTGATCAAATGCGATTGACCGTAGGTCACGCTACGCGATCGCACAAATCATCCCATCCCCATCAAATGGATGATGCACTCGGTAACCATTCATATCCAGCAAACCAGGACCATTGCGTAACCAAGTCCCCTGCAACTCCTTAGGAATTTCCCCTTCTACTTGATCAATCCAATAATCCTCTTCATGGCGTTGGGACTCATAACCTCTTGCCCAATCTTCTTGGCTATAGGACACACCAGGTAAGATCACCCCATTCGCTTCTTTGTTTAACACATTTTTCATTTTTTATCAAGTCCTTAGCCAGATTATTTTATGAATAGTTTTTAATTTTATTTACATTTTATTACTTTATCAGACTTTGTATACCAAAGGGAATCGGGAATCGGGAATCGGGAATCGGGAATCGGGAATCGGGAATCGGGAATCGGGAATCGGGAATCGGGAATCGGGAATCGGGAATCGGGAATCGGGAACAAAAGTAAGCCGTGAGCTAAAAGCTCACGGCTTACTGCTGTTCGCGCAGCGTGCGCGTAGCGCATATGCTTACAACTTAAATTACTTAACTTAATTGTTAACTTATAATTGTAAACTTACTTATTAACTTAATTTTCAACACTTTAGCCATTGAGAAAGATCCCGACCAATCAAATCTTGAAGCTGGAGGATATCCTCGCGATAGAATTCAATCAATTGCTTCCGCACTGCTGGTGATAACTTAGGTTTACCACGATTTAAATATCTAATCTTGTTAACTAGTTTATCCCTTAGGCTAGTAGGAACCAATGGACTCAGAATTGATTTAACAGGGTGCGGTTGGCTCAAAAATGATTCCAATGCTTTGTTCTTAGGAATGGGAGCAGCTTGCCTAACTTTTTCAGATATATCTGGGGTAAAAGTATCGTCTATCTCCAAGAAACCAAACATATCTTTCAGCATACCTAGAGGATTATTCTTCAAATCTTCGTATAGATAAACCTTAATCTGGTTTTTTTCAAACTCTTCATAATAACGTTTTAATTGGACATAGTAAAGTCCCCGTTGTTTATAGTGCCAGAAAGACCACCAGTTATTTTTGATGCGCTCCTCTTCTTGGGCAAGAGCCTCAGCAAAATCCAATGGTTCGCGCTCTTGCTTGATTAAATGTAAATAGTTGGAATAGGCTCTTTCTGCTGGATCTCGAAGAATGGCAATCAATTTAGCCTTAGGAATATAGTACTTTATGCGTTCAACAGATTTCGCAATGTAGAGATAAATTGTAGATGCTTCACCAATAGCTATTTGATTAGTTACCTTCTTATATAGGGCACGATAGTCCTCAATATTAGTTACAATGTAATTAGCTTCTTTTTCATCTCCTAACCCACGAAAATCTAAATTTTCTCCTTCAAAAGCAAAAAACTTAGGTTCCTTGGCAGGACTCATGTAGATTTGCGGATGTTGCTTTAGATATCGATAAATTGAGGTGGTTCCAGCCTTAGCTGCACCTAGGATTAAAAAGTTGGGCATTGTCATGAGTCTATCTAGTTATAGCAAGTATTATCCCCATGAGGTACAAATCTCTGGGTTTTAGGGAGCAGGGAGCAGGGAGCAGGGAGCAGGGAGCAGGGAAGAGGCAAAAAATAATTTGTACCTCATAGCTATGATAAACGCTATAACTGAGCCTCTTGATAGTTAGCTCGGCTACACAACTCTGAATAAATTTCACGAGCTTTGGAAGATATTGGCTGATTTGCCTCAACACTAGCTAAAGCTTTGTCAGGAAAACTACGGTCTACTGTGCCATCAATAAATTCTTCAATGCGGTCAAGTCCTTGATCTGACAACACTTGGTCGTAGTGTACAAATAACCATTTGCCTTCCTTGGAGTGAGTTTGAATAATATGTTGATACATAAGTGTCCAGATTTCTACCGCTCGCTCAAAATTCATAGAAAGACTATATAAGTATTTATGCTTACTATGCACCTTCATAATGCTTGATGCCGTCGCTGCGGGGTGCCGAAATACGCACAGAAATACGGTATCCTTGAGAAACGGTTTCCAAGCTGGCAATGTGTAACAAAATCTAGGGTCTTTGAAGCAAAAAGGCTGTCGCTCAGTTAAGGTTTCTATTCTAGAGGCTATCTCCTCAGGACAATCAATCCTTTTGCCTACAGGCACCCTAGCTAGCCAGCGTTGGTATCTAGTCGGTCGGTCCTTAAACAAATTTCCCAACATTCCCCTTGGTCGAGGTGGGACAACTTTGCTTAATATATCTTCGTTAATCGCCTCAACATTCTTGGACTCAAAGTAGCCCTTTTTATTGATGCTTGTAGATGACATCATTCTGTCTCCCATGAAATACCCAGCACCACTGAGTGTACCGGCTACCATGCTAGTGCCACTGCGCCCGGAACCTATTACCAAACAGTTAAACATATATACTCACGATATCTAGTCAAGCTTCTTTCCCAATCTTCCTGGCTATAGAACATACCAGGATTACACACCCCATTGGATTCTTTGAATAACATATTTTTTATTTTATATCAAGTTTTTAGCCAGAGCTTCGAATAAATAGTTTTTAAGTTTATTTACATTTTATTACTTGATCAGACTCTGTATACCAAAGGGAATCGGGAATCGGGAATCGGGAATCGGGAATCGGGAGGGAACAAAAATTATCACAATTGATTTCGGCTCCCTATATCCCTTGCTTATCCCTTAGATACCCATCTCTATAGCTCTGGCTAACTTGATTTAACAAAAATTTACATCAATGGCTAGCCAGAATAGGTATAATAATAATTTATGTTATTATTTCCATGAGTAATAATAGTAGTTCTTGTCACAATAACGGCATCAAACCACTATTAATCAAAAATAAATTGTCAGCCGTCAGCCGTTAGCTGTCAGCTTAAAATAAACCCCACCTAACCTGCGCCGATGCGCAAGCTGAAAGCTGAAAGCTGATAGCTTAAGTAAACTAACCCTCCCAAAGATAGATCAGGAGCAGAAGCAATCCCATGGCATTAGATGTCTTGAAACGCTATAACAGTCAGTTTGGTTTAGCCCTATGCTTAGCCATTAGTGGAGCGTACGCATTTTCAGTAAACCAAGCTAATGCTCAGATTACTCCTGATGCCACTTTGCCCCAGGGGGAAAGGTCTTTGCTAGACCTGGGCTCTGGTGAGGTAAATGGGAAAATTGTTGATCTAATTAAAGGGGGAGCAATCCGAGATATCAATTTGTTCCACAGTTTCCTAGAGTTTAATGTGGGAGACGGACAAAGGGTTTATTTTGCTAATCCAGCTGGGATTGAAAATATTCTGTCTCGGGTAACTGGTGCGAATCCCTCCAATATTTTAGGAACCTTGGGTGTCAATGGTGGAGCAAATTTGTTCTTGATTAATCCCAAGGGGATTTTGTTTGGGGAGAATGCCAAGCTAGATGTATCGGGTTCCTTTGTGGGCACTACTGCTGATGGGATTGGGTTTGGCAATCAAGGAGCGTTTAGTGCTTCTAATCCAGAGCCGCCTTCGCCATTGCTAACCGTTAATCCTAATGTGTTTTTCTTTAATCAAATTCCCGGTAATATTACCAGTCAAGCTAAGTTAGAGAAGCTGGCGGTTGATAACCTGTTGTTGCTCGGTGGTGAGATTAATGTTATCGAAGATAGTAAGATATCCACCAATCAAGGTGGGAATATTCTGTTAGCGGGATTGGGCGCACCAGGACAAGTCGCATTAACTAGAGATGGTAACAAGCTGGGTTTAGATTTTCCCAATGGCGTCAAGAAAGGGAATGTTGTAGTTAATAATAGCGCTATAGAAACCTTGGTGCCAGAAGATGGTAATGTTGATGGTGGCGAAATTAGGATTATTGCTGACTCTTTGGAAGTAGAAACCTCTAATAAAGACCAGGGAATTTTTACCATAACTCAAGGGAATGGTCACAAAGGTGGTGATATTATTATCACTGCTGATTCCTCAGTTAACGTAACCACTAACAATGACGGGGAAAGTAAACCAAACCAAGGAATTTTTACCATAACTGAGGAAAACGGTGGAGCAGGCGGAAAAATTACCATCACCTCTGGCTTAATCTCTGTATCCACGTCTAAACATATAGAAGGACTAGAAGGAGAAGACCCGGACGAAGTAGAAGTAGAAGAAGACGAAGACCAGGGAATATTTACCAAAACAGCAGCAGTTGGCAGTGATGGTGGAGAGATTATCCTTACTGCTGACCGGCTTGAGGTTTCGGTTTTTGCCAATCAAGATAATCATGAGAACGATGCTGAAGACCAGGGCATCTTGAGCAAAACTACCAAACAAGCCGGAAACGGAGGAAAAATCACTATTAACGCTGGCTCGGTCTTGGTGACCTCTAAGCGTGAACCAAAGCCAAGGAAGGAAACAGAAGAAGGAATTTTTACCAAAACTGAAAAGAAAGCGGGTATTGGCGGGGATATTGAGATCAATGTGACTGGGGATGTACTGCTGACCAATAAGGGTACGATTAAGACCAAGACCACCAGTTCAGGTCAGGGTGGAACTATCGAAATCAACGCTCCTAATGGCAATGTCACCTTGCAAGATAACAGCAGAATTCAGGCTTGGACACGAGGTTCAAAGAGTAAGGATGCAACAGGAAATGGGGGAGAAACCATCATCCATGCTGGGGGAGTAGTTGCGATTACAGAAGATAGCAGAATTGAGAATAGAGTAGGAAAAGCTCAGGGAAATAGCGGCAAAATTGAAATCATTGCTGCTGAGCTGTTGATGGATTCTCGGCGAGATCGGCAGTCTCAGTTAGATAGTGGTGACGGAAGACCAAGAGGTAAGGCTCAAATTACGGCTAAAACGAATGACAATGGTAATGGTGGCCCAATCGAAATCCGTGTCGGCTCCCTGACGATGATTGGACCAGGTGAACAAGGCTCTGATGGTATAACTAGTAATACAGATAAAGGAGATGGAAACGCTGGCACGATCACAATCATTGTTGAGGGAGACTTCATCATGAAAGATCAAGCTCAAATTGAATCAAAATCCCAATCGGGAGCTACAGGGGATGGTGGGAAAATAACCATTGAAGCTGGCTCACTTTCTTTAAGCAACAGAAGCTCTATCAATGCTGAGAGTAGGAGTAAGAATGGCGGAAATCCAGGGAATATTAAGATAAAGGTTCAGGATAAGATTGAGCTGACCAACAGCGACATTAAAACTCAGATAAGTAGGAACGATGCTGGAAACAAGCAAACCTTAGCAGAAGATACTGCGAACATTACTATTACGGCTCGCTCTCTATCCCTCAAAGATGGAGGGAGATTACAAGCTTCCACTCAGGGCAAAATCAAAGCAGGTGATATTACAGTCAATGCCACGGATTTTGTTGATATATCTGGGATTGGGCTTGATTCTAAGCAAAAACCAACAAACGTAAGTGGCATATTCACTGAAACTCAAAATAAAGCCGAGGCTGAGGGAGGGCGTATTGACATAGAAACAAAGAGCTTGCGTCTATCAGATGGTGCAGTTTTAAATGCTACAAGCGAAAGTGACTTTCGCGGTGGTGATATCAAATTAGATTCAGACACCTTGACCGTAAACGATAGCGAAATTTCTGCTTCTACCGAAAGAGGAACTGCAGGGAATGTGGAAGTGGTGGCTAAAGACTCAGTGTTGTTAACTGGAACTCTACCAGATAAGTCTAAATCTCCCGCAGGAATATTCGCTCAAGCAACCGAAGGTGGTACTGCTCAAAATGTGACTATAGAAACAGACGAGCTAACTGTCGAAGATGGAGCGCGAATAGCAGTAAGCGGTGTGCCATTAACAGAACAAGGGTTTCCAGAGACTGAAGTGGATGAGAACGGTGAGGTGGATGAGAGCAACCTAGGAGAGGCTGGCAAACTGACCATTAAGGCTGATTCTCTAACCCTAGACAACGGCCAACTTGTAGCTGCTACTGGAAAAAATCCCAAGGAAAACGAAGAAGCAGCAACTATTGATATCGATGTGCCAGGAGTGATCATACTTGATAACAATAGCTTAATCTTGGCTGATGCTACAGGGGATGGAGTCAAAGGCGGAAATATCACTATTGAAGGTGGAGTATTAGTAGCGCTACCTCTAAATAATAAAGACAAAGGTAGCGATATATTCGCTAATGCTCAGGATGGGGATGGTGGAAAGATCAAAATCACCCTGCAAGGCTTATTCAATATGAACGTAATCGAAGATAGAAGTGCGTTTATCGGCCCAGATGGAAATCCAGACCGATCCTTAGTTTTTGGGAATAATAGTAGTGAAATAGCAGCTCTGAGCTTGACGGGTGAAGGTCAATCTGGAACTGTGACCAGGGATATTACCAACTCAGCACAGGATCCTGAGATATTACCAACATCAATAGTTGACCCCTCAGCATTAATTGTTGCTAACTGTCCCAGGAGTGGAAAAGTAGCGGTAGATGAACTTGGTGAATTCATTGTTACTGGACGAGGTGGCTTACCCCCAAGTCCTCTAGACCCAATTAATCAACAGTCTGTACTGGTAGATTGGGTTACCCTTGATCCTGAAAAAGAGAACATCGAAGAAGCTACCTCTACTCCTACTCCTGATGCCAGTTACTTACCAATGAGAGGGAAACGTCGTGCTGCCAATACTCCTACTCCTGCTCGTCCCAAGAAGAAAATAGTGGAAGCTCAGGGTTGGATAGTGGGCGAGGATGGTACAATTATCTTGACCGCTGAACCGAATAATGGTACTCCTAAGAGTAATTGGTATAGTCCTAGATCTTGTGGTAGCAAGGGTTGAGCGAGATGTTGGAAATTGCAGCAATTTTCAGCAATTATAGTGCTGGTAGATAAGTATAGCGCTAGTTTAATGATTTCCAGCCCAGTTGATTCACTGTTGGAAATTGCTGCAATTTTCGATAAGCGTGTACACAGTCCCAAACTATAGCGCTAATTAAAATTGGCTAGATTAAGCGCCTATTAAACTATAGCGCTAGGTCAGCTAACTTCAATCCAATTACTTAATTTTAGCCTGACTACGAATCTCTGAACTTTAATTTTTGTATTAACAATTGTTGCAACAAATGTTATTCTAATAATAGGTCGAAAACAAGAGGATGGCAAATGAGACTAGCGTATCAATTCAAACTTAGGCTAACCAAATCACAAACATCAGAGATGGAAAGATGGCTTGAGATGCTACGTCATCAATATAACTATCTTTTGGCTGACAGATTTGCCTGGCACGAGCAAAATAGATGCTCTATAAACTCCTGTCCTCTTGTTTGTCATTTGCCAGAGCTAAGAGACAATCCTGATTATTATTCACAAAAGAGAACTTTACCTCAATTAAAGAAAGATAGAGCCTGGTATAAGGCAATTCACGCCAATGTGTTACAGGATTGTGTTAAGCGCGTCGATCTAGCTTTTAAGCGATTCTTAAAAGGGGATTCCAATGGCAAACGAAGCGGAAGACCTAGATTCAAAAGTAAGGAGCGTTTTAGATCCCTAACATTTTCGGCCTTCTCCAAGAGTCCTATAAATGGAAATAGATTAAATCTTCCTAAGTTTGGTTGGGTCAAGATGATCTACCATAGACCAATCCCCACCGGTTTTAAAATCAAAACGGCCACAGTAACTCGAAAAGCGGATGGTTACTATGTGACACTGTCCATTCAAGACGACACTGTCCCTAATGTGATGGCGATCGAAGAAGTCAAAAATCCGGTCGGGATTGACATGGGTCTCAAATCCTTCTTGATCAAATCTGATGGTTCCGAGGTACCAATTCCTCAATATTATCGTAAAGCCCAGAAGCGATTGAAGAAAATTCAAAAAGCAGTTAGCCGTTCCAAGAAAGGAAGTAACAATAGGAAAAAGGCTGTATCGAAACTAGGAAAAGCTCACAAAAAGGTAGCTGACACTAGAAAAGATTTTCACTTTAAGACTGTAAAAAAGCTATTAGATACTCACGATTTAGTAGCTCACGAAAAACTCAATATAAAAGGTTTGGCCAAAACTAGATTAGCTAAATCAGTTTTAGACGCTGGGTGGGGACAATTTCTGTCCATACTATCAACCAAAGCCGAGAATGCTGGGTTAATAGCAAAAGTAGTAAATCCCCGAAATACCAGTCAAAACTGCTCTAATTGTGGTCAAAAAGTTCCTAAAAAACTAAAAGATCGCATACATTCTTGCCCTCATTGTGGCTACAAAGCGGATAGAGATGTGAATGCGGCTAGAAACATCCTCAAATTGGCGGTGGGGCATCCCGTCTGTAGTAGTGCGGCTCGTTCCTAATAGGAGCCTTTCGTAATAGAAAGGGGTATGATTAGGGGGATTCGTGAGGTCTAACCTCAAAAATCCTAACTATCCTCAGGATGTGGGTGAAAGTCCCACCCTTG
>NZ_JAAHHC010000036.1:0-59222 GCF_010672265.1 Moorena sp. SIO3A2
TTCCTTGATGATCTGTTGTTGATCTTGGCTCGGGTAAATCCTGTATGTATAGTTCATCATTAACATAATCTTATTTTACCACAGAAAAAGACAATGGTAAATACAGATAGAGAGGGCGTCGAACCCTATCTATCTGTCTGGGGGAGTCCATGTATCCCACCACTAACACTCCGTGTATAGTGGGGGACTTATAGCTCCCCCAGACCCCCTCACTAGTTAAACTCAAATTCTAGAGCTTCATACTCGGCTTTTACCTCTGGATTTGCTAGAACTTGGGAACGAATATCATCCCACTTAATTGTCTTTGCACTCATTTTTTATTCCTCCTATTTTGGTAATTATAGCGTTTCTAGGATTTATGAGGTACGCTTCTTAAGCTCAAAGTCACCCGAGCGAGGGATTGCTCGCTCGGGGGATTTAGGGGGATCCATTTGTACCTCATGGCATAGATAATTTCTATAGTTTATCTATTGGTTAATTAATTATTTTTCTGTGCTAAAAATTTCGCTCTAGGATATTCGGCAATTGGTGGGCAGTGCTTAAAACAAGTGTACCCAAGCAAATCAATCTAACGGCGGCACTGCCCACCCTACATCAACTGCTACATTCGCCCATTCTACTTGGTGGTGCGTTACGGTGCGGGCTGTCCCAAAACTGGCTCTAGGGGTTGAACATCATGGCAAGCCCGCCCCTAACGCACCCTACGCACTACTTCCCTCTCCCAGGGATAATGTTCCGATCACTATTGAAGGCTTTTGTATACTATGATTGGTAGCACTATATAGCAGTACGCATTAAGGTTAAGACATTGATACAAAGTGAAAAGCTCTTGTAGTTAACTGTTGCCTTTTGCCTTTTGCCTTGCGCATAGCGCTATACCTAGTGATCTACCTCCTTTAACAGGTGGTGAGGTTTTCCCGGAGCAGTAGAAATTCCATGAACTTGGGTCTTGGACAAACAGTCGGTGGACGCTATAAAATTATTCGTCAACTGGGACAAGGTGGGTTTGGTCAGACTTTCGTAGCTGAAGACCAACACTTGCCTGGTGACAATCAGTGTGTGGTTAAGCAGCTCAAGCCAGTAGCCACGGATCCCTTGACATTGCAGACGGCTAGGCGACTGTTTGAGACGGAAGCCAAAATACTACACCAGTTGGCAAGTCATGAGCAAATTCCCCAGCTTTTTGCGTATTTTGAAGAAAATCAAGAATTCTATCTCGTCCAGGAATTCATTCAAGGGGAAGACCTCAGCCAGGAACTTGTACCGGGAACCCAGCTCAATGAAAATCAGATTATTTCCCTGTTGCAGGAAATCCTGGAAGTTTTAGAATTTGTTCATCAACGGCGTATTATTCACCGAGATATTAATCCCCAAAACATCCTTCGGCGTAAATCAGATGGCAAATTAGTACTGATTGACTTCGGTGCGGTTAAACAAGTTAGTACCCAAATCCTGGAAGGGGGGAACACTGGCTTTACCGTTGCCATTGGTACTCCTGGCTATCGACCTAGTGAACAAGCCAATGGTTACCCGAAATTAAGCAGTGATATCTATGCTGTCGGGATGATCGGGATTGTTGGTTTAACCGGTTTACGTCCTCACCAATTGCCCCTTCACCCTGATACAGGGGAAATCACCTGGCATAACCAGATATCAGTAAGTGCTGAATTAGCCGATACTTTAGATAAAATGGTGTGCTATGATTTCCGAGAGCGTTATCAATCAGCTACCTTAGCATTACAAGCACTGACTACTATAACTAATAATAATAACACAAATACTAACACTACTAAAACTGGCGCTACCTTAGTGTTGGGAATTGCGTCATCAATACAACCCCTGCTCCCCAAACCCCGACGATTCAAACTAAAAAGGTACCAAGTGTTACTGTACACCGGGGTGATTGGATTGGGGTTTGCAGCAACGGTTTTTATGGTGCATACATTCAGGGGATTTAGTGCTAAGGATTGGTATAACCAGGGGGAAACCTTTTTAGAATTGAAGCGCTATGAAAAGGCTCTGGACGCTTATAATCGAGCTGTGGAAATCCGATCAGAATATGCTCCAGCTTGGCAAGGTCAAGGTAAGACTTTGTTTGCACTAAAGTACTATGAAGAAGCTCTAAACGCTTACGACCAAGCGATTCAAATTGAGCCGGATTATAGTGCAGCTTGGAAGGGTAGGGGTAAAACCTTGGAGCAGTTGGAGCGTTATGACGGAGCAATTAAAGCCTTTAATAGCGCCCTGGAACTCCAGCCCAATGACTTGGATGCTTGGATCAGTCTTGGTAATGTTCAGGTTAAGTCCAAGAATTATTTTGATGCGATCGCATCCTTTGACAAAGCCCTGAAACTCAAACCAGATTCTTACCAAGCTTGGTATCGACGGGGCTGGGCATTACATAATTTGCGCCGATATAAAGCAGCAGTAGAATCCTACGACCGAGCCTTAGACTACAAACCTAATTCCGCTGAAGCCTGGTATCAGCGGGGTAATGACTTGAGCAATTTGCGAAAGTATAAAGATGCAGCCAAGTCTTATCAGCAAGCGGTTCAATTCCAGCCCAACTTCTACCAAGCTTGGTATAGCTGGGGCAATACCTTAAATCAATTGGGGAAATACCAAGAAGCCTTAGGGTCCTTTGACCAAGCCGTTAAACTCCAGCCTAAGTCCTATCAAGCCTGGTACAGTCGCGGTTGGACACTCCATCAAGTCCAGCGATATGAAGATGCCCTGGAAGCTTACTACAAAGCCATTAAACTAAAATCCAAGCCTTACCAAGCTTGGTACAGTCGAGGCAATACCTTCTATAAATTGGAACGCTATAAGGATGCGATCGCATCTTACCAACAAGCAGTTAACTATAAACCTGACTACAGCCAAGCCTGGTATAGCCTAGGCAATGCATTAGTTAAACGCAACAAGTATAAAAAAGCGATCGCTGCTTATGACAAAGCAGTGCGCTACCAGCCAAACTACCGAGAGGCTATCAAAGCACGGGAGCGGGCAAATAGCGAATTGGAAGCACAGAAGAGGGAACAGGAAATCGGGAATCGGGAATCGGGAATCGGGAATCGGGAATCGGGAACCGGGAATCGGGAATAGTGGTGTAGGGTGTGTTAGGGACGGGCTTCCCTTGATTTTCCCCCTCTTGACATCGGTTGAGATAGCCCGGCCCGTAACGCACCACTGATCGCTGTTCGCGTAGCGTGGGCGTAGCGCATTAGCTGATAGCTGATCGCTGATCGCTTACATCTTAAGTAGCTTCGGTAGAGCCAATATTATCTAATTCTCCATCTGATTTAGCCAGATAAATCCCAGATAATACAATTATAAACGTCAAGCCATTTAACCAACTCAATTTTTCCGCAAAAATTAGCCAGGCTAAGACTGCTGCAATCATAGGTTCCAGCAATAGGATGAGAGAGACAAAGCTAGATGAAAATTGTTTGAGACTATAGAATAATGCACCCAATCCAATTATAGAGCCACAAAGTCCTAGGCCAATAACAGCAGACCATGATGAAAAGGAAGCAGGAAATAGTCTATCTTCAAATAGCAATGTTAATGGTAACAACAATAGGCCACCCAAGGTATAAAGCCATAGTAAAATTGTGCTTGTGTCAAATTTAACTCGGAGATGCTCTGTTACCAAAAGTGTCCCCGCGTAGAAAAGGGCAGATAGTAATGCAACGCTGTCCCCTATCAATGTATCTCGATCGATATGAAAATCGTTAAAACCAATTAAGAACGTTCCTGCTAGAGCCAGTATCATGCCGATTAGGAAGCGACGATTAAAGGATTGGCTTAACAGTAACCATCCGCCGACAGCTGCAAAGATAGGAGTGGTGTTGTGGAGAAGATTAGAATTAGCAACACTTGTTTTTGTCAAAGACCAAGCCCAGGTCACTAGGCAAATTGAATCTAAGCTAGCAACAAGAAATAAGGAGAAAAAATCCTGGACAGTATAAGCCTTGTTATCAGTAGTAGATAAGCGTCCGCTCTGCTTATCCCAAAGTAGTTTGACAACCTTGCCAAGGCCCAACGCTAGGCTGGCAATCCAAAACCGATTAAATATTGTTCCATAAGGACCCATATCATGTTCTGTTATGCGAGTCAGAATTGGTGAAGACGATAGGGCAAAAATGGCAATGGCTAAGGAAGAAGATCCCCAGACTGCAGAATGTTTAGTAGACATCATCAACTTCCTTAATTAGGGATTATATAGTGGTTGTAAACAGTTGTATTAAACGATTTTAGTAAGCATTCAGCATTTAGCCGTCAGCCGTGAGCTAAAAGCTCACGCTACGCGAATAGCTTTGTGGCACAGGCTTAATGTTTGTGGCACAGGCTTCAACCCTGTGACATCACTCAGGATTATTCGAATGCTGACCTGTTTTATTCAAAAGCACCTCCCGTAGCGCATTAGCTGATAGCTGATAGCTGATAGCTGATAGCTGATAGCTTACCGATTTGAGGTAGAAAATCCTGGATTTTAGGCAACAGGAAATAGCGGATCACCAAAAAAGCGGATCACCGGAACCTACAAAAGGAAATAGGAAATAGCGAACAGAAAAAAAATGATGTGTAGCTCCTAATTAAGAAAAGTTCTATAAAAAGGGTTAACTACATCATCAGTATAAACTATGGCGAGTAGCCATGGTTTATCTAGTTTTATAGGAAGAGAAGTACAGCTTAAGACATAGTTTTATTATTGAAAGGGGACAGGTAGCTTTGGATCAGGAAGCAGAAGATATCTTAAGCTTTGCTTCCAGTCCTATATCTGTAAAAGTATCATAGGATAAACCCATCTTGTCAATCAACCACGGGTACTTTTCAATAAACCTGGCCTTATGGCGCTCATTGACAATATATTTTATACATATAGTGTTTATTTGATGGTAAAAACATTATAGATAGGAATTAACAAAATTAGATCCGTTTACCCGGCAAAATACCATTTAATATAGAGCCTAATCCAGATTCATTTGCTGACCATAGCATTGCTAGGCACTGCCCACCTTAGGATTAATCACTATTCCCGACTCCCGACTCCCGACTCCCGACTCCCGATTCCCGATGCCCGACTCCCGATGCCCGACTCCCGACTCCCCATTAACTGTTACAGAAACCGCAACACAAACAAACAGCCTTCTGTTGTCGATTAGCTTAGGAATAAGCAATACAGAGGGCAAATCAAATGAACAAATTACTAAGACTATTCCTCCTTTCCGGAATGGTCGCTATCTTGGCACAGCTAACAACAGCTTGCCACAATCAGCCATCAGTCCAATTAGAAGAAAGCTCTAGTCTACCTGTAGCGAAAGACGTAGAACGTGACCAAAGACAGCGCCAATCAGAACTTATGGAATCAGCCCCGCTCGGGAGGTCGGCGGATAGTGTTAATCAGAATTTCCGTAACAGAGGTTTGACACCCCGAGCCTCAAGGCGACTCTCCCATAGCCCAAATGCACGCTTTAAATCAGTTCCTAGTAGCTCAATTGCGAGCAAACCCAAGCCGTTACTGACAGCAGAGCAAGCTATCCCAGAAGCCAGCAACAGAGAAAACTATAGTGCAATTGATGAGAACGCCTTTAAGAGAGTAAAGCATAATCCTCTGTCTACCTTTGCGATTGATGTTGATACCGCCTCCTACAGCAATCTTCGTCGTTTCCTTAATAACGGTCAACTCCCCCCTACTAATGCCATCCGTATCGAAGAATTAATTAACTACTTTAACTACGACTATCCCGAACCGGAAAGCGATCGCCCTTTTTCGATTACCACAGAAATTTCCCAAGCTCCTTGGAATCCCACTCACCAATTAGTTCACATTGGCATCCAGGGGGAAAAGATGGCGATTGAAGATTTGCCTCCCAGCAATCTAGTCTTTTTGCTGGATGTCTCCGGTTCCATGAATACTCCCAATAAGCTTCCCTTGCTCAAAGATGCCTTTCGGATGCTCGTCAATGAATTAAGAGAAGAAGACCAGGTCAGTATTGTCGTCTATGCTGGAGCTGCTGGGGTGGTTTTACCCCCTACTCCAGGCAACGAGAAAGATAAAATCTTAACAGCCATTGAGAATCTCAATGCCGGGGGGTCTACTGCTGGGGGAGCAGGAATTAAACTGGCTTATAAACTCGCCCAGGATAATTTTATTAAATCAGGAAATAACCGAGTTATTCTAGCAACCGACGGAGACTTTAATGTCGGAGTTTCCAGTGATACCGAATTAGTTACACTAATTGAACAGAAGCGAAAAAAGGGAGTTTTCCTGACCGTATTAGGATTTGGTACTGGTAATTTACAAGACTCCAAGATGGAGAAGATTGCTAATAAAGGTAATGGCAATTATGCTTATATTGATAACGAGTTAGAAGCGAAGAAAGTCCTGGTTAACGAAATCGGAGCTACTTTACTCACTATTGCCAAAGATGTTAAGATTCAAGTAGAGTTTAATCCTGCCAAAGTCCAAGCTTATCGTTTGATTGGTTATGAAAATCGGCGACTGAAGGATGAAGACTTTAATGATGATACTAAAGATGCCGGAGAATTAGGAGCAGGTCATACTGTCACCGCACTGTATGAAATTATTCCTGTGGGAGCGAAAACTAATGTCAAATTACCAGATATTGACCCTCTGAAATATCAATCCAATGCTGCTTCAACCACTAATTCCAAAGAATTAATGCAGGTCAAGTTACGTTACAAAGAGCCTGACGGTAACACCTCTCAACTCCTCACCTATCCCTTGGTTGATAAAGCTGTAAAGCTAGAGGATGCTTCCGATAACTTTAAGTTTTCTGCTGCCGTTGCCAGTTTTGGTATGGTCTTAAGAGATTCTCCTTACAAAGGTAAAGCCAGTTTTGACCAAGCATTACAATTAGCAAAGGAATCCGAAGGGGTAGATTTAGAAGGTTATCGAGCTGAGTTTATTGATTTGGTTGAGAGTGCGGAGGAAATAGGGGATAGGTAATTGGGAATCGGGAATCGGGAATCGGGAATCGGGAATCGGGGGAAGAGTTTGGGGAGAGTGCGTAGGGTGCGTTAGGGGCGGACTTGCCCTTATTTTTACGGTAGCCAGGGTTGAGATAGTCCGCCCCGTAACGCACCACCCTGAGCACAAGCAACACTCTGAGCAGACAGCTTGGGATTGGTGATCAGACCAACCGGTCCTGCATCCAACACTATCACTCCCCTCACCAAGTTACACCCTTCATCTCAATTGGGAATAACTGACGCTCAGAAAGTCGATCCTGATCCAATGCATCGATCAAGTACTGACCTGTTTCTTGCTGTTCGTCAATATCCTGATCATCAATCCAGGACTGAAGCAGATTAACCGCTTCAGCTTGCTTTTGTCTTACCAGAATAGAGTTTGCCAAAAGTTGTAATGTTATAGCTTCGAGGGATATCCCTTGCTGCTTGGCTTCCTGCAAGAGATATTGCTCCAATTCTGGTGGCAGGTTAAGGATTAACGTCATCAGTCAAACAATGAATGATAAGATTTAATTTGTTAAGTAATTGGGCTTGATAACAAGAAGATGTTTTGTGATTAAACAATTGATCTTCTTGTTAGAGGATATCTGAAAAGTTTTTTGATACTGAATTTTGCCCCCCTAGCCCCCCAATTCTGGGGGGAACAAGAATCAATTTGCTGGTAGAAGTCCCCCAAAATTGGGGGACCAACGGGGGCTTGGATGTAGCAAATGAGACTTCTCAGACAACCTCTTATCAGTCTTGAATAACGAATCGCACTGGTTGTTATCTCAGTTCAATCCCTACGAAAAATCCGATAAGCTAATCACATCAGCATAAGCAACACCCAAAGCATGCATAAATGCCCCATGTACGTCTTGAGCGATAATAGTCTGATTGCCAAAAACCAGATCTCTAGTAGCACAGGCATCATGAACTACCTTACACTTAAAACCCAAATCAGCAGCAGCGCGAGTGGTAGCATCAATACACATGTGACTCATGGCACCGCAAATAACTAGCTGTTCAATCTCAGCTTCTTTGAGTTGATCCAGCAAAGTAGTTTCCCGAAAGCTATTAGGATAATTTTTCGGGATTACAGTTTCACCAGGAAGGGGTTTAACAATCTCATGGATTTCAACTCCTTCAGTACCTCGGATAAAGAAGGGTTCATTAGAATCAGCTTCAAAAAAGTGCTGTATATGAAAAGTTGGCAACTTGTTTGACCGAAAATGATCTAGTAAATGTTGAGAATTTTGACTAGCTAAATTCATCCCCACTAGTTCCATAGAACCACCAGGAAAGTAGTCATTTTGAATATCTACTAGTATCAGTGCTGTCTTCATTGTTGTTCTCTGCACCTGTTTTTACTCAAACCCTTTACATTATAACCCACATTCCACTGGTAGTATCATAGCACGAATTACTACAACCCTAGAACATAATTTATAAGTTATTTTTGGTCTGGAAATTTGCATCGTCTTGTCTGATTGGCTAAACCCTTAATTTTTCGTTTCATTGGAATTCTCTGCACCCTGTATTCAATAGCTGACCATTTGGGAACTCTACGGTTAGGACTGTATAAAGCAGTATAGCAGTTCTAAATAGTTCTCAATTAGGTGAAGTACCTTCTTCTTGGTGTTTAGGGAGCTTGGGAGCAGGGAGTAGGGGTCGGTTCCTGTTCCCTGTTCCCTGTTCCCTGTTCCCTGTTCCCTGTTCCCTAAAACCCATAACTTTGTCCCTCACCGAATTAAAAAGTAAATATTACCATAGGAAATTATCCCAAATGTCGGTTATCGATACAGATCAGGGTCGCAAATTTATTACCACTGAACCGATCACAGAAAGTGAAGAAACAGGAAAACAAAGAGTGTGGGATGCCACTCGCAGTGCATTTTCAGAACGCAATTGTATTGGTTACTGGCGCTATCCTATTTTTTCTAAAGTAGGGGAAATCTCTAAGGAGCCTGATATTTTTATTACTGATCAAGACCTTGGTCTAGTAGTAATTAAAATCCAATCTGTCACTATTGATGAAATTATTACTATTGATGATGATCAGTGGCAACTCCAAAACCCTTACAGCGCTGACCCAAATCCCTACCAACAAGCAGAACATCAGTTAAAAGCAATACTCGCTTTTTGCGATCGCGAACCAGCCCTTTGGCGCAAAGTTACCGGTAGGGCGATGATTGCTCTTCCTTTAATTACTCAAGAACAATGGCAACACCACGGTTTTGACCAACTCCCAGACTGTCCTCCCATTATCTTCCAGGACCAACTCGGTAAAGTTGGCTTCCTAGAGTGTATCCAAGAAACTGAATCAGTGATACCAGGAGAAGACATAGATGATCAGCAGTGGAAGTTACTTTTAGCCGTGATCAGCGGAGCACCAATTTTCCGTAAACCTCCGCGTACCCTAGTCTCTACCGAAGGCAAAACTCGCGCTAATGTTGTAGCCGCTTACTCGGAACAACTCTACGAATTAGATATGCAGCAGGAACACATTGGAAAAGAAATCCCTCCTGGGTTTCAGCGGCTGCGGGGGATTGCGGGGTCAGGTAAAACAGTGCTGCTATGCCAAAAAGCCGCTCATATGCACTTGAAGCACCCAGACTGGACGATTGGATTAGTGTTTTTTAGTCGCACCCTCTACGACTTGATGATTGGGTTAGTGGATCGATGGCTACGTCGTTTCAGCAATGGTGATATCCAGTATGACCACAAGACTAACCACAAACTGCGAGTACTTCATGCTTGGGGTGCTAAGGATCAGCCTGGTTTGTACAGCAGGATTTGCCAGTTAAATGGCGCTAGACCCAAATCCGCTGGGGATACTCGGGAAAGGCAGCCCAATCGGGGTTTGGCAGAACTTTGTAAACGGCTATCGGAAGAAATCAACATTGAACCCTGCTTTGATGCCATTTTAATTGATGAAGGACAAGACTTAGTTACTGAAGATGACTTAAAGTTCCAGGGCAAACAAGCCATTTATTGGCTAGCTTATCAAGCCTTACGACCCGTTGACCCAGAACAGCCAGAACAACGGCGCTTAATCTGGGCTTATGACGAAGCTCAAAGCCTAGACACCTTAAAAATTCCTACCACAAAAGAACTGTTAGGTGAAAATCTCAGCCGACTTTTGTCACAAGGACCACAATACCCCGGTGGTATTAAAAAATCTGAAGTTATGCGGCGCTGCTACCGCACTCCTGGCTCAATTCTTACCGCTGCTCATGGGCTCGGAATGGGGTTGCTACGTCCTGAGGGAATGCTAACTGGAATTACCAGAAAGGAAGATTGGGAAAAAATTGGTTATGAAGTCAAAGGTAACTTTATTCCCGGTCAACAAATCACCATCCATCGTCCAAAAGAAAACTCCCCCAATCCAGTTCCTGAATTGTGGAGCGCACCAGTATTAGACTTTGAAACCTATGGCTCTCGCCAGGAAGAAATTAGTGCGTTGGCCGATAAGATTATGCATAATCTGGTTGATGATGACCTTAAAGCCAGTCGAGAAATCTTAGTGCTAGTTTTAGGCTCTAGTTCCGAAGCAATTGAATTAGAAAATCAGGTCGCTGTTGTGTTGATGGAGCAAGACATTGATATTTATATTCCCACAGCATTAGAGTTGAATGAACTAAAGCCTCAATGGCCCCACGTTGATCGCGATCGCTTCTGGAAAGATGGTGGAGTAACCATATCTCGTGTGCCCCGTGCTAAGGGTAATGAAGCGGATATGGTTTATGTGGTCGGTGTTGATAATGTTGCCAGAAACGAGAGTGATGTCAGTCTGCGTAACCAGCTATTTGTGGCATTAACTCGGGCGCGGGGCTGGGCAAGTGTCAGTGGAGTGGGTGACTATCCCATGTATAGCGAAATGCACCAGGTCATTGAGAGTGGCGATACCTTCACCTTTACCTACAAGCGACCTCTGAAGCGGGATATTGGTGACCTTGAAGAAGGTTAACCGTCACAACTGTTTAACTTCGGAATAGGGAACAGGAATCCGTAAGCTATCAGCGTGTCGCGTATCAGCGAACAGCGATTAGCGCTACTTGAGGTGCTAAAGGCTTGTGGCCACGCTACACCGAACAGTTTCTGCCCATAGCGTACGCTACTAATGGTGCTTTTGAATAAAATAAGCATGATAGCTGACAGCTGACGGCTGAATGCTTACAGGAATCCTCCCCGATTTGAACATGTTATGTTCAAAAAGACTGCCAAATTTGATAAATTTCCCCAAGAAGCAAAAGCAGCTTTAGCACAGATGGAAGAGTATTATGAATTGGTGCAATAACGGGATTAATCGGGTGAATCTTTTTGTTGTAAATTTATAACTAAAGGAAGTGTGGGGAGATAGGGAGATAGGGAGATGGTGGAGATTTTTATTAAGGGTAATTGTCATAAAATAATATGAGCATTCTATTGCCGAAGAGTGTTTTTGCATGCATTGAGATGCACCCTGAGTAATCGCCCATGTTGCTCAATTATGGCGTAAGGTCGTGATTGCTCCTAAGGTTGATTAGGAATAGTGCTATCTTTGACGCAACTTGGTATCAATAAATCTCCCATGCGAATTTTACAAATCGTCCCGTCGATTTCCCTGGTATATGGTGGTCCGAGTCAAATGGTAAAGGGACTATCTCAGGCTCTGGCATCTCAAGGAGTAGAAATTACAGTACTAACTACTAACTCTAATGGGGATGCTGGTCAACCCCCTTTAGATGTACCCCTGGATAAACCAGTACAACAGGATGGCTATCAGATCAGATACTTCCGTTGCTCTCCCTTTCGCCGCTATAAATTTTCCCTGGGCTTATTACGCTGGCTATGGCAACACGCCTCAGAATTTGACCTTGCCCATATCCATGCCTTGTTTTCCCCAGTCAGTACAGCAGCGGCTACCATCGCCCGAAAACAGGGATTACCATACCTATTGCGTCCCTTAGGTACCCTTGACCCAGCGGATTTGCGGAAGAAACAACAGCTAAAGCGCATCTATGCCGCACTGTGGGAGAAACCGAATTTAGCTGGAGCAGCTGGTATACACTTTACCAGTCAACAGGAAGCTAAGATTTCGGAACGTTTTGGCACAGCATCCCCTGATATCGTGATTCCCTTAGGAGTAACGCCGCCAATCCAGCAACAACTTCAGCAACAACTAGCTCAAGCACGTACTGAATTGAAGATTCCCCATGACCAGCCCTTAGTGTTGTTTATGTCTCGTATTGACCCGAAGAAGGGATTGGATTTACTTATCCCAGCTCTAGAAAAGCTATTAAACGAGGGATTGCAGTTTCACTTTGTCTTGGCGGGAACTAATCCTCAAGACCCAAGTTATGAAAATAGTATCATAGACCAGATCAAGGCTTCAACTCTATCATCAAATACTACCATTACTGGTTTCGTGACTGGTGATTTGAAAGCAGCATTGTTAAAGGATGCGGATGTATTTGTCCTGCCATCTTACTACGAAAACTTTGGGATTGCGGTAGCGGAAGCGATGGTGGCTGGGACAGCAGTGGTGATTTCTGACCAGGTCCATATTTGGGAAAACGTCAAAGATGCTGAAGCAGGATGGGTGAGTGCTTGTGAGGTTCAGGCTTTGACTAGACAGTTACGGGAAGCCCTTCAAAATAAAGAGGAATGCCAACTGCGGGGAGTCAAGGCTCAGGAGTATGCTTTAAAGCACTATAGTTGGAATGCGATCGCACAACAAATGATTCAGGTTTACCGTCAAATTAGTGATTAGTACCCGCAAGGGTACTGTCAAACCCCCGATAAACCAAGCAAAATAGACCTATCAGCCAATTAGATACAACAACACAGAGCAATACACGAATAATACATGAAAATGGAACGTATTCAGGAAATTCCTACCTTTAAAATTAATGGTTTTGCTGCTCTGGTAGGCATTATTGCGATCGCTAGTTTTGGTGTCTGGTTAGGTAAAGGTCTAGTCGGGTTTTCCAATATCAACGACTTATTGATCTATACCAACAACTTATTTGGTATTGGTCTAGTGATTGTAGCCTTGGTTGCCGTAAAAGGCTTTCTGACTGTGCAGCCTAACCAAGCCCGAGTGCTAGTGTTTTTAGGTAACTACGTTGGCAGTGTCCGTACCTCTGGTTTTTGGTGGGTTAACCCTTTTGCCTCCAAGCAATTGGTTTCTCTACGAGTGCGTAATTTCAATAGTGATAAGCTGAAGGTAAATGACGCGAAAGGCAACCCCATTGAGATTGCTGCGGTAGTTGTCTGGCGAGTTGTAGACTCAGCCAAAGCCACCTTTGACGTAAATTCCTATGTAGATTTTGTGGCCATCCAAAGTGAGACCGCTATCCGTGGTTTAGCCAGTCGTTATCCCTACGATACTAATCAAGAAAACCTAGCGTCACTCAGAGGCAGCCCCGAAGAGATTGCAGCAGCTCTTAAGGAAGAATTACAGGCTCGCTTAGAGGTGTCAGGTGTCGAGGTGATTGATAGTCGTATTTCCTATTTAGCCTACGCTCCAGAAATTGCCCAAGTCATGCTACGGCGTCAGCAAGCACAAGCAATTATAGCAGCTCGTCAAGAAATTATCGAAGGTGCCTTAAGCATGGTGGAAATGTCCATCAAGCGGCTGAACGATAACCAAATTATTCAGCTAGACGAGGAAACAAAAGCAGCAATGATTAACAATTTGCTAGTGGTTTTGACTGCTGAGCAAAATATACAACCTGTGGTCAATACTGGTAGTCTTAAACTCTAAGCATTCAGCGATCAGCTATCAGCTATCAGCCCTGATGGTAGAGAACTGCCAAAAAACCTTGATTTGATTGCTTCTTACCCGGATTGACCAATTGACCGTAAGTAGTAAGCTTTCAGATTGAGTCTGGTTTAAACCTAAAATATAGCGTTTCTCATAGCTATTAGGTGAGCTTGACCTTGGCGAATTAAATTCGCCACGGGTCACACCTGAGGTACACAGGATTTTTGCCCTATTCCCTATTCCCTATTCCCTATTCCCTGTTCCCTATTCCCTGTTCTCTATTTTAAATAGCACTATGACCCAAAGCCAAACCAGCAACTAGCATCCCTAGTACCAAAAACGGTTGCGCACTAGCCTGGTATTTGACATCATTTTTCAGGGGGTCACGGAGAAAGTACATATCCTGGAAGGTGATTTGGGGGATGATTAATAGGATCAGGATAGCAGCGTAGAGGTTCTGATGAATGCTGATTAAATAACCAGCAATCCCTGCTTGAAATAGATCAATCATCACCACACAAATCCAAGCTGCTGTGGTAACACCAAACATGACCGGTAGGGATTTTAAGCCCAATTCGCGATCGCCTTCCACACTCTTGAAATCATTAACTACTGCAATACCTAACCCTGCCAGGGAGTAGAACAGGGTCAGAATCATAATAGTCAGGTTAAGATGACCAAATAAGCCATGACCTGCCCACCAGGGAAGGGCGATATAGCTGGCACCGAGAGCATAGTTTCCCAGCCAACCATTTTTTTTCAGTTTCAGGGGTGGGGCAGAATAGATATAGGCTAGAAAGGCACCACCTAGGGTAAGACAGGTGAGTGTGGGAAATTCATGACCAGCCCAAACATCGAGTCCGTAGCTAAGAGCGATACCTGCTAGGAGTAGCACCACAATCTGGGTGATCACCTGGGGGATAGAGATGGCTCCCGATGGGATAGGACGGTATGGTTCATTAATGGCGTCGATTTCGCGGTCATAGAAATCATTCAAGGTTTGGGTATACCCTGCCATCAACGGACCAGAAAGCAACATACAGGCGGCGGCCATCAGAAGGTCTTCGAGTGTCCAAGTATAGCCACCGGAGGAAGCAGCACCACACACTACCCCCCACATCAGGGGTATCCAGGTAATTGGCTTCATCAACTGCAGGCGAATCTTCCATAGGTTGCTTTCACCAGGAGCTGCGCCTTTCATACCCAGTAGCTGACGGGTTTTGGCACTTTGTTCAGTTAGATTTTCTTCAGCCATAGCTACTACCTAGAATGAAATTATCAAATAGCCATCTTGAAACTTAGCCCCTTTCACGGATTGACCACTAAGTTGTGGGGGAAGCAGGATATTATGCCGTTGATCCCCGGCTTCAACGGTGACTTCTGGACCGTATTGGGTGAGTTTCACCTGCTTTTTGTTAAAACCTGGTAAGAATAAACGAACGTTGCGACCAGGAATGTCGATAGTCATGGGTCTGGGTGCCTGGGATGCCTGTTTAAAATCTGGCAGGGCATCGATCAGGGATTGCCAATCTTCCCCTGGTGGGGAAGTGGGAAGAGCATTAACGACTAGAGGGGCAAATTCCGATTCTATTGCTGGGGTTACCGGGGTTTGGTTGACCAGCACACCACCGACAGTAACACCCACTTGTTGGGCACTACCCCACAGATACTTGGCTGTGGCCATGGCTAGGGGGTCATCGGTAGTGACCAGATAGGATGCGACCCGATTGGGATTTGCGATCGCATTTTTTCCATCCTCCAACATATTGTTGGCCTTATTACTTGATTCACCAGCCAAGTCGTCACTCGTCCATGACACATTTAGGATGGCGCTAGTGACTGGTTGGATAAAGGGGGAAAGGGCTTTGCCCAGGTCAGAATCTGCCATGACTTGGCGAAATCTACGACTATACCAACTGATAATTTCTGGCATTCCCAACATTCTCAGGGTAGCTTGAGAGCAGGTGCCATCGTAGATGATCGCGTCATACTGACCGCTTTGGTAGTACTCCCGAAGGGCGTTGAGGGCTAAAGCATGATCCATCCCCGGTAAGATGCCCAGTTCTTGACCATAGACATTTTTTAGGGTAGGCGATCGCAAATATTGCTCCTCTAGCTTTTTAACATCTTCCCAGCTGCGTTCCAGTAGTACTGTAGTCATTAGCTGTACTACCCGGAGGTTAGGACTTATTTCCACCGGGTCAGACGTTGGGGATAGCCCCAGTAGCAGTCCAAAGCTAGGACTTGGGTCTTGTCCTACCAGTAGCACTCGTTGACCGAGGCTCGACAGCTGCTTAGCGGCAGCAATTGCCACAGTAGTGCGACCTGTGCCGCCTTTACCCAGAAATGTTAGAATCCGTGCCATAGTGCAAGTCTTTTGCCTCGGTGCGATCGCGGTTACTAAAATCTAGTCTACGACTTTCAATTCATCCTCAAAGAACCAGGTAGAGGAGTTGTCCTCAAATTTCACCGTTGCGCCAACTCCACTGCCATCGGTCATTTTATAATCTGTGATCGTGCCTACTTTTCCCAGTTTATTTGCGATGTCGTTGCCTACCCGGTCTCTTAGACGAAACACTTTTACTTTTTGCCCGATTTTCATTGCTACTAGATCATACGATAAACCACCCCTCAGTTTACCGGAATGTGTCGCGATCGCATCAGGGAAAACTGCCATAAGTTCCACTGTTGCTCCTGGGACTGATCTCAAATCCGGTTGAATACCCATAATCTAGGGAAGTGTCGGAAGTGTGGGAGGTGTGGGAGGTGTGGGAGGTGTGGGGAGGGTGCCTCTGCTCCCTACTCCCTACTCCCTGCTCCCTACTCCCTGCTCCCTACTCCCTACTCCCTACTCCGTTTGCTATTTAAGTTGTTTATCAAGAATTTTATCCAAATTATAACCATGTTATTTGATGAACCTTTCTATATTGCGATTAATCAAGCCCGCTGGGCTGTAGCAGAAAACGTTCTCAATCAGCTTAGACTCCATCAGGGATTAAGTTTTACCAGTTGCCTTGACGTGGGATGTGGTCCCGGTTGGTTTTCTGAAAAGCTGGTGAATTGGGGAGTAAATGTAATTGGTTTAGAGGGGAGACAAGAACTTGTTGAAGAGGCAAGTAAACGGGTACCTGAAGCTAAGTTTTATCAGGTTGATGTTGAATCTACCCAACAAATGTCTCAATTTTCGGCAGCAGACTTAGTGTTTTGCTTTGGCTTGCTCTATCATACAGAAAATCCCTTCAAAGTCATTCGTAATTTGCAGTTATTAACCAAAAAAGTGTTATTTATTGAAAGTATGAATGTTCCTTTAAATGAACCAGTTACCTATATAGTTGAAGAAGGCAAAAATGAAACCCAGGGCTTAACCTACCATGCCATGATTCCTAGCCGAAGTTGCTTGCTGAAAATGCTCCAAGTTTCAGGATTTCCATATCTATACGACTATCAGGGTTATGTAGACCATGAAGATTTCTGGGAAACGGAGACCAAGCACCAAAGACGCCGAATATTTTTAGCATCTACAGTTGAGTTACAAGTCAGTGATTTAGTTCCCTCACCTGAGATTGTCACGCCAAAGTATAATTTTGCTAAACAATAACTAGACGAGTTGACGAATTAATGGATAGTCAGGAAGAGCATTTACCTAGCCATGAGTCCATAAATCAGTTGGATAAGATGGAGATTTATCTTCAGGTATTCCATCATTTTCTGCCTCAGGCGATGGATTTTCCCAACTTGGCGGTACCCTACACCTTGTTTTTGCGATCGCTTCGAGAGAAACTCCATCCAGTAGGGGTTCGGGATATCCAAGCAGTGAATTTGCCATCAGGCTTGACATTCCACGTTGATGTTGGGGATCGACTGGGCTGTGACTTTTACTATGGTCATTACCAAGAATACTTTGATGCCCAACTCTTTTTAGGTCTGCTGGATGCCAATTCCATTGTGCTAGATGTAGGAGCAAACTTTGGTTACTACGCCGTATCATCAGCTACCAAATTAACTTCTAGGGGTTGTGTTCATGCCTTTGAACCTAACCCAGATGCCTACCAGCTTTTACAACAAAATGTAGAAGTTAACCACTTACAACAGTTAGTTTCTTGCCATGACCTATGCGTCGGTGCTGAAGATGGAGAAACAGACTTTTATATTACCCAGGAATCCGCATTTAGTGGTATGGATGATACTAAACGGTCTGTCTTGCGTGAAAAGATTACAATTCCAGTGCGTAGTCTAGACTCCATACTTCCCGAGTTGGGATTATCCCAGATAGATGCCATCAAGATTGATGTAGAAGGATACGAATTTGCCGTATTAAATGGTGCCATAGAAACCATTCAGCGCTCACCAAATCTAGTGATCATGATGGAAGTGAGTGCCAAGAATCTAAATGAGCACAGACGGGAAGCATTGATGTCCTCTCTTGTGAATCTTTACAATCAAAACCTCCGAGGCTGGATCGTGGATTCTAACCCAAGAGTACTCAAATCCATACCAACTCCAGAAGCAGCACTAACGTTAGGGAGTGCTACAAGCGCTAATTTATTCCTAATGGTTTCTGGCTCAGAGCGTGAACATCAATTGAGTAAAATCTATCATAATTTACAGACAAAGGAAGATAGTAATCAACTCAAAGAACCTGATATATTTTATCTAAAAAGCATGTAATATAGGGGGGTTGGGTAATCGGTGGATATTCTCTACGACCATCAAATGTTTGCCATCCAGAAATTTGGTGGTATATCCCGAATTTTTATTGAATTAATCCGAGAGTTATCGCCAAACTCTGACTGCTCAATTCATTGGCATCGTGGCATCAAGACCGATGGGTACGATATCTCAGAGTATCGCGCTCAACTCACCGGATATGGGGTGATACCAAAATTTCCCTTTCCAACAGGTAAGGCTATTAATGACACTATCAATAAACTATCCTTTCAATGGTTTGTCCGTAGATTTGGTAGACAATATGATATCTATCATCCTACCTACTATGATGCTGACTTAGTGGAGATTGTTAAACCTAAGAAACTTGTAATAACAATCCATGATATGATTCCGGAAAAATTTTTATCAGGACAAGCTAAGTTTCAGCCATTAATTAAAAATAAGCAACAGCTAGTTGAACAAGCCGATTTAATTTTTGTAGCTTCCGAAAATAGCCGAAATGATTTAGTAGAATTATTGGGAGTTAATCCGCAAAAAACTAAAGTAACCTATTGGGCAAGTCGAATTCAAGACGCTAAAGAATTTGAATTACCAAAGGATTGCCTTAGTCAGCCTTACTTCCTTTATGTGGGAACTCGTTCAAAATATAAAAATTTTGAAATAGTCCTCAAAGCGTTTGCTGCTAGTCCTAAATTACGGGATAATTTAAAATTAGTCTGTTTTGGGGGTTCCTGTGATTTTTTGGAATCCGAATTAAGGGTTATGGAAGAGCATAATATGCGGCAAAATTTTATCTATCTTAGGGGTGATGATGCCCTACTCAAAACCCTATATCGTAATGCCCAAGCCCTAATTTATACTAGCCGCTATGAAGGATTTGGTTTGCCCCCCCTAGAGGCAATGGAATGCCAATGTCCAGTTATCTGCTGCTTAACCTCTTCCTTGCCTGAGGTGGTAGGAGATGCAGCTAGTTTATTTGAGCCAGATTCTGTGGATGGACTAGTTAACGCTATGGAGATAGTTGTAGAAGACTCAGAACATCGGGCATCTATGATTGAGAAAGGACGGCAACGTGCTAAGCTTTTCACATGGGAAAAGACTGCTCAACTGACCTTGGATGGTTATCGTTCAATTAGGTGATGAATTCTGGACACCGCTATAAGTTTGTCAGCAGTATCAGTTGCTAATCAAACCCCGAAGACGGTAGTATTTGGATTGGTGTGAGGTAGATTTGATCTATATACCCGTCATCACTGATAAGTAGTGACCAAAAATTTGGTTGGGTTTTAAGGTAATACAGTCATGAATAAACAGGATTCAGTTATAGAACAAATTAAACAAGACCGAAAGATTCGAGCAGGGGATGATCCACGAAGGTTAGAGCATTTTGGGTTTAAGGTACACTCTCAATCGGATGAAGACGGCATTATAGAAGAAATCTTTAATAGAATTGGGATAAAATCCCAGGTTTTTGTGGAGTTTGGAGCAGAAACAGGACGAGAAAACAATAGTCATTATCTTTTAGAAAAGGGATGGACAGGATTGTGGATAGAATCCTTGCCAGACTATGCAAAAACTATTCGAGCCAATTATCAAGATGCCATCGGTGAAGGTCGCTTAAAATTTATCGAAGCGGCAGTTAACGCCGAAAATATTAATGATTTAATTGAAAGTGCTGGTATTACTGGAGAAATTGATTTTCTTTCAGTGGATATTGATAGTAATGACTATTACGTCTATGAGGCTATTTCGGTTATACAACCTAGAGTTGTTTGTTTAGAGCACAATCATTCCTATCCACCACCTCAAGAATGGATCATGCCCTATGACCCTAATTTTCGCTGGGATTGTAATTCTAGTGCTTATGGAGCTTCTCTTGTAGCTTTAGAGAAGCTAGCTCGCCGTAAGGGGATGGTGTTAGTAGGTTGCGGATTATATTCTGCCAATGGATTTTATGTGCGTGAAGATTTAGTCAATGATGCCTTTTCTCCTCCCTTTACTCCTGAGCGTTTTTTTAACCCTTTAGACTATCAAAAAATTGTTAGTTTTCCTCCTAGAGCTGCGGGGGATGCAAAGCCAAGTAACTCTCATCCCTTTAAGATAATCGGGGGGTTTGTGAAAATAAAAACAAAGCAATTATTGAAGCAGATACTGGGAAAAAGTAATTGAATCCAACCAGTGTCTTGATGCAAAGCGCGAGTGGTTTACCCCATGAGCGACTGCATCGCTTCTGCATATTAATACCGTTTTAAGGGTGTTTTTATCAATGGTTATTGAGGGTGATGAAAAATAAATTAATCAATTACCATATTTCTAATATTTGCTTGTTACTACTATGTCTGTTTTGTGTAGCATTAAACTCATCTTTTGGTCGGCCAATTTGGATTGATGAGTTTTTACATTTTGCTTTCGGTAGCTATGACACAACGGCTGAAGCTTGGAACGCTATCAGTCAGTCTATTCTAACGATTAATCATGGACAAACAGGCATTTATATGCTTATTGACCACTGGTTGATGCAGCTCTTTGGTGCTAACATCTTTTGGCTAAGATTTCCCAGTATTTTCTCTGGTTTGGTCTTGTTTTTAGCAGCAATTTATCTTTTCCGTCTTTGGGGCATGCCCTTTTTCTGGCAAGTTATTGGTATTCTTGCTCTTTTTTCTCAAACTCAGCTAATGTATTTTGTGGGTGAAGCCCGCCCTTATATGCCTTTAGTAACTGCTACCGTTTGTACCTTAGCCTATTACAGTACCCCTTTGCCCCAAAGAACCCGTGCTATTTTTACATTTTTTGGATTATTTTCTATTTTAATGGGGGTACTATTCCATCCTTATTTTTCTGTTTATTGGTTGGCAATTATTGTATTTACATACTTGCAAAAATTGATTCAAACGGGCGGAAAAATTTCAATTAACTCTGTTCTTAAACATACTAATATTCCTCTTTCTGTCCTCGGCACAATAGTCTATTTTACTTTAGGATTATTAACTTGGTTACGAGAGCGCCCAGAGTTTACATTTGCTCCTTTTCATTGGGTAAAAAAGGATGAGTTACTCATCACTTTTATGGAATTCAGTCATTTTGAATTTTTACAAAAACTTTTATATCCCTTGCTTATTATCATTTTCGTTATTTTCTCAATTATTATAGTTTACCCAAAACTTAGGAAAGTTTATCTTAAAGAGCTAATCAGTCCTGTTTTTCTAATAATTATAGCCTTGGGAATATCTATAGTTTTATCTTATGTCTCTTTTCGGAGTAACTATTGGATTCTACCAAGACAATGGGTAGCTTCAATCTCACTTGTTCCTTTGGCTTTTGTTTGGCTTGGGTATAAAATATCAAAAATTTTTGCTAAAATTAATATAATTCTAGCTTTTTCATGGATAATGCTTTGTTTTACTCCTATAGTTATTCAATTTAATAAAGTAGCTATTTCTAATTATCAAGCTCTTAGAGAAAGGTTGGCTCAAATTTCGGTAATCTCAAAAAAATATCAATATTATTTTGAGTATTTAGAGTCTCTAGAATATTTTGAACCCCCTAAAAATTTACAAAATCAAAATGTTGATGAGTCTAACCAGTATTGGGTGTCTTTAGCTAATAAAAACCTTCAACAAGGTGGTAGAGTTTGGAAAGGTTTTAGAGGTTATTATGGCCATCCAAAATGAATTAGGAAATGGTGCTATCCAAAAAAAAATTTAGGGTTAATTTTAAAAACAAACTATAAAATTAACTTTTATCAATTTGATCAGGAGATTTTTTTTGCTATTAGCAGAATTGATTTTCCTAATTTATATCTGAAGATAGGATCTAACTTTCTAGAGAGAGGAACCATTAATCTATCCCATACTTGTATTTGTTTTAAAGTTGGTTGACTTTGCTTAAGTATCAGTTTATTAGCTAGACTAGCTAGTAAACCCACACTATCTAAATAGAGACATTTAACAATCTTGAGATTATCTGGTATTATTGCTTTAAGACTGGATTGACTATAGCGACGATAGTGACCAATAGCTGCATCGAAGGGAGTAAACAATCTTTGATGAGCCGGACCTAAAATAACTAAATTTCCATTAGCTTTTAGATGTTGAGACACTTTGATGACTTCTTGATTATCATTGCGGATATGTTCTAAAACATCAATGTAGAAAATTGAATCAAAGAATTGCTCATTAGTCAAACTATCAATAGTTCCATTGCGGGCATAACAGTTGATGATACCATTTAAATCAATCGATTTTTCTAGAGCATGGAAAAGCTGATTGTCTGGCTCTAGGCACAACCACTGACTATATTGGGAGCGACAGAGTAAACGGGTGTTGCTTCCTATGCCTGCCCCAACTTCTAAGACATCACCTTTGATATATTTGCTTAATAATACTCTTATATAGTTCTTCCAATTATTGGCTTGAGCAAATAGCTCTAACTCTGTCCCGACATAGGTAAACTGGCTCATGGTTTTAAAGGAAAGAAATCATCAACGTAATATTTATAATCGCGAACTGGAATCAAGTTGGACTGATTGCGCGTTGACAGAATGATCAGACTGAAAACAGTGCCGATTAAGACAAGTTGCAACATAGATAGAACTAATAAACCCGACACGTAGGTGGCCCAGCCTGGTATCCCCCAATCGGTAAAGACTCTAATCAGCAAAACTAAGCCTAAGAGCAACAATAAAATAACTAATAAAACTACGATACTTAATAAGATTCTCGTCCCAACAATATCTCCGTACACCGCAATAGAACTCAAGCCATGTGTCACGAGGGACACTAAGTTCATCTTGGGCTGTCCAGCTAGTCGCTTTGCGCGGGGCACATCTACTTCAATATAGGGAATTCGAGAGCGATAAATGCCTGATGAGTAATGATTCCAAATTTCTGAAATTACTACGACGTTCTTCAATAAATAAGCAGGTAATAAACTGAAATTACCGACGCTAATTTCTTTCCCTATAAGCAGGAGATAAAGCTTTTTGTAAATGAAATATAAAAACTTAAATGTGTAGCTTTCAGAGCGCTTACTCCGCTTAGCAAAAATTATTTTATTGTTACCTGTCTTGTCCGAGACATTCAGGAGGTGCTCTATCGCAAAGGGATTATCTTCCCCATCACCATCCATCACCACAACCCAGTCGCAGTCTGAGTGGCTATATACATAGGACAAGCCAACCGCTATCGCTCTCTGGTGACCAAGGTTGCGGCGAAGTCGAAGGATGTTAACTGCTCGAATCTGGCGATGTTCTTGATGAGTAAGTGAATGTGGGATGGGCATCGTTGAATAGTCATCAACAATAACAACTTCTAAATTGGTGCCCTGAGGAATAATAATCTCATCAATAAGTAGCAGTAGCTTTTCCAGAGCTTCCCAGTCATTAAATGAAGGAATGACAATGACTAGATTTCTCCTATCAGTCAAGTCAGTAATTAGAGACTGATTTAGAGACTGTTTTGGCGGTGAGAGCTTTGGGAGTCCCATTTATTTCCTCTCAGACTTTGAAAAACTAATAAGTTAGAGTACATGTTTTCCTGCCAAAAGTCTACCCCTCACTTCAGTACAGGACAAAAAGGTTGAAAAGAAGAGCAGGATGGGGTTTCATCCGAATTTAGGAGAGTGATATCAAAACCCATAAATTAATAATAGCGAATTGAAGAAAGCCCTCCAACCCCATTTGGGATAGCACAGAGCGAGAGTTTCGTTTCTAGCCAAGTTCAATCTGCCATTGCTGAAAGTAAACACAGTGAACCTGAGTGAACTCGGATTGTAATTTGAGTCAGGCTATGCCTGACTCAAATTACAATCGACTGCAACAATTTTTTCGACGTTAATTGTTTGAAATTTTATTGGTTATCTATTGGTAGACCAACCAACCCTTTAAATTTAAACCAGAGCGATCGCAATTTCCAAAACTTACTGGTCTTCATGGCCGCCACTTCTAGTTTGCTGTGGTGTAATTCGTATTGAGTTTGTTGCAGTTCTATACTTTTACTCTCTTGAAGTTGTTGGGATTGAACTAACTCTACTTGGGTATTTTGTAATTGCTCTTGAGTTTGTTGTAATTGCTCTTGAGTTTGTTGTAATTGCTCTTGAGTTTGTTTAAATTGAGTTTGAACTAGCTCTACTTTACCTTTAGCGTTTTGTAATTGCTTTTGAGTGTCTTGTAATTGCTCTTGAGTTTGTTTAAGTTTAGTTTGAACTAGCTCTACTTGGGCATTTTGGAATTGCCCTTGAGTTTGTTGTAATTGGTCTTGAGTGTCTTGTAATTGCTCTTGAGTTTGTTTTAGCTTAGTTTGAGATTGTTCTAATTCTATGCTTCCGCTCTCTTGAAGCTGTTGTGATTGAACTAGCAATGTCCGCAATTCATTTAGTTCTTGTAATTCCTCCGAGAGTTCTTGAGTCGTTTTCACTCGACCACAGGCAAGGGTCGTTGAGTACTCGTGGTCTGTAAGACGAAATTTTACAATATCATGCCATAGATAGTCGCATCCAGGCCAAGTTTCAACAACATCATGAAAAGCCATCCATCCCCCAACTTTCATCAGGGGTAATAATAACCCAAAATCAGTCAGCACATCTAAGTATTCATGAGAACCATCAATAAACACAAAGTCAATCGTCTTTTCTCCAGTTAATTCACCCCAACGCTTCATAATTTCTGAAGAATATCCCTGAAACGATTTGATATAGGGAGTCAGTTGGTAATTTTCAAGGTTTTCTTTCCAGACCTCAAAGACACTCTTTTCAGGTAAGTCCGGACATTGCCCTATCCATGGATCAATACAGTAGATCTTGCGATTACTTCCTACACAGGCAAACGCCATAGCTGCCGTAGACCTTCCTTGATAAGAGCCAACTTCAACAATAAGAGCATCCTCAGGAAGGGACTTTACTTTATTGAATAAAAACTCTTCTTGACCAGGAACTAGGAAACCATCAATGGTTTCAACAGCTTCTTTCACCGTCTCATAACTGTTGAATGGTTCCTTAGCACTGACAACTTGATTGAGTACCGTATCAAGCATGATTAAACTCCTGTTTTAGCTGACGTTAATTATTGAAAATTTTATTCGTTATCTGTAGGAAAACCAACAAACCCTTTTAATTTGAACCAGAGCGATCGCAATTTCCAAAACTTACTGGTCTTCATCGCCGCAATTTCTACATTAATTACCTTCAACTTAGTCTCAGTTTCGTTCAGTTGGTTCTGAATCTGCTGTAATTGATTTTGCTGAAAATCCTGAATTTTTTCCTGTGACTGTGCCAATTGTGACTGACTATTCTGAAGGTGTGAGTGTATTTGGGTTAATTGTGACTGAGTATGCTGAAGGTCTGAATGTACTTGGGTTAATTGTGACTGAGTATGTTGAATTTCTGAGTAAGCATGTACTAACTGTGACTGAGTATGCTGAACTTCTGAGTTTGATTGATTTAGTTGTGACTGACTATGTTGTAGATCTAAGTGGGCATTGGTCAATTGTGACTGAGTATGTTGAAGGTCTGAGTGGGCTTGGGTTAATTGTGATTTAGTCTGCTGGAGGTCTGTGACAGTTGCACTGACCTGAGAGCGCAAGGAAGCTATCTCTTGATCCTGTTGCTCAATAATCTTCAGAAGCTCAGCACGCCTAGTCTCGCTAGTTTGATACTGAACTTGGATATTTTGATACTGAACTTGGAGTTGATTAAACTCAGATGATTTGTCCAGTAATGCCTGAACCATTCGCCCAGATGGACTCTTGAGCAGATAGTAACTAATTTGCTGATCAGTATAGCGCACCAAAGCCTGCCGACTAGCTACGAAAAACATATCATAGTCGAACAACTGTTGTTCAAATTGCAGAAATTCAAAACCGAGGTTTTTAAAGAATTGCGACACCCCTCGCCTACTCAAAAGATGGATATGCTCAATAGATTTCATTTGGTGTAAAAAATTATCCTTTTGAGCAACCATCTCTGAATAGGTTTTACCCTCTTCATAATTTGGCATCTGCACAATGAAAATACCATCTTCCTTAAGAAGAGATGCCCCATGGCTCATGGTAGCCACTGGATCAGGTAGATGCTCCAGGACATCGTAGAGTACGATGGCATCAAACAATTCCGATTCTAGTTGCTGATCCTCGATCGGTCCTGACAAAATGGGCATATTGAATGTCTGTTGTGCGAATTCCACCACCCAAGGGCTAAGTTCTAAACCCATAGCATCAAAACCTGCCCAGCCCATCATTGCCACAAAGCCACCATGAGCACAACCTAACTCAAGCACTTTGGCTGGCGGTAGTTTATAAGCCATCAGTGTACGCAACCAGTGGAGGCATCGCTCTGGTAAGTCTTGACGGGCTCGTTGACGAATATCAGGAAAACCATAATGCTCGGTCTGATAAGACAACCAGTATTCTTTACCGTAGAAGTCATGGTTATCATCCTGTACACGAAGCTGCTCAGACCTCAAACCAGTTTTTGACACTAGAGTGCCACATTCAGAGCACGCCAAGTAGTCGGGGGAAAATTCAGTTAGCTCAGTATTTCCACACCAACAGATATCTCTAAAGGTTTGTGTCATGTTGTTGTTACACCCAGGTATTGATAAATTAGCTCGAACTTAAGTCTGGTCACAAGTCCGGATTGAAAACCCTTTTTTTAATTCACTCCCCAGAGACGGAATAAAAATAAAGGGTCTTAAGAATTAAGACTTGGAAAACTGGGCTGTTATCTACAACAGGTTAATGTTTTGTAGTACCGTCAAACCTATCAACGCTAATCCCCCACCACCCATGACAATTCTGACCCGGCGGAGAACCTGAGGCTTCATATAGCCCAGATAGCCCACCATACCTAACATTAGTGCAATGGACAACAAACTACCGCCAAGACTAAAGAATAGATTTCCTTGGATAGGAGAAACGAATGACATTAGTTGCACTAGAGTCCTGTTAGCATACATTGCGGTAGATAGCAGTAGTAAGTTGATCCCTAAAATTAGACTAACTAGTGGAACTAACAGGGGTTTTAGTCGAAACCAGCCTGACCGCAGTTTCCAGAATTGATTGGACTGCATTGCAGCTAGAGTTGACCCTGCTTCTTGAAGTTCCCGCTGTTTTTGGTGAAGTTGAGCCTCTGCGTACCTCAATTGCTCTTCGAGATCCCCTGACTGAAGCTGAGTTGGCTGAACTTGAATTAGGGACGGACTTGGGGGTAGCTTTTCTTGGATTTGAGCCTGTAACTTCCTGAATTCTCCCCAAAGGGGGGAACCTATACCAGTACCATCATTTTTGATGGTCTTAGCAGTTTCGACCATAACCTCTGCCACAGTCTCGGCCATCTTTGACCAGGAAAATTTCTTCGCGTGTTCAAAACCATCAGCAATCAACTGCTTACGAACCTCTGGGTTTTGAACTTTGTACAGAGCATCAATCAGCTCGTAAACATTAGATTGATCCACATACAATGCTGCTTCCCCAGCTGCTTCCGGAAGAGAGGAGTGACGACAGGTAATTACAGGGCAACCACACACCATTGCTTCGGTAACTGGTAATCCGAAGCCTTCGTACAGAGAGGGGACAACCAGAGCGATCGCACCAGAATAAGCTACTTTCAATTCTTCATCACTCAGGGGCAGAACCTGGGTTGTTATTCCTGCTGCCAGGGCAGCTAGCTCAGGTTCTAACTCAGGTCTACCACCTACACAAACCACCCCAAACTCTTCCTTATCCACCAGCTTAGATAATGCTCTGAATAGAAAGATAGCGTTTTTATAGCCATTAACACCTGTTCTTTCTCCTACTAAGAGTAAGTAGGGTTTTGTCACATTGAATTTAGTCTTAAACTCATCGATATCATCATCGCTTGCCGGGGAAAAAACCTTTTTGATCCCACAGTGAGCTACCGTTACCTTTGACCGGGAAATATGGGGAAAAAACTTAATCAGATCTCGAGCCGTACTTTCGGATATCGTAATATAACGTGAGGCGTGTAAGATACCGTAATGTTTCTCTTTCCAACCTGCTTCGTTAAGATTGGCTCCGATCACTTCTGGAATCATGTCATAAGCCATAAATACAGAAGGAGTAGATAGGGGTGCGGTATAGTAGCTGGAAATGAATAGATCAGTCCCTTTTTCATCACAGATTTCCTGCAACAAGTCAGCATCTGCTCCCGTTTTGTTGTAATCGTAAGCTCGAATGGGGCGATAGCGAATTCCAGGAATCCTCGGAGCCGTTCCAGCCCGGTCTAAAACAATCACATGGTTCCCAAAGCCATTAGTTGCCCATACCTCTAGCAAAGACTTCCAGACTTGGGAAATCCCAGAGTTAGGAAAAAATTGGAAAAATACCCCATCAAGCACAATTTGGGGGAATGGTCTTTCAATCTTCATAGTTTGTTGCTGAAATTCTTCCAGTTGCAAAAACTGCCATTTTTCGCCGTCAGGCTCCTTCTGAGCAATCGGCACTATACCACAGATATCCGCCGGTTCAACCAGGGTTTCATCCTCAACCCAAGATAAATGTTGACGCAGAAAAACTGGAAATTCAGACTGCTGCTGTAGTCCCTGCCAGTCGGCCAGAGCATTCTGGTAGCCGTAGTAGCTCTCCTTAAACTGCAACTGTTCCGGTGTTACATAAGCAAAATGTTGAAAGACCAGTCCCTGCGCTTCGGTTTCTCGATGTAAGAATGGATTTATGGTTGCTACATCTTGCCCATGATTAGCTGACTGATTAGCTGACTGATTTGACTGATTAGACTGATTAGTTGACCACGGTTGGACTAGCCTTGGGGGTTCGTGGGCTGCCCAGACAGCTCCTGGTTTAAACCTCCAGAGGCGCAACCATTCCTGTTTGGGGTTTTGTGTATAGCAATTGCGACTGGTGACAATTAAATTTTCTCCAACGAAATACCAACACCAGAACAAAGCAGCCGTCTTGTCAGGTTGGTCGATGAACATCTGTCGAGCTTTACAGATTTGCTCAGTTGTCCACAACTCATCCACATCTACCTGCCACAACAGACACTCTTGTTGGATATTCTCAAGGGGAGCATTCACCATTTCTCGCTTGCCCTCCCAGAAAACCCCATCAGGTTTGCGATAGACGGTGATCTGGTCAGGGTAGCGTTCCATCAGTTGGTCGAGATACTCTGTGGTGCCATCAATACTACGACCGTTGTGGTGAATTTCATCACTGACATACCCACCCGTCGCTAAACTCCAGGCAGTATCATGCTTCAATTTCGCTACACCTTCAATAATGTGCCAATGCCATGGGAATGGCAGTTTACTGAAGACGTCAATATGGTAGCGAATGAAGGGTTCACCATTGAGAACAATTGTAAAAAAATTGATGGGAAGAGGGGTTGAGGCTTGACCTGACTGCCCACCTAAATGGTGACTACCCGCTTTAGCAAAAATGGAGTAACCATTGCGCACAGACGCATTTTGCTCAATCAGTTTATAGTTTTTATCTCTTAATAACCGATGGTGATTACTATAATTTTTGTAGGTACAAATATCATCAAGTAGGATGTATTTGGCTCCGTAAACCTGATCCAATTCCACCTCACCCGTGAACTCGGAGCCGTCGATTAAGACTAGATCAAAATCCTCGATCTGGTTTTCTTGCTTAATCGTTTCAATCCCATCTCCAGAGGTTCCCATTTCCCTAACATAATCGATATCTTGACGAAGCCAACCCAAGACTTGTTCAAGAGGGTAGTTATTTAGAGGGGTACGATGGGAATTATAAAATTCTCTGACTTCATCTTGCCTAGGAAACTGTTCTAGGGAAATTGATGAAATATTGTAGCACTTTACAAAAGAATCCTCCCGATAGCGTTCCCTTAACTCAGTAAAACGAGGTTTTGAAACCTCCATACAGAATAACACTGGATTAGACGGGTTTTCCCGCAGCCCCTTCACAAACGCTTCGGTGCTTCCCGCACCGGATGAAGACCCGATTTCTAGAACCGTCTTGATATCTTCTTCCCGAGCTATCCTCTGAATCGCTCTATAAAAATCGTCGTCTTTAATCTCAGGAGGAATCACATAATCTAGTTCGGATTCTGACCTATTACTTGGCATATTACACAGCCCCTCACACACACCTGACCATAAATTTGGCAGTAAATAGCAATAATTAAGAAGTTTAACTTGTTATAACAAAGGGAACAGGGAACAGGGAACAGGGAACAGGGAACAGGGAACAGGGAACAAAAATTATCACAATTCATTTAGTATCCCTATAGTATTTATAACCTGTTAGTCTAAGGTATTAGTCTAAGTTGTTATCCTAATCAGACTTGTTCCAAATTCGTCAAGTTGAGTTTGATATTAGAACTTTGTCCATTCTGATTTATATCGGTTTCCCTCTCAACAATTTTCGCAATTTCAGCAATTTTCGCCCGGGCTTGCTCTAATTCAAGCTTTAGGGCATGGTATTCCGTTTCAACGGCTTGATATTTGTTTTCAAGAGCTGTATAGTTGAGATTTAGTGTATTTCTACCGTTTTCGGCATTTTGAAGCCATTCTCTCAGGTTAATGACGAACTCCTGATATTTGAGGATTCTTCTGTTCAACCAGTAGGAATCTTGATACATTGGGCATTGGTTCTGAATACTATAGGATTCAGGTAGGGATAGTCTTAACTGACTAGAAAGTCCTCCTGCATAATAGGATGTGATTGTGCGAGGATAGTAACACAATTTCACAGTCTCATTCTGGATTAGCCTCAGAAACCATTCATAATCCGATGATATTCTGTAGCGTTCATTGAAAAGCCCTATCTTAGAGAAAAACAAGTTAGCTCTGGAGAAGCTGGCTTGGTGAGGCAAACATCCACAAATCAGTTCATCAGCTACATCTTCAGGCATGGGAGGCTTCACTAAAAAGGAAGACCCAGATTGCTCTCTAACCTCTAGGTCTCCATACACAAAATCACAGGAGGGATTTGCCAACAGGAAGTTAACGGTATCTTGGATTACCTTTTTATCAAGATAATAGTCATCTGAGTTAATAAAAGCAATAAACTCACCAGAGGAGTACCTAACTCCCTTATTCATGGCTTCATAGATACCGCCATCAGGTTCGCTAATAAATCTGCTAATGTGATCACTATATTTATGAACAATCTCCTTAGTTTTGTCTTGGGAGTTGCCATCAATAATAATGTACTCTATATCCTCATAGGTCTGAGAGACGACACTCTTGATCGCTCGTTCTATAAATCGCTCAGCATTTTTACATACAGTGATAATTGAAATCCTCACATGCTCCTCCTCAAAATTATCACTATTAGGGTGATAAGACTTGTTTAACAGATTTAACCTAAGCATTCAGCAGTCAGCTATCAGCGTGTCGCGTATCAGCTTATGGGCTACAGATGGTGCTACCAGGCGCTTTAAATGCACGGGATTGGATCAGTGAAATGAGCAGGGATTTTTAACCAACCGTACCAGCCCCCCGATGCTTGTTTACTACCTCCCATTTATTAGCTGACGGCTGATAGCTGACGGCTGATAGCTGACGGTTTAACTATAGGTTTAACTATATTCCAACTGCTGAGATTACCATCTTTCATTTACCTTAAGCTTTTAACTTTTGTTTAAAACTTTTAACTTTTTTTAAGGTTAAACCACTTCCTTAACACTATTTAAGTAGGAATCGACTACCTCATTGCTCTCTCCCGCTAACTTTATCCTGCCTTTGTCTAACCAAATTACCCGCTTGCAGTAATGGCGCACAAAGGATAAATCATGGGAGACCACTAAAACAGTGGCATGAGCCTCCCAAAATCTTTCCATGCGTCGCTGGCACTTAATTCTAAAACTTTGATCCCCTACGGATAACACTTCATCTAAAATTAAGATATCTGGCTGTACATCAGTGGCAATGGCAAAGCCTAGCCGCGCTGACATCCCTGAGGATAATCCTTTCACTGGCATTAACTTGTAGTCTTCTAGCTCAGCAAACTCCAAAATCGATGGGGTTCTGAGTTTCATCTCTTGTTTAGAGAAACCTAGCATCACGCCATAGAGTTTGATATTATCCACTACCGAAAGTTCCGGATCGAATCCAGCTCCTAGCTCAATCAGAGGAGCGATTTCACCTCTGATCCATACCTGACCCCCTGTCGGCTTTAATATGCCACAGATAACTTTAAGTAGCGTTGATTTTCCTGAACCATTCGGTCCAATGATGCCGATTTTTTCCCCAGCTTCTACTGCTAGATGAATGTCATCAAGGACTAAATTCCTGGAAGGTTTGCGGTATTTTCCCTCCAAAAACGATAGTATGGTTTTCTTGAGGTCATAGGAAAACTCTTCTTGGGTTCTTCGCCACAATGAAACCCGATCGAGTCTAATAACTTCTTCTGTCATCTATAACAAATCCATGAAGTGAGGCTGCCAAACTCGAAAGCAAGTCCAGCCTAAGGATACAATTACTATGGCACTTAGGCATGAGTGTCCAATTAACCCTACATCTGGCAAACCTCCTGACAAAGAAATCTGTCGAATGCTTTCAATAATCGGCAATAAGGGATTTAAAAACAAAAAGGGTTGAACCGCCTCTGGGACAATTGCTGCTGGATAAAAGACTGGAGAGCTAATCCAGATCACAAAGCATACTAGTTCGTAGAAATAAGGTAAATCCCTAAAGAAAACATAGAGAACACTGACGAAAAAACCGAGGCCGATACTAACCAAAATTAATGCGATTAACGGAAGACTCAACGCTAGCAAATTGACTACACTTTTTGAAGTAAGCAACGTGACAATAGCTAGGAGAGGAAAGCTGCCAACAGCTAACTGAAACACGTTAGCAGCAATGGTTGAAACTGGGAAGACACTGATTGGTAAACGAACTTTATTCAACAGGGCACCATTGCCAACTACGCTGACTAATGCTTGGTTGGTTGAAGCGGAGAAAAAGTTAGTGACAAGCAACCCAGTAAAAGCCGCCAGAATATAGTTAATGGTTGAGTTGTCATAATAAGAGGCAAAGGTAGCACCAAAAATTGCTGTATATAGTCCTGTCATAATCAAAGGATTTAACAAAGACCAATATACTCCCAGAAGCGATCCTCGATAACGTCCCTTCAGATTTCGCTCTGTTAATATATACAGCAACTCCCAATAGCGCTGAAGTTGCCACCGTGCGGTGTTAGCCTTGAGGGATAAGGTCATAATTTATACACCGAAGATATAGAACCGAATATGAATATATAGAACCGAATATATAGGGATTCAAGTTAGCCTCCCCACTGGTTCTTAGATGCGCATTTTTAGAACCATAACATATACTGCGAAGAAATTCGCCCTGTCGTGTTCCCACCCCGCACTTTTGGTTACGGCGCGTTCGCGTAGCGTAGACCTTTGGGCTAATCGCATAAGCGCGGAAGCTGAGGCCGTAGGCCACGCTTTGCGAACGCTTCATCGCGCAACCGTTCTGTTTCGGTGTGTATATTCTTATCATAGTTTAGGGAAATTTGTCGAGTAGGAACTTGTTATAATCCCTTGAGAAGTAAGTATCTGACTTGATTATATGTCTCTGACTAGTGCTGACGAACTAGAGCCAAGTCCCTTGCTTTCTTGGCAACTAGGGCAAAGTAACTTGTTAGATTGGCGAGCTATTATCGAAACTAACCCCTCCCTCTGGAGAGAAGCCAAGCAACGGTCTCACCAGGGACCAATGGTCCTAATAGCAACTACCGTAGGGGGGTCAGCGCCACTGTCACTACCAGAAAGCCTACTAGCAGTAGCCCTTACCCTCAGAGGAGCACAGGTTCATACTCTCCTGTGTGACCATTCTCTGCCTGCCTGCCTCAATCTTCAAAAACTAGATACACCTCAAGAAAGGATTGAAAACTATGATCTAGAAACGATCAAGTGCCAAAAGTGTTTTGCAACCGGTCGTTATCTGTATCAACCGTTGCATTTGACGAACCATGTATTCAGTGAACTGCTCACTGGGCTCGACAGGCTAGAGGCAAAACAGATCGCAGCACACGTAAGGCTATCAGAGATTGAAAACTATTGCCTGGGCAACTGGAATATTGGTGAACACGCCTATGCTGGGGCGCTGCGCTATTTTACCAGCGGGAATCTAGATAACGAACCCAACAGTGAAATCGTGGTGCGTCGGTATTTTGAAGGGGCTTTGCTGACTGCGTATGCTATCAGTAAGCTACTGTGTAACTATAATTTTAAGGCTGCTTGCTTCAATCATGGCATCTACTTACCTCATGGCATCATTGGTGAGGTGTGTCGCTCACGCCAAGTGCGGGTGGTTAACTGGACGATTGCCTACCGCAAGCGTTGCTTTATTTTTAGCCATGGAGACACTTATCATCACACTATGCTCAGTGAGCCTCTCCATGCCTGGGAAACCATGCCTTGGAATCAGGCAATGACAGATGACATCCTACAGTATTTGAAAAGTCGATGGCAAGGCACTCGGGATTGGATTTGGTTTCATGAAAAACCTGATGAAGAATTTAGCCGAAATGCTGAGGAGATGGGGCTTGACCTGAACCAGCCGGTGATTGGGATGCTCACCAATGTGATGTGGGATGCCCAGTTGCACTATCGCGCTAATGCTTTTCCGAATATGCTAACGTGGGTACTCCAGACGATTGAGTATTTTGCTAAACGTTCTGACTTACAACTGCTGATTCGGATTCATCCAGCAGAGATTCGGGGAACGTTGCCTTCTCGCCAACCATTGTTGCCAGAAATCAAGAAGGTCTGGTCTCAATTGCCTAAAAATATTTTCATCATTCCTCCAGAAAGTCCTGTGAGTACCTATGCAGCGATGATGGAGTGCGATTCGGTGATTATTTATGGGACAAAAACTGGAGTAGAGTTGACCAGTGTAGGCATTCCGGTGATCGTTGGTGGTGAAGCTTGGATCCGAGATAAGGGAATCACGATGGATCCTTCGACAGCAGAGGAGTATTTCCAATGCTTGGATAAGCTACCCCTTGGTGAACGGTTAGATTCTAATTCCCTGAAACGGGCGAGGATGTACGCCTACCATTTCTTTTTCAGACGCATGATTCCCCTACAGTTTACCGAACCCCTATCGGAAAATCCTTACGTAAAGCTCAATATTACTAGCCTAGACCAATTACTTCCTGGTGCAGATCCGGGTTTGGATATTATCTGTGATGGCATCTTGTCTGGTTCTCCTTTTATCTATCCAGCGGAACGGTTGGGAATTGATCGCGTCTAAGGATTAAGCATCTGGTGCATCTCATTAAAGCTGTTTGACCCGGTGGGTGGCATGGACATCTTGGTGCCATGAGCATCTTGGTGCCATGAGCATCAGGCGTGGAACGGGGATCAGGCGTGGAACGGGGATCAGGCGTGGAACGGGGATCAGGCGTGGAACGGGGATCAGGCGTGGAACGGGGATCAGGCGTGGAACGGGCATCTTGCCCGTGATCAATTTCCGGACGGACTATCCCAACCAGGCGCGAAGAGGCGGAAAATCAGGGCAAGCCCTTGGGTGGTGCGTTACGGGGCTACTGGCTACGAAGTTGAATATGATGGCAAGGCGCGCCCCTAACGCACCCTACGGACTCGGCCAGCCTTCAGAAAATTTTTAGATTTATCTATCCATAATGACTTGTTATTATAACATAAACAATGGGATAGTTTGATATCATTATCCCCGAGGGTGCAACTATAACGGCCACATCAGATTAAGCTAAATCGCTTAATGGTGATGGCTCCATACAGGTGTGTTCAGGAGTGCCTTATGAACTATATCAAAATTCTAGCTAAGCCTTTTCGTCAAGTCAAACAATTGTATAATGGCTCATTGACTCATTCTCCTATTAAACTAGCTAATCCAGGACCAGCTAATCCAGGACAATTGAGTCATTTGAAGATATTAAAGTCTTTCGCTAAACCGGTAATTAGCTCTGAGAAAACCTGCATCGTCTCGGTGGTGATTGGGAGTTATAACCGTAGACCTTTACTGGAAAAAGCGATTCAAAGTGTTCGAGATAATCAGATTCGGGTTCCCTATGAAATCATTGTGATTGACGGGGGGTCAACGGATGGCTCTTTAGAATGGCTCATTCAGCAGAAAGATATTATTACTATCATCCAACATAACCGAGGGGAATTCCAAGGAAAGCCACTCAAGCGTCGCAGTTGGGGGTATTTTATGAATCTTGGCTTTAAATCAGCTAAAGGTAAATATATTTTGATGATCAGTGATGATTGTCTGCTATTACCGAATGCGGTTAATTTAGGGTTGGACAAGTTTGAAGAGGTGGAAAAAGCTGGCGGAAAAATAGGGGGAGTAGCTTTCTATTTTCGGAATTGGCCAGAGGATGAAGAGTACTATGTACAACATACCCTTGGTGGCAAACTGTTTGTTAATCATGGTATGTACTTAAAAGAAGCCCTAGCAGCAGTTGACTGGGCGGATGAAGAGCGATATATCTTTTATAAAGCTGATGGTGATCTCTGTTTAAAGATGTGGCAGCTTAATTATGAAATTGTAGATTGTCCAGGGGCTTATGTTGAACATTATTATGATCGAAATGAAGCGGTTCGCCAGACTAACAATGCTGTTTTAGACCATGACCGAGAGGCTTACTTGAAGCGATGGGAAGGAATTTATTATCATCGATATAAGCGGGATCTCCGGAGACGAGTAAATAGGTTATATGAGGACAAAAATAGAACAGCAGACCAGTTTATGGACTTAGTTTATTAAGTTTTATAGGAGTAACTAAATGGCTTCGGTGAAACAGGAAATTGGTCGGTTGGTAAATCGTCTGTTAGCATCCATGAATTTAAAGTTGTTAAGGCTTTCAGACTACAAACAAATTGTTGAAGCGAGTCCCGATCCAGGCAGGGAGCTATGGCGATGGCTTCGTGAAAATTATTCGATTAAGACGGTAATTGATATTGGAGCAAATAATGGGGATTTTGCGGAATTTTTAGCCATTTACTTCAATGCTAAACAGACCTATGTATTTGAACCATTGCCATCTTATATATCAGACTTGGAAGGGAAAGGCGCTAAGATTCCTAATCTAAAAATTTTTAATGTAGCGTTGTCGGATTATCAAGGAGAAGAGTTATTCTATGAGAATTCTTATGGGCCAGCTTCTTCCATGTTAAGAATCAGTGAACTATGTAAGAAGGAATTTCCACAGACATCAGGAGAAAGTGAAATGAAAGTAAAGGTTTGCCCCCTGGATGACCTATTACAGTCAGAATTAGAGTCTGATCAATTTGAGAGAGATGTTTTTATAAAAATTGATGTCCAAGGGGTTGAAGATAAAGTGATAAAGGGAGGTAAAAAGCTATTTTCAATAGGGCGATGTGTTCTGGTAGAAATGTCATTTGTTCCCCTGTATAAGGAACAACCATTATTTGAAGAGGTACATGAATGTTTGGTAGAGTTGGGTTACCGATTTGCGGGAATTAAAAATCAAATTAATTCTATCAAGTCGGGACAGCCATTATTCTGTCATTGTTTGTATGTCCGTTAGGGTTGTGCAAGCTATCAGCTATCAGGTATCAGCTATCAGGTATCAGCTATCAGGTATCAGGTATCAGGTATCAGGTATCAGGTATCAGCTATCAGGTATTAGCTATCAGCGGTCAGCTATCAGGTATTAGCTATCAGGTATCAGCTATCAGCGGTCAGCTATCAGGTATCAGGTATCAGCTAATAGCTATTAGCTTATGGGCTACATCACGCTTGTGGCCTGTGCTACGGCTGACCACTGACCACTGACCGCTGACCGCTGACTGCTGTTCGCGTAGCGTGCGGGTAGCGCATATGCTGATAGCTGAATGCTGATAGCTGAATGCTGATAGCTGAATGCTTACGTTAATTTTTAGGAGTGAAGGTGAGGAGTGAAGCAACCATGAAACTTTCTGTTGTTGTTGGTACCTATAATCGATTGAGTCTTCTGAAGCAATGTATTACTAGTATTCTTGAACAAACATCAACCCCTACGAAAATTTATGTAACTGATGCGGGGTCTGATGATGGCACTATTGAGTATTTAAATGCGATCGCATCCTCAAATCCACAGGTGATTCCGATTTTGGTGGGAGAAAAGCTTGGTCAAGCTAAAGCCTATAATGATGTGTTCAGACTGGTAGATACTCCCTATGTGTGTTGGGTAAGTGATGATAATGTCATTGTGAATCAGGGTCTGGATACGGCGGTAAAAATACTTGAGGATAAGCCGAAGATCGCGATGGTAGCCCTGAAAGTAAGGGATAAACAAGGTCCCTTCGTGAGTGCTCCCTACATTGGTGGTGTCTCAGTAATTGGTGTATTAAATGTTAACCAAGGTGTGCTGAGAACTTCCGTATTAAAACAGGTGGGTGGATTCTGTGAAGTATTTCGAGATTATGGGATTGATCCGGATTTGACCACGAAAGTTTTATATTCAGGGAATGATATCGTTTATACTAAAAAAATTGCTATTCATCATTACCGGAATTGGAGTTCGGATCCTAATTCTCCAGAATATGCCCAAATGATGGAGAGGCAAAAGCACTATAAAGCCCTTTATGCGGAACGGTACTCAAAGTATGCTAAAGCAGGTTGGTTATGGCAACTGAAAAAGTATCTTTGGGCATTGTTTCGTAAAGGGATCGGGTTTGATCAACACTACAATTCAGACCAACCGATCTTCTGGAATCTCATCCCTCGGGATTGGCACAACATCATGACCAGTCGGTATATTAGTATCACCGATCCGATGACTACCCAACGTAAAAGTTATCACTTAATTCAACATTGTCCAGGATATTTACGACCGAGATCATTTGAAGTCGAGCCGTTATCGTAAAAGCTATCAGCTATCAGCTATCAGCTATCAGCTATCAGCTATCAGCTATCAGCTATCAGCTATAAGTTATTAGCTATATAGCAATTATATATCCCATAAGGTACAACTTGATCCCCCTAAATCCCCCTTAATAAGGGGGACTTTGAGGTTGACAAGCGTACCTCATAACTGGGAGAAACGCTATAAGTTATTAGCTATCAGCTATAAGTTATTAGCTATCAGCTATAAGTTATTAGCGTGTCGCGTATCAGCTATCAGCTATCAGCTATCAGCTATCAGCTATCAGCTATCAGCTGACGGCTGACCGCTGACCGCTGACCGCTGACGGCTGAAGGCTGACGGCTGACTGCTGAATGCTGAATGCTGACAAAAAGACAAATAAGTATTGAAATCTCAGCTAATTAATGGTAAACCATTGGTCAGTGGTGAAAAACCGATAGGAATTTATTGGTTGTAGGAGTGTAAAATGTCTCGAAGACTGACTATTAATGGCTTTGAAATTCATGACGATAGCGATTGCTTTGTGATTGCTGAAATTGGGAATAACCATCAAGGCAGCTTGGAAAAGTGTAAAGAAATGTTCCGGATTGCTAAGGAATGCGGAGCGAATGCTGTAAAACTACAAAAACGAGACAATCGTGCCCTTTACACGAAAGCTGCTTTTGACAGACCTTATGACCATGAAAATAGTTTTGGTTTGACCTACGGTGAGCATCGGGAGTTTCTAGAATTTGGTGCTTACGAATATCAGGAATTGAAAAAGTATGCTGAAGAAGTAGGGATTACGTTTTTCTCTACTGCTTTTGATATTCCGAGTGCGGACTTTTTGGGTGAGTTGGATATGCCAGCTTATAAGATCGCTTCTGGAGACCTTAAGAGCTTGCCCCTAATTAAACATGTTGCCCAATTCCAAAAGCCGATGATCGTTAGCACCGGTGCAGCTACTTTAGAGGATGTGCAACGGGTTTATGATGCGATCATGCCGATTAACCCCCAGCTGTGTATCCTCCAATGTACGGCAAGCTATCCAGCGGACTTTGAAGAACTTGACCTGAAGGTGATCGAGACCTATCGGGAACTGTTCAGTGATATTGTGATTGGTCTATCTAGCCATGACAACGGTATCGCCATGGCAGTGGCGGCTTATGTTCTTGGGGCTCGTGTGATTGAGAAACACTTTACCCTGAACCGGGCGATGAAAGGAACAGACCATGCTTTCTCGTTAGAACCGACAGGGTTGCGCAAGATGGTAAGAGACCTCAGACGCACTCGCCAAGCTTTTGGGGATGGGGTGAAGAAAGTACACCTAAATGAACGTCCTGCTTACTTGAAGATGGGTAAAAAACTGGTTGCTGGGGATAATTTACCTGTAGGACATGTTTTAAGGGCAGAGGATATCGCGATGAAATCCCCAGGGGATGGTTTACCCCCTTATGAATTGGACCATGTGATTGGTAAAGTCTTAACCAAACCCCTAAGGGTGGATGAGTCGATTATGTTGGCTGGGTTGGTGGAAAATGTTGAAAAGGTTGCTTTGTAGGGTGTTGTTGGCTTCGTGAACTATTTTGACCTCTCTGGCAAAATCGCTATTGTTACTGGAGTCTTAGGTAAACTTGGACCGGTGTGGAGTCGGGCATTACTGGATGCTGGCGCAACGGTTGTGGGGATAGACCTACCATTGGCTCAGGTGCCAAGGTCTTTTGAGCTACTTCAACGGCATTATCCCAAGACTCGTTTGTTTTTGGAGCGGGGTGATATATGCGATCGCACTGCCATCATCGCAATCCGCGATCGCATCCTGACCGACATTGGCATTCCTGCTGTGATTGTCAACAATGCTGGGATTGACCAACCTCCTGGTCCAGTGAAAACCTACAGCTTGGAAGAGATACCCCTAGAGATTTGCCGCAATGTGTTTGAGGTGAATGTCTTGGGAGCATTCCAGGTGACTCAAGTCTTCGGTAGCCCGATGCTGGAAGCTAGACGAGGTTCAATCATTAATATCGGTTCCTTGTATGGGAGCGTATCTCCCGATGCCCGGTTTTATGAGCATCTGGAGTGCGACCCTCCTTTTTTAAAACCCCCTGCCTATGGGGCATCCAAGGCAGCACTGGTGAATTTAACCCGGTACTTTGCTACCCACTGGGGACCCTTTGGCATCCGGGTTAATGCCCTTTCTCCGGGAGGAGTATTGGGTGGACAAGATGAGGAATTCAAAGGTCAATTTTGCGATCGCGTTCCTCTAGGACGGATGGCAGAGTTTGATGATTTACTTGGCCCATTAGTGTTTCTGGCATCCGATGCCTCTGCCTATGTCACAGGTATCGAACTCAGAGTTGATGGTGGTTTTACAGTTTGGTAGATTAGACTCCTACTCCCTATTCCCTATTCCCTATTCCCTATCTTGATTGCTATTGTTTGAACTTCTATTGGTATCATGACTCACCATGAGACACTTCCAAGGGGGAAAAAATAATGGCACAAGACTATTTACCGAGCCAAGTCTTGAACTGGATTGATGGTCAACAAGTAGCAGCAGTGGCAGGAGAATGGTTTGAGAAGCTAGACCCCACTAATGGTCAAGTGCTATGTCAGGTGGCTCGCTCAAGAGCAGCAGATATTGAGCAAGCGGTAAGGTCAGCTAAACAGGCTCAACCGGCTTGGGCTGATACTCCCCCGGTACAACGGGGAGCTATCTTACACGAGATTGTCCTGGGTATGAAAGCCCGTCAGGAGGAGATTGCCAAGATAGTAGCAGCAGAAACCGGTAAGTCCTATAGTTCAGCTTATGGAGAAACTGGCGGTGCGATCGCATTAGGATTATTCTACGCTAGTGAAGGACAACGGTTGTATGGTCGCACCACTACCAGCGGTGTGGTTAATAAATATGCCATGACTGTGCGTCAACCTCTGGGAGTTGCTGGATTAATTATTGCGGCCAATACTCCCATTGCTAATGTAGCCTGGAAAGTCTTTCCAGCCCTGGTTTGTGGCAATAGCGCTGTATTAAAAGTAGCAGAAGACACTCCCGCCACGGCTTGGATAGTTGGACAAATTGCTCAAGAGGCTGGGTTACCCCCTGGTGTCCTCAATATTATTCAGGGATATGGTGAAGAAGCTGGCGCTCCCTTGGTTGCTCATAATGATGTCGCTGTGGTTAGCTTTACCGGGTCCACAGAAGTAGGACGAATTGTGCAACGGGTAGCTGGGGAGCGCTTTGGCAGGGTATCCCTGGAATTGGGGGGTAAGAATCCCTTGGTCGTGTGTGATGATGCGGATTTGAACAATGCTATCAAGTGGACCTTACTCTCAGTGTTCAGTAATGCCGGTCAACGTTGTGCTTCTGCTAGTCGAATCATTGTCTTTGATAGCATTTATGATCAATTCCGTGACCAATTAGTGGAGAAAACTAAGGAATTAAAATTAGGTCCCACTGACCAGGATGACCTTGGTCCAGTGATTAATGAGCAACAGTTGATCAATATGATAGCAGCGGTGAAACAGGCACAAGAAGCAGGAGCAACGGTGTTGGTGGGAGGCGATCGCTTAACAGACCCTGACCATGCTACTGGTTTCTATATGGCTCCGACCCTCCTAGAGAATGTAGACCCCCACGCGGAAATTTCTCAATGTGAATTATTTGGTCCGATTGCTAGTCTCTACCGGGTCAAAGACTTTAAGGAAGCTCTTGCTCTTGCCAACGATTCCCCCTATGGCTTAACTGCTTCGATTCACACTCGCAACATCCACCGTGCAGTAAGGTTTTGTGAGAAAGTCCAAACTGGCGTAGCTGTAGTGAATGCCGGTACTTATGGCAGTGAACCTCATATGCCCTTTGGTGGACTCAAGCAATCTGGTAATGGTACCCGTGAACCAGGCACAGAAGCGTTGGATGTCTATTCTGAGTTGAAGGATATCTATATTAATATCGATCCTGAGCAATTTTGATCATTAGGGAGTAGGGAGTCGGGAGTCGGGAGTCGGGAGTAGTTGATGTAGGGTGGGCAGTAAGTATCATAGCGATGGAAACCTTTGAAATTGGTTATATACACTGCCCACCTGACGATTAATTTTATTTACTGTCGGTGGGCAGTGCTTATCAAAGCTACTACCAGCTTTGGGATTGGTCTTAGGCACTGCCCACCCTACGATTAATTTTATTTACTGCCGGTGGGCTGCGATTCTACTGCCCACCCTACTACTTTATAATTTTCTATTGCTTTAAGGAAAATAACGATAAAATTCTCGTCTATGGAGAACACGGGAGAATATGATAGTATCGCCTTTTATAAAAAAACCAATTCTATAATCCCCTAAACGAATTCGATATGCATTTTCTTCTCCTTTTAATTTTTTGATGTTTTTGATATCCCTAAGATTTTGACAGGAAATAATATCCTGAAACGTAAACTTTTTAATCGTTCTATAAACGGGCGTGCTTTTCAGAGATTTAAGATCTTTAAGAAAGGTTGGAAGATATTCGGTTTTCATTCCTTATCTAGTTCTGCTAATGCTTCTTCCAAACTTAAGGGAGTTTCATCTTTAACTTCCATCATAGCACGATATAGTCCTTCATCTTCAAAGCTTTCAATTAAACGTTCATAGTCCTGAAAATCAATTAATACTTTCTCGATATTACCTTTATTATCGGCAATTAATTCTTGTGCTAATGGATAATCTTTATGGTTTCTTGTTTCCTCTTGATTGCAGAAACTTTTGACTCCAATCTTAACTATATAAATAGCTACTGGAGTCGCCAATGCCACGGGCAAATTTACCGACTGCACTAAATACGGAATCAAAGTAGTAATTCCTCCAGCGAGTAGATCATTTTTAAATTCATCTTGACAAATTATATGGCGACACCGCCTGGCTAAATTTTGCAACCAACTCTCTTTTATATCTATTCTGTCGATTCCGGCTTCCGAAGCTATAATTTCAGTCGCATACTCCAAATCTCCTTCCTCTTCTTCTATCTCATTTAGGGCAGCCAAAGCCTCTGGATAATTTGCCAATTGATACCGAAATTGCTCAATTTCTTCTCGTGTAACTGTAATCATATAATTCTTCGTTTTAAATACTTAATTTTATTATAGCAATTTTAAATTATTTTAGTTGATGTAGGGTGGGCAGTAAGTATCATAGCGATGGTAACCTTTGAAATTGGTCTTAGGCACTGCCCACCCTACGATGATTTTTATTCTCTTTAGCATGCATGCTAAAGGCATGCATGCCTTGCGCGTAGCACTATATCCAAGTAGGGTGGGCAGTGCTTATCAAAGCAACTACAAGTTTTAGGATGGGTCTTAGGCACTGCCCACCCTACGATTTTACTTACATGTGTTTAAATACTACTGAAAGATTATTAGCTGGCATTTGATAAGTTTTTTCAAGGATGAGATTATGAGTATTAGCAACGTCTACAACATCTTCTAAATTACGTACTCCCCATTCTGGGTTTTGTTCTCGTAAATAGGAGTCAAAATCAGCATTGGAAAGTGCAGTATGTTTATTACCTTGTTTGTAGGGACCGTATAAATATAGAATATCTCCTGATGAAAGGATACGACCAGCACCTGCCATTAATCCTAAACAAGTAGACCATGGTGAAATGTGAATCATATTAATGTTCACCATCGCTACAATATCTGGTATTTCTGATAGTATTTCCGTTTCTACTTTCCAAACTGGCTGACTGACATCAATATCAAGGGTTTGATGGAGGTTGTCGCTAGGGTAATCTTTAGCCCAGGCGATAATACTTTCACGGAGGGAAGCATTGATATCGGAAGGAATCCATTTTCGAGGGTTTAACTGTTGTGCAAAATAGATAGCATGTTCTCCGGTACCGCTAGCAATTTCTAAAATTGTGCCAGTGGCTGGTAGTATCTCTAAAAGTACTTTTAAAATTGGTTCCCGGTTGCGCTGGGTTGCTGCAGCGTATTTTCTGCTGTCCACTAATTCTTCTCCCCGATAATGATATAGCAATTCTACAACTTGTGAGGTACAAATTTATGGGTTTTAGGGAGCAGGGACTGAGGCCGTAGGCCACGCGGGGCGCGTTCGGAGCAGGGAGCAGGCAAGAGGCAAGAGGCAAGAGGCAAGAGGCAAGAGGCAAGAGGGAAAAAATCCCTCATTAGAGATGTAGGGTGGGCAGTGCTTACCTTCGAGATTGTCAGCTTTTTAATTGGTATGAAGCACTGCCCACCTGACGATTAACATTATTAAAAAATAATACAATTAACTATTTTGTCGAGTTAATTTACTGTCGGTGGGCAGTGCCGATTCAACCGATTACAAGCTTTTTAATTGCTATGAAGCACTGCCCACCCTACGATTACTGCTCCCCCATACTTCCCTAAGTTACTGTCGGTGGGCAGCAGTGCCGATTCAACCGATTACAAGCTTTTTAATTGCTATGAAGCACTGCCCACCCTACGATTACTGCTGCCCCATACTTCCCTAAGTTACTGTCGGTGGGCAGTGCCGATTCAACCGATTACAAGCTTTTTAATTGCTATGAAGCACTGCCCACCCTACGATTACTACGATTACTGCTGCCCCATACTTCCCTAAGTTACTGTCGGTGGGCAGTGCCGATTCAACCGATTACAAGCTTTTTAATTGCTATGAAGCACTGCCCACCCTACGATTACTGCTGCCCCATACTTCCCTAAGTTACTGTCGGTGGGCAGTGCCGATTCAACCGATTACAAGCTTTTTAATTGCTATGAAGCACTGCCCACCCTACGATTACTGCTGCCCTAACTCTATAGGATTATTTTTATCAAAAATGTAAACAAATAAAAACTATTTGATATTCCCACCCTGGCCACACTTTAAACACTCCCCACCCTCTCCACAATCTCCATATTTCGTAACAAAAAAAATTCCTAAACCCCTTGACAATATATTAATTTATTAATATATTTATAGTGTAAACCATTTACACTAATTACTGGTCATGAATCAAAACATTAACCCCAACTCCGATGACAATCAAAACCCTGACAATCAAGGTCGCAAACCTAAGAAAGTCAAGCACATCTTGATTGGTTCTCCTAAACAAGTTCGGCATACTATTTATGCCATTTATGGCCTTAAATACGCCTATCCCGATGAGTGGAGCACTCCCGAGCCTACGGAAAATCCTGGTGAGGTGATGACCACCTTGATTCGGTATTTATATCTAGATTAGGATAGGGTTTTGCCAGGGTTTGCCGCCCTGGCGGCCAAGAATTGTGGAGGTTATTTTTAAGCTATCAGCTATCAGCGTGTCGCGTATCAGCGTGTCGCGTATCAGTTATCAGCCATTCGCGTAGCGTGGCCAACGGCTGACCACTGACCACTGACCACTGACCACTGACCACTGACCACTGACCACTGACCACTGACCACTGACCACTGACGGCTGACTACTGAATGCTTACGTGGAGGGTTAGTAAACAGCTAGAGAAAATGTCGCAGAGTCTACCAAAAACTTTTATTATTTGTTAGACTTAAATTAGGGTAACACCGACAGGGATTATTATGTAACTTAAATTAAAGCCGAAAACCAAGGGTTTAATAGTTGCGCTCTCGACCTACGGTGGAACTAACGTTTTGACATTTTTATGGCGCTCGCGGGATATTCCTGAGAGCTTTGGGAGATACCCCCTGGATGCTATTGCATCTTGCATTGGCGGGCCAAGGTCTATCTTGGTAGACTTTGGTAGCTAAAAAGTATCGGGTATAATGTAAACAGAGTTAGGATGTGCTTGCTGGAAAGCAGTACCTGAGTAACTTGATAAGAATGGATTCCTTGATTCAGTTTTTGTTTGGATTTGATGACAGCTAAGCTGTACTCAATTAGGTTTACACAATAGAATTCGGTCAAGCATTTGGGTTAAACCAAACTTGACCGAATTTTTTTATCTAAGCTATCAGCTATCAGCTATTAGCGGTCAGTTATCAGCGGTCAGTTATCAGCTATCAGCTAGCGGTCAGTTATCAGCGGTCAGTTATCAGCTATCAGCTAGCGGTCAGTTATCAGCGGTCAGTTATCAGCTATCAGCTAAAGGCCGTTGGCCACGCTACTTGAGGTGCTATCAGCTAGCGGTCAGTTATCAGTTATCAGCTTATGCGCTACGCGCACGCTACACGAACAGCTATCAGCTGAAGTCACATCAAGTAGCCTGCACGTAGGGCATATGCTTACCTTTCAGCTTTTGAATAAAAGATATAAGCATTCTTTTAATCTGAGTTAAGTCTGCTGACGGCTGACCGCTGACCGCTGACGGCTGACCCCTGACCGCTGACCCCTGACCGCTGACCGCTGACCGCTCACAGTAAAATATATAGATATTGATCAACTATCTTCTCAACTATGACAACTCTCGTATTTGTCCATGGCACAGGGGTTAGGCAAGCTGCCTATGAGCAAACCTTTAAGATAGTTGAGGGTTTTGTCACAAAACAACGTCCAGATATTACCGTTGTTCCTTGCTTTTGGGGTGAGCAATTTGGGAGTAAGCTCAATGCTGAAGGGGCATCGATACCCTTGTATGATGCTACCTTAGCTCTGGATCAGGGAGAAGAAGAGGATCAAACTATTATTCTTTGGCAGGAGTTATATCGCAATCCCCTTTATGAGTTGGGATTGTTGTCGTTTAAACCTAGGACTGGTGGTGATAGTAATCCCTTTGGAGAACAACCGGGTGATCAATTACATGACCGGTTGCTGGATTTGATTCCTACTGGAGAATTGCAAGAAAAATTACAAGCAGCGGGCATAGCAGAGGTGTTTGATCAGGCACGACGCCATGTTACTCGCAGTGCTGTTTATCAAGAAGTATTAAACCAAGTCTCTGATTCAGATAGTGACTGTTATGATACTATCGCAAGAGCAATTGTTGCTCAGGCAATTTTTGACTCTCAGCAGCACCACCATGGCTTCATCCTTCCTGATCCGGAATTGCGTGATCAACTCGTGAAATCACTCAGTAATGCTTTGGGTAAGGAGGAAGACTTGGGATTGGGTGACTGGATCCAGAAACCACTTTCCTTATTGGCGGGTCCAGCGACAGCTTGGGTGAGGAGTAAGAGGGGTGCAATTACTGAAGCAAATACTCCTACACCTGGTGATATTATACTCTATCAAAGTCGGGGTCATAAAATACGTGATTTTATCCAAAAAACTATAGAAGATGCTGAACCACCAGTTGTTATATTAGCCCATAGTTTAGGAGGGATTGCTTGTGTTGATTTACTGGTAACTGAACCAATGGCACAGGTGACATTATTAATTACAGTTGGTTCTCAAGCTCCCTTTTTATACGAAATTAATGGCTTATATAGCCTAGAATTTGGTCAGCCTCTGCCCGACTTTTTTCCGGAGTGGTTGAATATTTATGATTCACGCGATTTCCTTAGTTACATTGGCGCTACTCTATTCCCTAATAAAGTGCAGGATGTTTTGGTGGATAGTAAACAACCGTTTCCCCAAGCTCATAGTGCTTATTGGACAAACCCAGCTACCTGGAAAGCAATTATCCCGCGATTACCATGACTATGGGTTCATCTCATATTTGCTGTTTGAACCGGTGGTGCGTTACGGGGCGGGCTATCACAACCCTGGCTACGCAAAAAATCATGGCAAGTCCGCCCCTAACGCACCCTACGGGACATTTATAAAAGTGAGATGCACTCCATGACCATTAATGCTAGGCCAGAAAAAACCTATGGGTTGATTGTCGGTATCGAGAACTATCAAGCAACAAACTGGAATGTTAATGGTCCCGTTCATGATGCCATCAAGTTTGCTGATTGGTTGTTATCACAAGCAGTGCCAACAGATAATATCAAGCTCTGTTTGTCTCCTTTAACTGAAAATAGTGAACTGGTTAAGGAATTTGAGATAACGTCAAAGCCAGCAACGGAGCATAATCTAGTTGATATCATTACCAATGACCTGTCCCAAAAAAACGGAGATTTACTGTTTATGTTTTGGGCTGGTCATGGTTTAATTACTTCGGAGCGGAATCGCAGGCTACTTTGTGCTGATGCTAGTAAAAATAATTGGCAGAATCTAGATTTTAATTCCCTGTTACTGCTTTTAGGTTCAGATGCCTTTAAAATTCCACATCATATTTGTATAGTCGATGCTTGTGCTAATTATGTTTTAGAGTCAAAAGGGCGACCAACCAATTTGGGAGGGAAACAGTTTCCTAGTGGTCAACCTAGGAAAGACAGTCAACAGTTTGTCTTACTAGCTACTAGAGAAGGGGAGACAGCCAAAGTTAACTCCTCAGAAAAAATGGGATACTTTTCCCAAGCAGTAAGAGAAGCGTTGGCGCACCATGACTGGCTGCCAGATATGCCAGCAGTTGCTAAGCACGTTAAACAACAATTTGCTAGTTTAAATAAACAACAACTACCAACCTATTTTTATCGGCGCAGTTGGGATGGTGATCGGGAGGATTATCATCCTAATCCCTTTGAAATTTCCCACAATATACCCAGTACTCAAGCCTGTAAGTTTGTGGATAGACACCAGCCACTGGAAAAGTTAGATCAGCTATTGCAAGACAATACTATTGTGGCGATTACTGATCGCACAGGTAAGGGGGGAGTAGGGAAAACAGAACTAGCAATTCAATACTCTTGGTACAAATTAGAAGATTATCCCGGTGGATGTTGTTGGTTGTATTTCAAGGGAGTGGATATCGTCACCCAGCTCTCGGAATTTGCAATTGTGAATGAATTTCCTGGTTTTAATATTCCTGAAAATTTCAGCATTGCTAGCCAACTAGCTTATTGCTGGCGTAGCTGGCAACCAGGTAAGGTTTTATTAGTTTTCGATAATGTCACTAACATCGAGCAAATCAAAGACTACTTACCGCCCATGGGTTCTCGATTCAGGGTATTAATCACCACACGTAGCTCACAGTTAACCTATCCATCACTTTCTCTGGGGGGATTACCAGAAAATGAGGCTCTAGAGTTATTAGCAAACTTGTTAAGGCAAGAGTTTGATCAACAAGAGCTAGAGTTTGCCAAAACACTCTGTAAAAAAGTTCACTTTGAACCTTTAGCTTTATATACGTTGGCAGGGCTGTTCTCAAAGCCAGGGAGTACATGATGCTAGAAGAAATTTTATTGCTCCTAGAGCAGAAGCAATCTCAAGAAGGTGACTCTGGTACAGATGTTGTGCTGGAACTCAATTGGGATTCCTTAGAGTCTTCAGCTCAAACCATGGCTGGTCTCTTGAGTTTATTTGCTTTAGCTCCTATTCCCTGGTCATTAGTTTCAAAGGCTGCTAGAGCTGCTAGCTTAGACTTTGATTTGGTCGTTAATCGGGATATCTTAGTTCAAAAGTATTTACTACAGAAGTTGGATGATAATACCTACCAACTTCAGGAACGGATTAGAGACTTTTTGAGTATCAAGGGGGAACAATTAGCTGATATTGAAATCCTCAAACAGGGCTTTTGTTCAGCGATAGTAACAATAGCAAAGAATATTCCTGAGACCCCAACTCAGTCAGACATTCTAGCAATTACCCCTGCTATCCCTCACCTGGTGGAAGTTGTCACTAACCAAAAGGATTACTTAAATAACGAAGATTTAATCTGTCCTTTTGTTGGCTTAGCCTGGTTTTACCATGGTCAAGGCGCTTACGAACAAGCATGGCCTTGGTATGAGCAATGCTTATCAACGGTTAGAGAGCGCTTGGGTGAAGAACACCCTGATGTGGCCATCAGCCTCAACAACCTGGCTTATTTGTACTGGAAGCAGGGGCGATACCAAAAAGCGGAACCCCTTTACCTGCAAGCCTTAGACTTGATGAAACGTCTGCTGGGTCAACAACACCGAGATGTGGCAAGCACCCTCCAAAACCTGGCTTTACTGTACTATAGTCAGAGGCGATACCAAAAAGCGGAACTCCTTTACCTGCAAGCTTTAGACCTGAGGAAACGCCTCCTGGGCCAAGAACACCCAGATGTGGCAGAAATCCTCAACAACCTGGCAGTACTGTACGAAAGTCAGGGACAGTACTTGGAAGCGGAACCCCTGTACCAGCAGGCTCGAAAGATTGCTGTCAAACAGTTGGGAGAGGAACATCCTACAACTCGCATTATTTCCCTTAACTTGGAAGATCTATTGGGAAGATCTAATACCAAATCCGCTTGTCAAAACCCCTTTATGAAAATCAACCAAATCTTTCAAATCTTTTTATGCCAGGAATCTAGGACTATGCGGCTCAGGGGAGTATGGGAAGAGTATTTGGTACAATTTGGCAGCAAATCCATCCCTAAAACTAACGATAATACTATGGTTTTAAAACATAATTGAAAGTGTTATTGCAATCCTAGCAACCTATCACCATAGTTTAGGATTGTTTAAAGATTTTACGCATTTGATATTCACAGCAGCACCTGACTTCTCTATCTCGCGAAGTAGGAGCGCCTGCCAACCAAAAGGCCACTGCAATGGATATGGAGGAATGAAATGTGTTGCCAACTCTGCCTTAAAGCCAAATCGTTGATAATACCTAGGATCACCATACACGAAGACAATATTCACATTCATACTACGCAATCTCTTAATCCCAGCATCAATTAGTTGACTCCCGATACCATTACCTTGGCATTCTGGCTTAACAGCGAGTGGTGCCAGAATATAGCCATGAAAATCTTGTTTTTCGGAAATAAATACAGGACTATATGCAACGTTTCCAATTATTTTATTGTCATCGACTGCTACCAATGATAAGGTACATGGCTCGGTAATATTGGAGATGAGGTCATCAGCGAGACCTGCCACCATATCACCCTCCCCGATCGGAAAGGCTGACATATGTAAGGAGCGCAGGCTCTCACGATCCCTTATTTCTGCATCTCGGATAATCATGTTGTGCGGCTTCATGTATTGAGTTATTATTTAATTCTATATCCCATAAGGTACAACTTGATCCCCCTAAATCCCCCTTAATAAGGGGGACTTTGAAGTTGAAAAGCGTACCTCATAACTGAGAGAAACGCTATATTATTCAATGTTTAGTCTAAATTACAGTTTTGATCAACCCTAAATTTGCGATGAAAAATCTAACTCTGCTATCTACCACACTCCTGATTGCTACCTCTGGATTGGTTTTGGTGGCACCCCAGGCAGCTTCAGCTTTAAATTGGAACTGGAGTTATTCTGCTCCTGGTATCGAAGCCAGTGGTACTTTCACTACTAATGATACTCCTGATGATTTGGGTTTTTTCCTGATTTATGAAATTACTGGCACGCGCAACAGCGAAACAATTACTGGTTTGCAACCTACTGGTACTTCTACACCGGGAAACGAACCTTTCGAGGTTGACAATTTAATTAGTATTGATGGTAATCAGTTAACAACTGACGGCTTTGGATTTTCCACCTCAGCTGGAAACTTTGTTAATGTCTTTTTCGCTAGTTTTTTGCAGCCCCCTAGTTTTTTTGAAATTTTTTCAGCACCGCCATTTATCACTGGTTTTGAAAATTTTGGACCAGAAGATAGCGAGTTGCCGATTAGTTTTTCTGCGAAACCGGTGATTGTCCCTGAACCCACTCATAGTATAAGTATCTTTACCCTTGCCATTCTCGGCTTAGCTTCAACCATCAAACGTAAGCTGAAACCTTCCCCATCTAAACAAAAGGTTTAGCCTCAATTACTCATCAGTAATAAAAAACTGATTTGTGAGTAAGGTATTAGGAAAGGGAGTAGGGAGTAGGGAGTAGGGAGTAGGGAGTAGGGAGTAGGTACCGGTGCATCTCAGTTTTGAAATTAGGCAAAAGTGAGATGCACCCAACAGGCAATAATTAATCGAGTATAAAGGGATTTTGGGTAATGTAAAAAGCGGTAATATTTTTATTAAATTACTACAGGAAATGCTATACTAAATCGAAATGCTATACTAAATTAGTATTGGTGTTCATAAGCTATTTATAAATGCTATAGCAGTGAGTAATAACAACGATAGATTAGACCGGATTGAAGCAGTGGTGGAGTCATTAGCCCGTTCTGTACTAGCTCTTGCTAATGACCATCAACAGAGAATTCATACCATTGAAAATGTTGAAGCAGTGGTGGAGTCATTAGCTCGTTCTGTAGAAGCTCTTACTAATGATCATCAACAGAGAATTCAGACCATGGAAGAGGTTGAAGCAGTGGTGCAGTCATTAGCTCGTTCTGTAGAAGCTATTGCCAATGACCATGGAGAGAGAATTCAGACCATGGAAGAGGTTGTCAATAGAGTTACCAGAGTTGAGGAAGGATTGACTCGGATGTTAATAGCTATCGATGATGACCGTCCCACTATTCTCAGGAAACTTAACACCATTGAAAATAAGCTGGATAGTTTACTAGAAGGGAACCAAAACAATTGATATAAATCTCCCTTGCCCCTTTTGCTTAAGCATTCAGCTATCAGCCCTCAGCTGACCGCTGATAGCTGAGGGCTGATAGCTTAGATTTAAGCTGGTTGAGATTTAGTCAATAATTTCAGAATTTCTACAATCTCACCCTGTCGGTTAGACAGTTGTTCCTGTCGCTGGGAAAGTTGTTCTTGTCGCTCATCTAAGTTCTCCATTAGGCCATACATTCGGGATTGACTTTGAGCTAAATTAGACTGAGAGTTTGCTAAATCGGCCATCACAGAATACAGTCGAGCGCGATCCCGTTTGAACTCATTAACAGTATCGGTTAGAGCTTCGATAGCACGAGCATTGGAATCGGTTCTTTGACGAAGCTGTTCAATTCTGTGACCGAGCTGTTCAATCTGTTGGTCGATGCGCTCAATGGCAGTAAATAAAAGGTTGAAACGGGTATCAAACTGGTCTGAGTTTGTCATTTACTTTGCTGCAATAGTGTGTAGTGTTTTATCAAGATCTGTAAGCTATCAGCTGAACGCGATCGCGTGCGCGTAGCGCTTAAGCTGATAGCTTACGCTAGTGGTTATAAACCCTAATTAGATTGAGTCAATAATTTCAGAATTTCTACAATCTCCCCCTGTCGGTTAGACAGTTGTTCCTGTCCCTGAGAAAGTTGTTCCTGTCGCTCATCTAAATTTTCCATAATGCCATACATTCGGGATTGACTGTCCGCTAAATTAGCCTGAGATTGAAATAAATTAGACTGAGATTGTGCTAAATTAGCCATTACAGAATACAGTTGAGAGCGATGGCCTTTGGCCACGCTACGCGAACGCGTTTGAACTCATTGACAGTATCGGTTAAAGCTTCAATGGCACGAGCATTAGAATCGGTTCTTTGACGAAGCTGTTCAATTTGTTGGCTAATCTGCTCGATCGCAGTTAGTAAAAGATTGAAACGGGTATCAAACTGGTCTGAGTTTGTCATTTGCTGCAATAGTGTTTAGTGTTTTCTCAATAGCTATAAGCAGTCAGCTGACTGTTTATAGCTAAATCCTCACCCTAGTGGTTCTAAATCCTAATTAGATTTAGTCAGTAACTTCATAATTTCTACAATCTCACCTTGTCGCTGGGAGAGTTGTTCCTGTCGCTCATCTAAGTTGGCCATCATGCCATACATTCGGGATTGATTTTGAGCTAAATCTGCCATCAAAGAGTATGCTTGAGCGCGATCTCGTTTGAACTCATGGACAGTATTGGTTAGAGCTTCAATGGCACGAGCATTAGAATCGATCCTGTGACCGAGCTGTTTAATCTGTTGGTTGGTCTGCTCGATGGCACGAGCATTGGAATCGGTTCTTTGACCGAGCTGTTCAATCTGTTGGGTGATCCGCTCGAAGGCAGTTAGTAAAAGGTTGAAACGAGTATCAAACTGGTCTGAGTTTGTCATTTGCTTTGCTGCAATAGAATGTTTACGATAGTAGTTATCAATTGGTTGAAGTACGTTTTGGATTTTAGGTAACAGGCAATAGGGCATAAAATAAAAAATCTGTGTAAATCCTAAGTAGTATCACCGCTATTATTTTGATTAAACTAGTGTAGATTCTGTTTATGGTGTTATTTTTATAGTGTGATTTGCGATTACACGCTGTGAATGTTAATTTTTACCATTGCTCTATTAGAACGGTTTTTTACTACTTATGATTTACCAGATGATTTACCTTGGGCAAAAGGCCACGCTACGCGAACAAGTTTATTTCCTTATTAAGTAAATCCTGTCTGTGGGATTTAATTCACGGTGGCAAGGAGCAATTATTACTACCTAATCCCTACTTCCTAAAACCCAGTAATTTGTACTTAAAGTAATTGATTGAGCCATATATAATTATACACTATACTTGTCAATATTGACAAGTATTAAAATTAGTAATTACTAATAGATAACTAACTGCAATAATGAGTTATTATAAAACCAACAATTACTAGTAAAATTGTAACGGGCAAGATGCCCGTTATACTCCCGACTACCGTTAGCTGTCAGCCGTCAGCTGTTAGCCGTCAGCTGAAAATAAACCTCGTTTAGGATTGCTATAACTGATAGCTGATAGCTGTTCGCGTAGCGTGCGCGTAGCGCTTAAGCTGATAGCTGATAGCTGATAGCTGATAGCTGATAGCTGATAGCTGATAGCTGATAACTGATAGCTGATAGCTGATAGCTGATAGCTGATAGCTGATAGCTTACCTATTCCCTATTTCTGTAAACTATAAAGTGGTGATCAAAAATTTGCCAGCAAGATTATTGTCTAAGATCAAGAAAATTGGTGGATTCTAAAACTCCGACAGTAGTTGCCCTAATTCCAGCCCGGGCTGGTTCCAAACGAGTACCTGGTAAAAATATTCGTCGTTTAAAAGGGCATCCGTTAATTGCTTATACTATTGCTGCTGCAACTCAAAGCCAAGTGTTCTCAGCCGTGATTGTTTCCACTGACTCAGAAGAGGTGGCGGAAATTGCTCGTTACTATAGCGCTGATGTACCATTTTTGCGTCCGCCAGAGTATGCTACCGACAAGTCACCAGATATTGAGTGGATTGATTACACCCTGAGGCATTTGAGTAATCTGGGGCGAGACTTTGATTGCTTCAGCATCCTGCGACCAACCAGTCCTTGTCGCCAACCCCAGACGATTCAACGAGCTTGGCAAGCGTTTTTGGCTCAAGCTGATCAAGTAGACTCCTTACGGGCAGTAGAGAAATGCCAGCAGCATCCTGGGAAAATGTGGGTACTCAACGGCAGCCTGATGAAACCGTTGCTTGAGCAGAACACTTTTGAATTAGGCAATTGTCAGGTTAACCATAACCTCCAACCCCCCAACCTACCCTTCTCGAACCCCAAAGGCCAACAACCTTGGCCAAAAGGCCACGCTACGCGAACAACCTTCAACCAGCTAACCACCCAACCAGCCAACCTTGGCCAAAAGGCCACGCTACGCGAACAACCTTCAACCCCCCAACCTTCAACCCCCCAACCTTCAACCCCCCAACCTTCAACCCCCCAACCTTCAACCCCCCATACCCCCTGGCATAGTACTCCCTATCAGGCCTTGCCAGAGGTCTATGTGCAAAATGCTAGCTTAGAAATTGCTTGGTCAAGAGTAGTGCTGGAAGAGTATACAATTGCTGGAAAGGTGATTATGCCATTTATTACCCATGATCATGAGGGATTAGATATTAATGACTTGAAAGATTGGTGGTATGTGAACTATTTAATAGAACAGGGAGACGCTCACTTACCTCTCGTCTGTCAAAAACCAATTTAGTTATATTTATTAAATGACAAATCTATCTCTAGTCCCGTTTCGGGAGTTTGAACGCCTGAAGGATTTAGACATTACTCCCGAAACTCATACTGAGCTTTTTGCTACCTACTGTCGAATCAATACTTTATATATGATAAAACAGGCGGGTTCAGGGCATATTGGTAGTAGTTTTAGTAGTTTAGATATTGTTTGTTGGCTGTTTTTAAATGAATTACGGGTTAGGAAAACTAACTCTAATCAACCACGGGATATTTATTTTTCCTCTAAGGGTCACGATGTACCGGGTTTTTACTCGGTTTTGATTGGCCATGGTTTGCTGGAGTTTGAGCGTATCCATAGCTTGAGGCGGTTAGATGGACTTCCTGGTCATCCAGATATTTCGATTCCGTTGTTGGAAACGAATACTGGTTCCTTGGGAATGGGGGTTTCTAAGGCTAAGGGGATGATCCTAGCAAATCGGCTGATGGGTCGAGAGGGAAACGTTTATATCTTAACTGGGGATGGGGAGTTGCAGGAGGGTCAGTTTTGGGAGTCTCTCCAACCAGCAGCAAATCTGGGACTCCATGAAATGACTGTGATTGTGGATCATAATAAAATCCAGTCCGATACTTGGGTTTCCGAAGTGAGTGACTTGGGGGACTTGGAACGGAAGTTTGCGGCCTATGGCTGGTATGTTGAGCGCTGTGATGGCAATGATGTCAAGGCTTTAGGGAATGCGATCGCAAAATTGAAAGCAGTCACTAATCAGCCCAAAATCCTGATTGCTGACACCATTAAGGGCAAAGGAATCTCCTTTATGGAACACACGGCCATCAGACCAGAAGACAACTTATATCACTTCCATAGTGGGGCACCGGATGATGAAGCCTACACGACCGGAGTCGCAGAACTAATTGCTGCTGCCAATACCCAATTGGAACAAGTTGGAGCATCCCCCTTAGCATTGGAGATGCTATCCTATGCCAAACCTGCTGTAGCTAATGGGGCGCAACGACTGGTTAGTGCCTATTCCAAAGCTTTGGTTACCCAAGCAGAACGGAATCAAGACCTGGTAGTACTAGATGCCGATTTAATGCTCGATTGTGGGTTGATTCCCTTTAAAGACAAGTTCCCGAAACGGTTCTTTGAGTGTGGCATTGCCGAACAAGATATGGTATCCCAGGCCGGGGGGATGGCACTGAAAGGGTTACTGCCCATCGTGCATTCCTTTGCTTGTTTCCTATCCACCAGACCCAATGAGCAAATCTATAATAATGCTACCGAACGGACTAAGATTATTTATGTTGGCTCCCTAGCTGGGTTGCTACCCGGTGGTCCTGGTCATTCTCACCAATCGGTAAGGGATATTTCTGCCCTAGGAGCGATACCGAATATGGTGATGATTGAACCAGCTAATGAAGCAGAAGTATCCCTAGCTCTAGACTACTGTTTGCATCGAACTATCAGTAGTTGCTATATCAGGCTAGTCTCGATCCCCTGTCAGATTCCCTATCAATTGCCAGAGGATTATCAGTTGGAGTTGGGTCAGGGGATTGCCTTAACTGAGGGGCAAGACGCTATTTTATTTGGTTACGGTCCCGTGCTGCTGCCACAAGCCTATCAAGCTGCCCAGTTATTGGCTCAGAATCACGGTATCACCCTAAAAGTAGTCAATTTGCCTTGGCTAAATTTTGTGGATTTAGACTGGTTGGAACAAATCCTCCAAGGTTACTCCTGGGTGTTTACCCTGGATAACCATTATGTAATAGGAGGACAGGGGGATCGGATTGTAAGTGGGTTGGCAGAATTAGGATTGTCTGGGCAAATACAGGTCAGGCAATTTGGAGTATTTGATATTCCGAAATGCGGTCAAAATCAGGAAGTGCTTCGTGCTCATGGGCTGGATGCTGAAAGCTTAGCATTTGAGATTAATAAAACTATGATGTAGCATTTTTATTTAAGTTGTGAATATACTCCCTCAAGCCAAGGCAAGAGGCAAGGTAAGCATATGCGCTACGCGCACGCTGCGCGAACAGCCGTCAGCCGTCAGCCGTCAGCTAAAAGCTCACGCTACGCGAATCGCTTACTTAAAATAAACCTTGAACGGGAGAATTTAAAGGTGCGCTTGACCCATTAAGAATTGAATTTGCCACGGGTATCACCTAATAGTTCGAGATTAATCAGAATTGAAAGTATGCTGATAGCTGATAGCTGATAGCTGATAGCTGATAGCTGATAGCTGATAGCTGATAGCTGATAGCTGATAGCTGATAGCTGATAGCTGATAGCTGATAGCTGATAGCTGATAGCTGATAGCTGATAG
>NZ_JAAHHC010000037.1:0-58559 GCF_010672265.1 Moorena sp. SIO3A2
GCTTAAATTAGAGACAATTTCCATGAACCTTTTAGTTCTTCTTTTGTCTCCTAAATCTGTTCTTCCTAGCTCTTTCAATATCCATTGTTCCATATTTGTGATAATAGATGCCAGAGGCGATTCTAGCAAGAACACACACTTGACTCTTTTTGTCAAGTTTTATGTTAAGAAAGATGTTTATAAAGCATAGCTTAACAAGGGGGGAACTTCTGGAGGGGGTACCATCCATCGCACTTCTGGAGAAGGATCCCCCCTAACCCCCCTTAACAAGGGGGGAACTTTTGGAGGGGGTACCATCCATCGCACTTCAGGATTGGGTACCCCCCTAACCCCCCTTAACAAGGGGGGAACTTCTGGAGGGGGTACCATCCATAGCACTTCTGGAGGGGAATCGAACCATGCTCAAGCTTCCCCCTTATTAAGGGGGACGGGAGGGGGATCCCATTGCAGCACTAAAGTTGAACAGGTCGCCCGTACCCAGATTATTGAGAATTGGGTATCTCAGGATAAGCCAGAGCACTTGAAGACCATACGCGATCGCATTCTCAGAAATGAGCAACGGGCCAGTAGGCTGTTAGGATTGTATCAGCAGGTATTAGATCAGGGTAGTCTTGCCGCTGATGGCAGTGAAGAACAGACGGAATTAAGGCTATCGGGGTTGGTAGTGGAGCGGGATGGGTATTTAAAAGTTAACAACCGGATTTATGGCAGTGTTTTCGATAGCGATTGGGTTAAGCAGGAATTGGCTAGACTGCGTCCATACTCTGAAGCCTTTACCGCTTGGGTTGAGTCTGGGTGTAAAGATGAAGCTCGTTTGTTGCGGGGGGTGGCGTTAGAGAATGCTCAAGCTTGGGCTAGGGGTAAAAGTTTGAGCGATTTGGATTATCAGTTTTTAGCTGCTGGTCAGGAATTAGACCGCAGGGTACTGGCAGAAGAAAGTCGAATATTAGCTAAGGCCAATGATACCTTAACTGAAGCTCAACAGAAAGCCAAGAGAACTATACTCATAGGGGGTATTAGTCTAGGTTTGTTCTCAGTGGTAGCAATAATTATTGCTATGATAACTGCTGAAAAAATACAAGAAGCTAAAACAGGTGCGCGACTAGAACAACAAGGGGTTAATATTTTACGACGGTTACCAGGGGATAATGGTTACTATGGCAATCGAGAGCTTTTATACTCAGCCATGGAGACTGGGCAACAGCTCTTTAATATCGTCAAAGATGGTCGCCCTTTGGATAACTATCCTGCCATCAGTCCTATCTATGCTCTACAGCAGAGTCTTAGTAAATTCAGAGAAAAGAGAATATTTCGAGGACATCAAGACTGGGTAAGGAGTGTAAGTTTTAGTCCCGATGGTAAAACCCTCGCTACGGCATCAGCGGACAATACGGTCAGAGTTTGGGATTTACAGGGCAATCAATTAGCTCTGTTGAAAGGACATCAAGGCTCGGTAAGGAGTGTAAGTTTTAGCCCCGATGGTAAGATGCTAGCTACGGCATCAGATAGTACGATGCTGACTGAGGATAAAACAGAGGACACAACTGTTAGAGTCTGGGATTTACAGGGCAATCCATTAGCTGTGTTAAGAGGACATGAAGGCTGGGTAAGAAGTGTAAGTTTTAGCCCCGATGGTAAAACTCTGGCTACCGCATCAGACAAAACTGTCAGAGTTTGGGATTTAGAAGGAAATCAATTAGCACTGTTGAAAGGACATCGATTCTGGGTAAATAGTGTAAGTTTTAGCCGAGATGGTAAAACTCTGGCTACCGCATCATTCGACAATACTATCATACTCTGGGATTTACAGGGCAATCCATTAGTAATGTTGAGAGGACATCAAGACTCGGTAAATAGTTTAAGTTTTAACCGAAATGGTAAAAGGCTAGCTACGGCATCATCTGACAGTACTATCAGACTTTGGGATTTACAGGGCAATCCACTAGCTGTGTTGAGAGGACATCAAGGCTCGGTAAATAGTTTAAGTTTCAGCCCTGATGGTAAAACCCTGGCTACAGCATCATCTGACCGTACTGTCAGACTCTGGAATTCAAAGGGCAATCAATTAGCTCTGTTTCAAGGATATCGACGCTCGGTAAATAGTGTAAGTTTTAGTCCTGATGGTAAAGCCCTGGCTATGGCATTATCGGACGGAACTGTCAGATTCTGGGATTTACAGGGCAATCGATTAGGTCTGTCTCAAGGATATCAAGACCGGGTAAATCGACGCTCGGTAATAAGTATAAGTTTTAGCTCCGATGCTAAAATGCTGGCGACAGAATCAGATGACCATACTGTTAGACTCTGGGATTTACAGGGCAATCGATTAGTTCTTTTGAAAGGATATCGACGCTCGGTAAATAGTGTAAGTTTTAGCCGAGATGGTAAAACCCTCGCTACGGTATCATATGACAAAACGGTCAGACTCTGGGATTTACAAGGAAAGCAATTAGCACTGTTGAAAGGACATCAAGGCTCGATAGAAAGTGTAAGTTTTAGCCGAGATGGTAAAACTCTGGCTACGGCATCAGAGGACAAAACGGTCAGACTCTGGGATTTACAGGGCAATCCATTAGCTGTGTTGAGAGGACATCAAAACTCGGTAATAAGTGTAAGGTTTAGCCGAGATGGTCAGATGCTGGCTACGGCATCAGAGGACAAAACGGTCAGACTCTGGGATTTACAGGGCAATCCATTAGCTGTGTTGAGAGGACATCAACCCTCGGTAAAAAGTATAAGCTTTAGCCGAGATGGTAAAACCCTGGCTACGGCATCATACGACAAAACAGTCAGACTCTGGGATTTACAAGGAAATCAATTAGCACTGTTGAAAGGACATGAAGGATCGGTAAATAGTGTAAGTTTTAGCCGAGATGGTAAAACTCTGGCTACGGCATCAGAGGACAAAACGGTCAGACTCTGGGATTTACAGGGCAATCCATTAGCTGTGTTGAGAGGACATCAAAACTCGGTAATAAGTGTAAGGTTTAGCCGAGATGGTCAGATGCTGGCTACGGCATCAGAGGACAAAACGGTCAGACTCTGGGATTTACAGGGCAATCCATTAGCTGTGTTGAGAGGACATCAACCCTCGGTAAAGAGTGTAAGTTTTAGCCCCGATGGTAAGATGCTGGCTACGACATCAGGGCGCACTGTCAGACTCAGGCAAGTTGAAGATTTAGGTGAGATGCTGGCTCGGGGCTGTAAGTTGCTTGAAGATTACTTTGTGGAGAATTTTGAAGCTTTAGAAACTTTAACCACATGCCAAGATTTAGTTGACAAAGTAGCAGTATCTCCCGGTCTTGTCAAACAAGGTGAGACGTTAGCAAAAGAGGGGGATGTCGATGGTGCTATTGCTAAGTTTCAAAAAGCCAAAGAATGGAATCCGGAGCTAGAATTAAACCCAGAGATAAAAGCTAAACAGCTAGCAGCACCCGGTAAAGTTAAACAAGGTGATAATTTAGCCAAACAAGGAAAAATAGCCCAAGCAATATCTACTTATAAAGAAGCACAACAACTAGACCCAAACTTAGAAATTTCTTCTCAATCTTGGAATTATATCTGTTACTTTGGTAGTCTCCATGGATATGCTACTAATGTGATGGATATCTGTGAAAAAGCAGTAGCTAAAGAGCCTGAAAATGGACTATTGAAGGAGGGTCGTGGATTGGCTAGGGCTCTGACTGGAGATACAGCAGGAGCGATATCAGACTTTCAGGCATTTTTAGAGTGGATTGACCAGAGGTATTCATCGATGGGCAATCATGGACGTATACCAGGATTACAAAGTTACAAAAAACAACAGCAACAATGGATAGATGAACTCCGCGCTGGGAAGAATCCTTTTACGGAAGAGGTGTTGAAGAGTTTACGGGTCTTCGGGACTTTTGATACTAGAGCTCAAACATTTATAAGACGCTCGAGCATAAATTTTCGCGGCTCTATCGGCGTTCCTGAGCAGCGAAATGAGCGAAATGATTTAACCATAAAGGGAGATGTTTTTATATTTTAAATAATAAACAATAAATCTACTTTATAATTCTCAAATTGCTTAGGACATATTTCTTTTATCTGCTCCCGACTCCCGACTCCTGATTCCCGATTCCCGACTCCCGATTCCCGATTCCCTCAAGACTTTGTTACAAAATTTTTCAAAATATGTTATAATAAAATATTTTTGTGTTATAGTAGAAGAGTGGGCGCTGAGACGCCCAGAGTCAAGAGCTAGCCCGGGGACACTGGAACATCAACGGGCTAGCTCTGGCTCCCCTATCAAAGGAGATAGTTTAATTATGAGTTATTCTGAACGGCTTCACCCGTGGGTGGTAATTAGGCTGCTACCACAAATGCAGCGAGTTGTTGTTGCTCGCTTTCGCAATCGGTCGGATGCCGAGGGACATTTGTGGGCCCTGAAACGATTAATGCCTGATGCGGAATTTATAATTATTTTTGATGTCGGGAATAATCCGATAAATCCTAGGGAATAGGGAATAGGGAATAGGGAACAGGCTGACTGCCGGACACAAGTGCCTCAAAGCCTGATTATGCCTAGGTGATGGGATGCAGGTTTTGAGCGGACGGTCCGAGACAACTGGTAGAAAAGAGCGATTGACCTTTGGTCACCCTACGGGAAGGTTGGCTATAGAGGATCAGACATGGTGCGATCGCTATCCTAAACCTTAACCATGATATCGGTCATCAGTCATCAGTCCTTACTCATCAGTCATTTCTCACAGAAAGCTACCATTAACATAGTTATCATGAAATTACAATGTAGCTGAGGTTTATTATGTCAGAAACAATGGCACTCACTCCAGAAAATGTTGAAACAGTCCTGGATGAGATGCGTCCTTACCTGATGGCTGACGGTGGGAATGTGGAGCTAGTTGAGTTAGATGGTCCGACTGTTAAATTAAGACTTCAGGGAGCCTGCGGGTCTTGCCCTAGCTCTACCATGACCCTGAGAATGGGGATTGAGCGCCGCTTAAAGGAATTTATCCCTGAAATCCTTGAAGTGGAGCAAGTAATCTAAGCTGAATACTCAGTTAATGAGTGGGGAGTGCTGAGTGTTCAGCCGATTATAGCTGTTCTCATCTTGGATCGGAGAAAGTAGGGGCACGATCAGATCGTGTTCCTACAAAACAACTGTCTTCTAAACCATTGCTAATGGCTATAGCACTTACATTTTAGTTGTTAACATAATCCCTGAGGGAAAAGCTTCCAGGCAAAAGGCAAGAGGCCAAATAAATATAATAAAGTATATAGGGATTTTGGGTAATTTCAAAAAACTGTAACTATTTTTTACAATGAATTGTCAAATCTGATCAGATGTCTTAATAATGACTAACTAATAAAATAATTAAATAATTAAATTAATAAACCAATAAATTATCCCAGAGAAGAGAGTGAAAGCCTTTTACCAGTACTAAGCCATTCTGTGAAGGTTGGAGCCGATAATGGAGGACTGAAGCAATAACCCTGAATTTCATCACACTTATGACCACACAGGAACGCCAGTTGGCTAGCTGTCTCCACCCCTTCCGCTACCACCTTCAAGTTGAGACTGTGAGCCATTTGCAAAATCGCAGTCGTAATGGCTTCGTTTTTTACATCCTCTGTAAGTTGGCAAACGAAAGAACGGTCAATTTTTAACACATCAAAGGGAAATAGTCTCAGATAGCTCAGAGAACAGTAACCGGTTCCAAAATCATCAATCGAGATCTGAATACCAAAGGACTTTAACTCTTTTAAGGTAGCGATCGCATGGTTGGGATTGTCCATGAGGGTACTTTCGGTTAATTCCAATTGCAAATATCTCGGGTCAAGTTCGGTTTCTTCAAGAATTGCTAGGATTGAGTTACTGAGATTGGGTTGATTAAACTGATGTCCCGATAAATTTACAGCGATTTGTACTGGGGACAACCCTTGAGTTTGCCAGAGTTTGGCTTGGGTACAGGCTTTTCGCAGTACCCACTCTCCTAGAGGCACAATCAAACCAGTTTTCTCAGCTAGGGGAATGAATTTAGCTGGAGAGATTGCTCCCAATGCTCGATGATGCCAACGGATTAAGGCTTCTGCTCCCTCGATTTCTCCAGTTCTCAGATTTACTTTGGGCTGATAGTAAACTTGAAGTTCATCCTTTGGCAATGCTTGGCGCAATTGTAATTCTAGCCATAGGGCTTGTTGGGATTTGTCACCAATCGAAGCAATATAAAATTCGTAAGCCTTCTGTCCTTTTTGTCCAGCATTTTCTCTGGCTCCGTTGGCATGGGTGATCAGGGTATTTAGATCAAGAGCATCCCTACCAAAGCAGGCGATGCCGATTCTAGGGGTCAGGACAATCTCATATTCTCCTATAGTAAAGGGTAAGGATAAAGCATCGATCAGTGTTTCCGCCATTTGCCCTATCTCTGTCTGGTTAATTGTAGTAGCTAGCAAGATCACAAATTGATCTATCCCTAACTGAGCCACTGTATCCAAAGGTCCAACCCTACCAAGAAGTCGTTTGGCCACGGCCTGAAGTAACAAATCACCACTAACAGGGCCTAGGGTATTGTTGATCTGGTTGAGTTGGTCAAAGCTTAAAGACAGCACTGGCAGACGACGATAACGTCCCTGTCGTTGGAGCAGTAGTTGATTAAATCGCTCTTCTAGCAAGAGTCGGTTCGGCAAGTTAGTAACCTGGTCATAACGGAGTAGGTAGTTCAGTTGAGCTTGGACTTTTTTCAGTTCAAGATGATGGCGCTTGGTTTGATAAAGTCGTTTTTGTAGTCGAGTAGCGATCGCATCTAGCAATTCTTCGCGCTTAACAGGCTTGATCAGATAATCATCAGCCCCTAACCTCATCACCATACGCCAATCTGACCAGTCAGCTTTGGAGCTGAGGAAAATAAAGGGAATCGCAGCAGTGACGGGATCTTCCTGTAGAGTCTTTAAAACACCATAACCATCTAGCTGAGGTATGATTATATCACAAATAATTAAATCTGGCTGCTGGTTTTGAGCAAGCTTGACCCCACTGTTACCGTTGTCACTACTAATCGTCTCGAACCCTTCTGCTCTGAGCAGCGTGAGTAGCTTCTTCCGAATTATTGGCTCGTCTTCAATTACTAGAATCTTATTCATAGTTCTTTGGACTTAAATCAAGTGTAGTGGACATAGAAGGTGATCTTGAACAAGGTTTTGCGAAGGAACAGGGTAAAGATCTAACCAGGGATTTCAATACTGCAAGGGATCCCCCACAGTCGGATCACAGTAGCGAAACCCGATTTCCTTGGTGTAGCTGAATTTCGGTACGGGTGTCGGCTACTAACTCAGTAGTATTGGGAGGTATGTGACCTAGACTTGGTATCAGTATAGCGGTTTTTAATCTAGTAAGGTACAAGTTTTTGGGTTTTAGGGAGCAGGGACTTCGGAAGAGGGAGGGTGCATCTCATATTTGTAAAAAAGATCTCAAGTGTGGGGCCCGGGCGCGGGGCGGGGGCGCGGGGAGTGTGGGAATTTTCTCCCGAATTTTTGCCTAATTGCAAAACTGAGATGCACCCAAGAGGGAAGAGGGAAGAGGGAAGAGGAACCCACCCCTAACCCCTCCCAGGAGGGGAAGAGGGAAGAGGAACCCACCCCTAACCCCTCCCAGGAGGGGAAGAGGGAAGAGGGAAAAAAATATGTGTACCTCATGAGGATAAAAAGCGCTATGCTGAGGTCAGCAGATACTTCATCATTGTTTTCTGTTGGTAGTTGCTTTCAAATATTAACTGAGTATCTTGGTCTCTTAATTCCCTGTGAAATTTTATTTCTTAAAATCAAAAAAAAACCATGCTTGATTTTGATTAATTAGGGTAAATATAGCAGTCGCCAGGGCAGTTATAACATGACAAAAGTCTCAAACCTAAGTAAGCGCAATAGTTTGACTTCTGGCTTCTGACTTCTGACTTCTGACTTCTGACTTCTGACTTCTGCTATATAATTCCACATTTGTATAAGAGATTACACGTTTAATATTAGTCACCAAACCTTCACATTATTACGATTAAATTATTTGACCCTAATTTAATCGTAATAATTATCGTTACCATGGCATTTATTCCACCCTTTTTAAAAAGTAAATATTCTCAGTACCTTATGTCAATAAACATCTCTATACAATTTGTTAAAGCACTTGTAATTAGTTTAATAAAATTCGATTATTATTAATCAGCCGTCAAAATTTATGAGCTATCCATCCGGTTTTTTTTATCAAAACCTATTTTTGTAATAATTGGACTGTAATTTAGCGTAATTTTGCTGAATTGGGTATATAAATAAGATAATAGTCATTCAAATGGCACATTTAAATTGATACTTTTTGATGTAAAGGTTGATTAATAAGCTTTAACACTGAGCAGAGATCCATCATGATTGCCCCGCACCCAAGTTCGGGACGCGGTCAACCGTTAACCCTCAGTCAACCCTCAACATCACCCTGTAACTTTTCCTGTGCCAATTAATTAGATGGTTAACAACTTACTAAGCTTACAAGCGGGTTTATAAACGAGTTGTAAACACCCAGAAGCCCAAAAGTTATTGTATTGCCGGTCTCTTGTCCGCCTGCTCGTTCACCACCTATTTATTATTGCTATATAATTATTTAATTTTAAGTAATTTTTATCCCAATAACTCATAGAGTTAATCATTATAATTTTCCTCACATCTAAAACACTAGATCAGTTATTAATTAATCTATTGTCCCCGAAGCGGGGGATTAGCGCATCAACCGTATGACTAAATAAGTATGAGCATAATCACTTAATTTAGCTTAGATAGGTTATAGTTATTTTACTTATGCCCTTCGATCTAGCTAACATCACCGACATTGACCCTGAAGTCATACCTATAAGTCATACCTATCTGCTGCTGTAACCCCCTTTGCCTAGCTAGTTATAGCAATGACTCCAGTACTATAACCTGCTACTAGAAAAAAAAAGCAACTAAAGGAAATATTTAGTACTTATGGCTGATAGTTTACGACCTATTACGTATTTTTACATATGGACTTCAAAGTGACTACTATAGAAAATCCGTTAAATCTCCAATGCCTAAAGCACCTTAGGTGAGTTTTCCTAGATATGGAAGGCTAGCCTAGCTTGATAACAAGCTACTAGTTAACAACCAGGGTCAGTATCATCCTAGACCCCGGGAGTATTTATATATCTTTGTGTTCTCAATTAGGGAAAATCCTCCATGGCTCAACGAAAGTCAATCAAGCTTCGTCGTAGATACTTACGACCATTAGTCAGTGCTTCCCTCATTCTCGGTAGTTTGTTTCAGCTGGCAGTACCTGTATTTGCGGATGGAACTACTGCTGGTGTACAGATTATTAACCAGTCGGAAGCTACCTATGAAGACCCCAACAATCCAGAGGTTGAAATCAACGCGACCTCAAACACTGTGATCGTTAAGGTGGCTGAAGTTGCTGGTTTGCTGGTTCAACCTGATGGTGTTAATGACGTCAACCTAGGTAGTATTGCTACTGGTGATATCCTGCAATTTGACTTCGTGATTACCAACATTGGTAACGAAGAAACCAATATTGTTATCCCTGGTCTTGATAACATCGCCATCACTGGTTTAGATCCCGATCCTGCTGCTCCTACTCCTATTACAGTGACAGCTGACTTGGATGGGGATGGCACTTTCGAGACAACTATTCCAGGAACTGGTTTGACTACACCCGATCCCATTCCTGCTGATCAGAGCATTAAGGTACGGGTTGAAGGTACGGTGATTGTAGATGAAGCAGGAGCTCCGATTAATGTCCAGTTAGGTGATACCGAACCTAACGACAACAGTCCTGCTACTGATAACCAGCCGGATGCTGATGATGGTTCCAATCCTAACGAGGTTCGTACCCAAGATGCTGATCCTACCGAAGCTCCGGTCAATGGTGAGCGTGAGGGTTCTGCGTTCCAAGAGGTCTTACTCTCTACGGAGATTAAGGAACTAGCAACCATCACTGTTCTCAAGCGAATCATAGGTCCAAATAATATTGAGCTAGTTGATAAGGGTGATAACCCTGAAGATGCTAGCGATGACAAAATTACCTATCGCTTAGACTTCCGGGTTGAGTCCTCTAACCCAGCGATTAATTTCCAAGCTGCAGATCTCGAAGGAACTAGCATTACCCTTGATGGTGCGCCAGTCCAGCGTGTCTTGGTCTCTGATGTCATTCCCGAAGGTACAGTATTTGACCCTGACGCAACGGCTAATCCACCAGCAGGCTGGACAGTGGTCTACTCTGATGATGACCCAGCGGTGACTGGTCGTGACGCCCTGAGCGTAGACTGGTCTATTACCCCGCCAGCTGCTAGTGAGGTTAAGCGCATTGGTTTCATTTTTGACGGTCATATTGATGCAGGAACCTCCACTGAAGGTGATGGCAATGGCTTCACTTTTGGTGTGATTACCAGTGGCTTACCCACTGCTGGTGGTGAAGTCGCTAACATTGCTCAGGCATTTGGTGAAACTGTCGGTGACCCAACGGATGAAGTGGTCTACGATGAATCCGGTGACCAAAATCCCAACAACTACAATGATGATGGTACACCACCCGATGAGACAGGTACCGACTTCAACCCAGCTACAGACCTTGGTATTGCCAATCCCAGTGCTGATGGTGTTGATGAAGACAATAACAATACAGGTGAAGGACCTAAGGGTGAAGACACTGTAGTTACCATTACTGCAGAGATTGAGACTAAGAGTCAAATCCTCAATGGTCCGGAGGATCGACCCAACGCCATTGGTCCAACCAATGACAATGATGACTTCACTAACCAGTCCACAACTATTCCAGCTGGATTAGCTCAGGGTCAGCCCATTCCAGATCCAGGTGAGGTCATCTTCAACAATACTGTTGAGAACCCCAATACTACTAATTTGGATAACGTAACCTTGTTGCCAATTGCCCCTTCACTGGGTACTGCGGCGACTAATGACCCTCAAGTTAATCCTCAATTCACCACTCCAGTAGAGTTTGGACCAAATAACCAGATTCCTGATGGTACTACGGTCAGGATCAGGTACACCCCAGATACAGGTACGCCTCTTGAGGCGACCTACACCTACACTGAAGATGGTGGTTTTACCACTACTGATCCAGCGGTTAATGTTGGTACTCTCACACCAGGTCAGCAATTGGATTACGAGGTAATTGTTGACTTACCTGCTAATACGCCTCAAGTTCAAGGTTACGGGATTCCGATTGTTTCCTTCGTGGACAACAACCCGAACGGAGACTTTGATGTCACTCAGGAAACCGTCTTCAACATCACTGTTGACCGGGTCTACACTGGCTACATGCAGATGGTGAAAGAAGCTCGAATTCTCGATACTGATGGTGTAACAGTGATTGAGGAATTCACCACCGGAACTCCCACAGGTGATCCTGAGGAGGGTGGCCTCACTGAACGAGCTAAGCCTGGTCAGTTTATCGAGTACCGAATCACCTACACCAATATCTCTGAACCACTAGTGGGTGCTGGTAACGTAATTTTGGATGCTAACAACTTCACCATTACTGAGGATGGCGAACAAGCTCCTAACAACTGGGTTACTGTCACCACTCACGAGCAGGGAACTGAGCCATCTCAGGGTACTGTGGAGTACTTTAATAAAACCTTATCCTTTGGAAATAGTGACCCAGCTAGCGGTGAAGAGGTAACTAAGTACGTCAATGAGGTTGGTACTGTTGCTCCTGGGGACAATGGTTCCTTTGTCTTCCGTCGTAAGGTTGACTAATCCTTGATGCTCTGAAGTAGGAAGTATAGCGCTACGCGCAAGGCAAGAGGAATCCCCCCTAACTCATAAGGGTAGGTTTTTAACAAAGACGTGAGCTGTGGGGTGTGGGGTGTGGGGTGTGGGGTGTGGGGTGTGGGGTGGGGTGTGGGTTGACCGGGTGTGGGGTGTGGGGTTTGTCGTTCAAAATCATCATTTCTTCGTTGTTTTCCTTTTCCTCTCCCTCTGGGTCGCCCCATGTTTGACCCTAATGTAAAAAACCTACCCCTGTGAGCCTTAAGAAGGGGGGCAGGCAAGAGGCAAAAGTTGACTACAAAAGCGCAGGTGCGCTCTTACCATTAAGAATTAATTCGCCACGGGTCGCACCTTTTTCAGCTTTGATCAATGTCAAACACCTGAATGCTTAGTGCTATATGAAGTAGGGGCGCTGCTGAATTGAAGTATGAATGCGCGATTGTTTAGTTTTCGCCAAGCCCCTGTGGGTTCCCCGAGCGAGCAATCCCTCGCTCGGGGGACGCAAGAGAGTTTTGTTCCCCCCAAGCGAGCAATCCCTCGCTTGGGGGGCTAGGGGGGCAAAATCATACCCAGAATCAGCAACGCCGAAGTAGGAATTATGAAGTAGGAAGTATGAAGTATAGCAGTCGCCAGGGCAGTTAGGACATGACAAAAGTCTCACACCCTTTGTAAGCGATGCAGAGGTGCGACCCGTGGCGAATTTAATTCGCCAACGGAAAGCGCACCTAAGCGGTCTTGGGGGTTTCCCCCACTCGCTATTGCATCAAGAAGCGCAAGAGTTTGACTTCTGACAAATGACTTCTGACAAATGACTTCTGCTATATGAAGTAGGAATTATGACATGATACGTGTAACTCCTGGTTGTTGACCACGTTTTGAGTCAATCTTTAGTGAGCCACTAATCAAGTCATTTCAGGCTACCCTACCGGAACGCTATCCGGCCAACAGCCTTCATACTTCAGCCTTCATACTTCAGCCTCCATACTTCAGCCTTCATACTTCAGCCCCCATACTTCAGTCTTCAAGCTTCAGCGTTCTATAAAATTGTTGTAATTCTCAAGAGGTTTATTGCAAATGAAACGTTCATCAATTCTAGGTCTGGGTGCGATCGCATTCATGGTTGCTGTCCCTTTTGTAGGTAAGACTCCTGTATTAGCTGGTTTACAGGAAGCTGGGGAAGTGATTGTCCAAAACATCATGCGCCCGAAAGTGCAGTTGAAATTAGTGGCTCAGAAGAAGATAGTAGAAGTTGATAGTGAAGGTAAAGAAAATATTACTTGGCAAGCCCTAGAGAACAAAGCCGTTGTCAAACCAGGAGATACCCTTCGTTACACTGTCAAAGGTGAAAATGCTGGGGAAGTGGAAGCTGACAATCTGATGGTTACCCAACCTATTCCTCGCGCTACCATGTATATTCTTGATTCTGCTAGCAACAGCAATGGAGCAACGATAACTTACAGCATTGATAATGGAGAGACTTTTATAGAACAACCTACTATTGAAGTCACCCTTGAAGATGGCACGGTAGAAACTAGACCTGCCCCTGCTTCAGCTTACACTCACGTTCGCTTTGAGTTTCCAGAAGCTCTCGATCCCAAAGCAGTTTTAGAAGCATCTTATGATGTGAATGTTCGCTAGTAATTAGTGATTAGTGATTAGTGATTAGTGATTAGTGATTAGTGATTAGTGATTAGTTGCTAGTTAGTACTTAGAAGTCATTTGTAAATACCAATAAAATCTTGTTAATTACAAATAACTTATAAATCAGGACTCATAAATCGTCAGCATATGCGCTACAGATGGTGCTACTTGAGGTTCGGTCAGCGGTCAGCGGTCGGTGGTCAGCCGTGAGCTAAAAGCTCACGCTACTTGAGGTGCCGTCAGCTGTTGGCCACAGGCCCAAAGCTGATCGCTGATAGCTTACTAAAAATCCTAACTAATGACTAATCACTTAAGCTTATAATTTTGTTATTTTTAGAACATAATTACAGGTAATTAAATAATTTATTTAGTAGTCACTATTACTCATTCAGTTGTAACAGTTTTTATCTGGCTAAATAAAACTCCGTAGTAATAAATTCATAACCATAAATAATTTAATTATAAGTATTAGGCGTTGGGTATTAGGCGTTAAGTATTATGTAAAATTAAAGCAGTTTACAGCCTCGTTGCTGTAGCCGGTTCGCTTCATAATCAGAAGACTACAGCCTAAAACCTAAAGCCTAGAGCAGAATAATTCTATTTTTTTAAAAAAAAGCCAGCATAAGTACTGCCTAAAAAAATCAGCGCAACCCGCGCTATTTTTTGATTATTTTTGCCTGATTTTTATAATTTTGCTTAATTTTTATAAAACTTATAAAACCTAAATTTTAATTTTTATAAAAACACCCAATTTCAATCAACAAAAATATCCAGTGATTTACTATCAAAATGTGCAAATCAACCCCTGACTGGAAAAAACGTTTACCAAAGCTGCTAGCAACAGTTTTGATAGGAGGTGTCTTACCAACATCTCCACCAGTACTGTCGCAAACTCAGCCAGCAGAAATTTCAGCAACAACCGGTAAGACACCGCTACAGTGTACAGCTCCTGAAACAGTAGGAGCAACTGTGATCAATCAAGTCACTTATCGGTACCAAATGCCTCGTGGTCCAAGGGGAAGATTCTCTCGACCTAGTGAGTTATTCATTACTGGTACTTCTAGCAAAGTTAAGAGTGAAACCTCTAAACAAGGAACTCTCAATCTGGTATCTCAGGGGATTAAAGATGGGGAAGGCCAGTTGGTGTTTGGCTTAGGTGCTATGACTGATGCCCTGGAGGATGAACTAGTAACCTTGGGCTTTACTTCAGAGGAAGCTAGCAATGCCAGTATCAAAGCAGTAATGAGTTTTGCTAATTCATCCACTGACACTACCGCTGATCAAGTCATCACTGCTGCCAAAACCGCTATTGAGGAAGCAATACCGAATAAAGCTGCCGTCTTAAATGGGGAGAATAGTCAGGCCGATCAAGTCATGGCTCTAGTCTTTACTGGACTAGCTCAACAGGGCTTAGAATCCATTGGTATTGCTGAAGCCGATGCCACAACTGCCCAAAATACCGCAGCTGGTTTAATCCCAACTGACTTGAGTAGTACTACTTTTACCGATATTCGCCAGCAAGCATTTGATGAAGCGCTCAATGCTATCCCTGAACAACAACAACTCCTGATCCAAGCTAAAGACTCTCTTGAGCAAGACCTAGTAAACATTCAGTCTGGTCAAGGGTCGCGGGTGCAATCGGGAGATATTGTGAGTTTCCGTTATGCCTTGCTTAACACCGGAGATGCAGCGATTGAGATACAAACTCCCCAAGCCAGCGTTATTGCTCAAAGTGGCTTAGTCGGTTCAGCTTCGATTGGCAATGTTACTGTTGAGGGTTTGGAGGAAACCCCGGAAACACTGAAAATCGAGCCTGGGCAGGAGGTGGTGCTGAATGTGCAAGTGGCACTTAACGCTGCTGCTGAAGACAATGATCAGCAAACTATAGCCTTAGGGTTTAGCAGTAATTGTGGTCAAGACAATACCTCCCAAGAAACAGCACAACAGACCATAGCTACTATAGCTCCTACACCTGACCCCAGGTTGGAACTGATTGACCCGTTTGGAGAAATCCGGGGTTGTAACAATGAACTGTTGGATGACTATACCGGATTTAGCGTTGGCTTATTTGAACCAGACCCCAATGACCCCACAGGATTCTTGAGTGCTGTAGAACTGACCACCACTGAAGTTCCCGATGACCCCAATAACACCATTCCGGAAGGGATTGAACCTAATACTACCAATGCCAATCCCTTTTTCCTTAACAATGACGACAATGAAAACCGAGGTAGATACAGCTTTCTGTTTGATCGAGACCGAGGTCAGTTAGAGCAAGGTCGAAGCTACATTTTGGTGGTTAATCCACCCGATAATAGCAACTTCCTACAACGGCGCATTCGCTTGACCATCAATAATGTTGATGAAGCCCAAGGTATAGTTTCCTATACTGCTACGTCTTTAGATGGTCTACCGATTACTACGGATGCCAATCCCACAGAGGTACAGGGTGAATTCCTGATTCGGAATGCCAAACGGGAAGGTCTGGTTTTGGGATTGTTGAATGTAGATACGGGTATTTGTGACCTTGAATCGATTCGGATTACCAAGAGCGCAGACCGAGCTACCGCTGAACCAGGAGATACTATCATCTACCGCCTCTCTTTGCGCAATCTAGCCCGTAGTGCTGTGGTTGACATTGTAGTGACTGACGACTTACCCCTAGGATTCACATTGGTTGAAGATTCTGTCCGGGGCGAGTTACAGCAAGAATCAATGGAGATTGAAACCACACGAGATGGGGCAAGAATTACTTTCAGGGTAGCAGAGCCAATTCCAGAAGGTGGAGTATTGAACATTGCTTATGGGGTGCAAGTCACCCCAGATGGCATCCGGGGTGACGGGGAGAACTCAGCAATTGTTGCTGCGGAACGGGATGACAACGGCTGGGATATCAAAGATGGTCCAGTGGTTCATCGAGTACGAATTGATCCCGGCATTATTTCCGATTGCGGCACTTTACTAGGTCGAGTATTTGTAGACAAAAACTTTGATGGTCATCAGCAACCAGGAGAACCGGGCGTTCCTAATGCGGTGATCTTTATGGAAAACGGTAACCGAATTACCACTGATGCCAATGGTCTGTTCTCGGTTAAGAACGTTCTACCGGGATACCACACTGGAGCTTTAGACCTGACTAGCCTTCCAGGTTACACCCTAGCTCCCAATACCCATTTCAATGAGGGCAACAGCCAATCCCGACTCGTGCGTTTAGAACCTGGTGGTATGGCACGCATGAACTTTGCAGTCACTCCGACCTTCAACGAAGAGGATCAGCAATGAAATTAACTAACAATTATAACACATCTTGTAAACTACAGCTAATGGGAGCGATCGCTGGTAGCGTCACCATGGTGCTGTATCCTGCGATCGCTGAAGCTGAATCAACCCAAGCAGCAGAGGATAAATTACCAGTCATTGACCTGAAGCCAAGTCAACTACCTAGCCTTGATCTCAAACAAGAACCGATCCTCAGCTTCAATCCCGGTCTGGTTCCCTCCCTAAACCAAAATGAGCAATCAACAACAATTGCTCTGAGACAGTCTTCCAGTTTTAACATCAACGATGGACAATTTCCTAGGTTTGATGTGAGGTCAGATCAAGTCCCTAGACTGAACTTGAAACGAGAACCTATCGTTAGTTTCAACTCGACTCTGACTCCCTCACCAATCCAACAGACAGAGCCATCCTCAGACATCGCCCTTGCACCTGTAGTGGACTTGAGTACAAGTCGGCTACCTAGTTTTGACCTACTGCCTGGTCAACTACCTCAGCTAAATTCACCAAAAGCTCTACTTGCTAATCTAGACCTGAAACAACAGCAAAGGGTTAGTCTCAATCGTGTTAATACTGAAGCTAGACAAACTATACCGATCGCAGCAACTAGCTCAGATACTGAAATTACAATCGCACCTGATATCGATATCCAAGTCGGAGACTTACCTGAGTTTGCGGTTAATGGTGAATTACCTAACTTAGATTTAAGTAACGCTCAATTAGACCACCTTCAACTGCGTACGCAACAAACTGTTAGTCTCAATCCTACGGTTAATAATGAAGCTAGACAAACTATACCGATTCCAGAAACTCAGTTAGACCAAGAGATTGCTTATGCACCTGATATCGATATCCAAGTCGGAGACTTACCTGAGTTTGCGGTTAATGGTGAATTACCTAACTTAGATTTAAGTAACGCTCAATTGGACAACCTTCAACTGCGTACGCAACAAACTGTTAGTCTCAATCCTACGGTTAATAATGAAGCTAGACAAACTATACCGATTCCAGAAACTCAGTTAGACCAAGAGATTGCTTATGCACCTGGTATCGATATCCAAGTCGGAGACTTACCTGAGTTTGCGGTTAATGGTGAGCAATTACCTAACTTAGATTTAAGTAACGCTCAATTGGACAACCTTCAACTGCGTTCGCGTAGCGTGACCTACGGTCAATCGCAGCAAAGGGTTAGTCTCAATCCTACGGTTAATCCTCAAGCAGGAGAAACTATACCGAACGCGGAAAGTCAGTCACCTCAAGACATTGCTTATGCACCTGGTATCGATATCCAAGTCGGAGAATTACCTAACTTTGAGCTCAATGGTGAGCAATTCCCTAACTTAGATTTAACTAACGATAAATTGGACAACCTTCAACTGCGTACGCAGCAAAGGGTTAGTCTCAATCCTACGGTTAATCCTCAAGCAGGAGAAACTATACCGAACGCGGAAAGTCAGTCACCTCAAGACATTGCTTATGCACCTGGTATCGATATCCAAGTCGGAGAATTACCTAACTTTGAGCTCAATGGTGAGCAATTCCCTAACTTAGATTTAACTAACGCTCAATTGGACAACCTTCAACTGCGTTCGCGTAGCGTGACCTACGGTCAATCGCAGCAAAGGGTTAGTCTCAATCCTACGGTTAATCCATTAGCTAGACAAACTATACCGTACCCAGAAACTCAGTTAGACCAAGACATTGCTTATGCACCTGATATTGATATCCAAGTTGGAGACTTACCTGAGTTTACTGTTAATGGTGAGCAATTCCCTAACCTAGATTTAACTAACGATAAATTAGACAACCTTCAACTGCGTACGCAGCAAACCGTTAGTCTCAATCGTGTTAATACTGAAGCTAGACAAACTATACCGTACCCAGAAACTCAGTCAAATCAAGAGATTGCTTACGCACCTGATATTGATATCCAAGTTGGAGACTTACCTGAGTTTGCTGTTAATGGTGAGCAATTCCCTAACCTAGATTTAACTAACGATAAATTAGACAACCTTCAACTGCGTACGCAGCAAACCGTTAGTCTCAATCGTGTTAATACTGAAGCTAGACAAACTATACCGTACCCAGAAACTCAGTCAAATCAAGAGATTGCTTACGCACCTGATATTGATATCCAAGTTGGAGACTTACCTGAGTTTGCTGTTAATGGTGAGCAATTCCCTAACCTAGATTTAACTAACGATAAATTAGACAACCTTCAACTGCGTACGCAGCAAACCGTTAGTCTCAATCGTGTTAATACTGAAGCTAGACAAACTATACCGTACCCAGAAACTCAGTCAAATCAAGAGATTGCTTACGCACCTGATATTGATATCCAAGTTGGAGACTTACCTGAGTTTACTGTTAATGGTGAGCAATTCCCTAACCTAGATTTAACTAACGATAAATTAGACAATCTGGAGTTGCCATCCCAGCAAAGCATTAGTCTCAATCGTGTTAATCCTGAAGGTAGACAAACTATACCGATTCCAGAAACTCAGTCAAATCAAGAGATTGCTTACGCACCTGATATTGATATCCAAGTTGGAGACTTACCTGAGTTTGCTGTTAATGGTGAATTACCTAACCTAGATTTAAATCAAGCTCAATTAGACAAGCTGGAGGTGCGTTCGCGTAGCGTGACCTACGGTCAATCGCAACAAACCGTTAGTTTCAATCCTACTGTTAATCCTGAACCAATCCAGCAGATAGAAGCATCACCAGAAGTAATTGAACCGAGTCAAGAGCAACTAATCAGCTTTAACCTAAGACAGGAGCAACTAGCAAGCTTTGACCTAACACAGGAACAACTCTTAAGCCTGGATTTGACACAGCGGGCATCACTTAACCTTGACCTAAAACCAGTTGAACTTCCAACCATTGCTTTTGCAGAATTGGGAGAAGAGTACCAAGACACTCTCGAAATCGCCAACTACTGGATACGGCAAAGAAGACGCAACCGCCGACAAAGACGCCAACAACCCAGAAGAGAATCGACTCCATCTTCTAGCTCTAAACCCAAATCATCCTATTTAAAAGTACTTGCCCCTACTTCGGATAAGGTATTAGATATTCCAGCAACTAGTATTATTTTACAATATGCTTTGGGAGCTGAGGTGGAACTTCGGGTCAATGGCAAACTGGTAGACCCCTCCTTCATTGGACGCACAGAAACAGATACACTAACTAATCTTATAACTCGGACTTGGTATGGTATTGTCCTTAGGGAAGGGGAAAACACGATCACTGCCACTATCGATGGGTCAGATAACGTAATTTCTATACCGGTACAAGTAAGGGGAACACCCGATAAACTGGTTGTGGAAACGCGCGAGGCTCGTATCCCAGCGGATGGACGTTCTCTAGCAACGGTTCAGGGTCGGTTATTGGATAAATTCGGTAATGTCTCTCACCGCGATACCATTGTTACCTTATACGCCAGTGACGGTGAGTTCGTTGGTGTAGACCAAAACCCAGACCACCCGGGATTTCAGGTAGAAGCTCGAAAGGGGCAATTTACTACTGAACTGCGCTCAGGCTTAGACGCTAAAACCATTCGGATTAGTGCTGCTACTAGTGATTTAGAAGCCTTTACCCAAATGCAGTTTGACACTGCACTGCGCCCGAGTTTAATCACCGGTGTGATCGATATGCGTTTGGGAACTGAAGGGACAGACTTTTTCAAGAGCTTTCGGGACTTTTTACCAGAAGATGAAGATGATGACACTAAATTTGACATCCGATCCGCTGCTTTCTTCACCGGAAGCCTTGGGAATTGGTTAATCACTGGGTCATTTAATACTGACCATGCTTTGAACAAAGGCTGTGATTGTAATGACAGTAATCGGTTATTTCGCGAGTACCAATCCTCTGAACAAGACTATCCCGTTTACGGTGATAGTTCGACAGTGGATGTAACCACTCCTTCTATAGATAATCTCTATCTGAGGCTAGAACGCTCTGGTACAAAAGTAGGAATAGAAGCGGACTATTTGATGTGGGGGGATTACAACACTGACGAGTTTTCTAGACGCTCTCAGCTATTTACCTCCACGAGGCGCAAACTCCACGGCTTCAAGACTAACTACAACTTTGGTAAGTTTCAAATTACTGGATTGTTCGCCAATAACGTGGAAGGCTTCCAGCGGGATACGATTGCCCCTGATGGTACTAGTGGTTTTTACTTTCTTTCCCGGCGACTATTGGTTGCTGGTTCAGAAGAGGTTTACATCGAGTTAGAAGAACTACAGCGACCTGGTACTGTAATTAAACGAGAACGTCTCAGTCGGGTCAGTGACTATGAAATTGACTATGACCGTGGCACTTTATTGTTCAACCAACCAATGTTACGTACTGACTTGGATCAGGAAGGACGAGTCTTAGTGCGACGGATTGTTGTTACCTATCAATTTGATGGGGATAGCGAAGATACTAATATTTACGCAGGTCGGTTTCAATACAACTTTTCTCGGGAACTTAATCAAGAGAGTTGGCTCGGCGCTAGCTATCTGCGGGAAAATCAGGGAGCTAGAGACTTTGAACTTTATGGTGTGGATGCTTTGTTCTCCTTCGGGGAGGATGTTCAATTAATCACAGAATACGCTCACTCTACCAATGATTCTGACGAATTAGGCTTAGTAAGCGGTTCAGCCTACCGCGTCCAACTAGACGGTAAATTTGGTGATGGTTTCTCCGGTAAGGCTTATTTGCGCTCCACTGAAACCGGCTTTGCCAATAACGCTACCGTTAGCTTTGTTCCTGGTCAAACCCGTTATGGTGCTCAGTTTCTGGCCAAACTGACTGATACGACTAATTTTCGGGTACAGGTAGACCGGGAAACTAACCGAGGTATAGCCCCCCGAGTTGTTACTAGCTTTGGTGATTTATTCGACCCCCGTACCGAACCCCAGGCTGGTAATCGAGTGGATAATTCCCTGACTACTGTAATTGCAGGGATTAAGCAACGTATTGGTCCGGGTAGCCTCCAACTCGACTGGGTATTTCGCGATCGCGAAGACCGTAAAGATGACTCTAGAAGTCGTACATCCAATCAGTTGCGATCGCGTTTTAAAATGCCCTTAACTGATAACCTCACTTTCCAGGCTCTCAATGAACTAACTCTATCCAGCGAAACCGATTCAGTGTATTCAGACCGGACTGCGATCGGATTAGACTGGCGAGTATATCCAGGAATTACTATCAATGTGGGACAACAATGGTTTACCCGAGGGCAATTGGAGGGCAAGCAAATTACCCATCTTGGTGTTAGTGGCGATTACAATCTTGGCTCTGATACCACCATCTCTGGACGTTACTCTATTGTCGGGGGATTAGATGAGATGACCGGTCAGGGCGCTATCGGATTGAAGCACGGCTGGACGATTTTCCCTGGTATGCGACTAAACCTTGCTTATGAGCGGGTATTAGGTAACTTCCTTGGAGAAAATGCTGCTGCTGATCAGTTCAGTCAACCCTACGCTTTTGGTCAAGGAGCCTCTGCCCTTGGATTTGAGAGTGGAGAAAGCTACAGTATCGGATTTGAATACACTGACAGTCCTGATTTCAAAGCGAGCTTCAAATGGGAGCATCGTTCTTCTAATCGTGGCAACAACACTGTAATCACTGGTGCCGCCTCTGGGAAATTGTCTCCTGCGATAACTGCTTTGTTTAGTTATCGGCAGGCGAATGGTGCTAATCAAAGGCTTAGGAGCCGATTAGGAAATTCGATCAATCTCAGGGTAGGTGTTGCTTACCGCAATCCCGAGAGCGATAACTTTAACGCTTTAATGCGCTATGAATTTCGCCAGAATCCCGCTACTATTCCCGACACGATTTTATTGGGCAGTGGTAGTGGTTATAACGAACATCTATTTTCCGGCGAAATGATATATGCTCCCAACTGGCGATGGGAATTCTACGGTAAATATGCTTTGCGTTATAGTAAATCCTATTTATCCAATGATTTAATCGGAGATAGCACCATTCATCTCGGTCAACTCAGAGCATCCTATCGTTTAGGCTACAACTGGGATATAGTCGGTGAAGGTCGCTTTATCTCTCAACCTTCAGCAGACTACTTTGAAAATGGCTTCCTGATTGAAACTGGCTACTACCTGAGTCCGAGTCTGCGCCTTGCGGCTGGATACGCTTTTGGTAATATTGACGACTACGACTTCCGTGGCTCTCGTTCCGCCAGTGGTCCGTATTTAGGACTTACTGTCAAACTTGATGGGCTGATTGGTAATCTATTTGGCGGCTTTGGCAATCAAAAGGTAGCACCACCCCAGCAGCAGGAATCTCAAACTGAATCCATTGTTGAAGATAACCAAAACCAAGACAATCCCAAGAAAACTAACCAACCTGTGGTTGAAGAAGGGCTAGAAGACAACAGCAAACCCCTTTCTAACGACAAATCCGAAGACGACAACACACAAGCAATAAGAATAGAAAAAAATAGTGTGTTCCGGTAATTGATGATTGGTGATTTGAGTATAACAACCAATTAATGAGTTTTTTACTATTATTAATTACCAGAAATATCTAGTTTATCTTTAACTATAAATGGTGTCAGACCATAAACCAGTAAAAAATTACTATTTATCAGTATATTCATCTTTAAAAGGAAGCAGCTATGACTCCAAATATAATTACTTCGGATTTAAAGTCAGAAGTCTACCTCAAACTCTCAAAAAAAAATCCTTACTATTCTAGTTTAATTTCAGGTTGTATTAATAAAAAAGAAAACCCTAGACTTATCAAAACAAACCAGTATATACCTAGTTTATTATCAACCCTAGACTCAAAAGAGTTCATCCATACTGTTACCGTTTGCCTTTTGCCTTTTGCCTTTTGCCTTTTGCCTTTTGCCTTGATTAAGCCAGCCCTAGCCCAACCAAAACCATCACCCCTAAAAGTAGTCGTCAATAGCAACCAAGATGGTTCAGTAAAACCAGACAATAACTTAACCCTGAGGGAAGCTATTAACCTGATCAACGGCACATTAACCCTAGACCAACTTAGTCCCACAGAAAAAGCTCAAGTAGAATCCCTAAGTTCCCCAGCACGGTCAAAAATAGAGTTTAATTTACCTGGCCAGCAAACCACTATTCGTTTGGTAGAACACTTGCCGCCCATCGCGACTGCTGGAGTAATCGTAGATGGCACTACCCAACCTGGCTATAACCGAGATCAATCAGCTACTGCTGAGATTGAAATCCCGATTCCATTGGTGGCAATTACTCCAGCGGAAACAGTAGAAATTTTTCAAGGTTTGACAATTATTAATGATGATGTTATTATAAAAGGTTTAAGTATATATGGATTTAACGGTGAGCACCAAGCAACTGTCATCTCAACACCAGCAGACATATTGATTTCCCATCGGCTGCCACCCGACTACGACAGTAAATTTTACAAGAGTCAGTTTGCTGCCGACAAACCTCCCCAATCGGTGATTATAGAAAACACTTGGCTAGGTATACCCCCCGATGAGAGTATGCCATCAACCATGTCAGCTTTTGGGGTATGGGTGTTTAACGGGACAGGAGTTACGATCCGGCGTAATCGAATTGCTTATCACGACGGTAGCGGGATTATTACCTCCAAGCAGGCGAGGGATCTAACGATTACCGAGAATATCATCGTTGGTAACGGGATGGCTGGGATGCCAGATGCTATTCGTCTAGATGGTACTATCGACAACACCACTATTGACTCTAACTTAATTTGCGGCAACGACGGCAGCGCTGTGTACCTATTTAAACCTATGGGTGCTGTCAGCATTCGGAATAACCAAATTAAGTATAATGGACACCGTTTACGTCGGGCTGCCATATATTTGATGGGAGATGACCATCAAGTCATTGGTAACCAAATCACTCACCAAGCAGGACCAGGAGTGGTGGTTGCTGCTTATCCAGAAAGCGATCGCAATATCATCCAAGATAATCAATTTGCGGCTCTAGAAGGGCTGAGCATTGACCTAGTAACTAGAAACCACACCGGAGCAAGGCATTATCAAGTGGGTGATGGACCAAACCCCAAGCGAGACTCTCCTAACCGTAGGCGAGACACTGGCAATAATGCTGTGAATACACCTCGGTGGTTAGCGGTAGAGTTTTTTCAACGGGATGGTCAGGTGAGTTTGGATGGGTTAGCTGACCCTGGTTCTGAGGTAGATATCTATCTTGTCGAGCAGGTTTCTCCAAAAACCCCTGGTTATGGTGCCTTGAGTAGGAAGATTGCTAGCACTGAAGCAGATCAAGATGGGAAGTTTGGGATTAGTCTTAGTAATGTCCAGCCTGGGGATTACCTGAGTGCGATCGCAACTCACCCAGACTACGGTACCTCGGAACCAGCTGTGACTGTGGTAGTGCGTTCTCTTGATGATCCAGGGAATAGTATCGAGACCCGGTCAGCAACAACTCTACCGAACACAGCAAAGCCCCAGTGTACCAGCCGTCCAGTGGCCAGGGTTCCGGTACAACCACAGTCCCCACAAATACCTGAACCGATACTTTTTAGCTACCAAAGTCTACCAAGATAGACCAAGGCTCGCCAATGCAAGATGCAATAGCATCCAGGGGGTATCTCCCAAAGCTCTCGGGAATATCCCGCGAGCGCCATAAAAATGTCAAAAAAGTTTAACACCGGGATGTAACCGCAACTATTAAAGCCTTGGTTTTCGGCTTTAATTTAAGTTACATAATAATCCCTGTCGGTGTTACCCTAATTTAAGTCTAACAAATAATAAGAGTTTTTGGTAGACTCTGCGACATTTTATCTAGCTGTTTACTAACCCTGAATATCAATGGTCATGAAGGTTTGGACGTTATCTTGATAGAACAGGAGGAAGACTTACAAGTAGAGTAGGATACGGATTTCTATGGATAATCCCCGATCGGAATAGTTTTTGGGAATAGCCTCAAACCCTTGTTCTACAACACTTCAAGTTTGTCTCGCCCTTTGTTATAGTAAACAACTACCTATAAATACACCAGGGGTATCTTGAGTAAAATGGTGTACACCCTCTCAATTAATTAACTAACATACAATCAAGATATACAACCAATGGACTACGTAATTACAAGCAACACCTAACGATCATATACCTTATTGGAAAAACCTTGTGTGAATATTGCTACTTCATCAGTAGACCTTGACCCGAACAACCTATTTCCCTTTGAACTCGATGAGTTCCAAAAACAGGCAATTGAGGCTCTCAATCATAGTCAGTCAGTAGTTGTCTGTGCTCCGACTGGTTCTGGGAAAACCCTGATTGGAGAATATACCATTTATCGTGCTTTGTCTCAAGGGGGACGTGTTTTCTACACCACCCCCCTCAAAGCGCTCTCCAACCAGAAACTAAGGGATTTTCGGGCAAAATTTGGCGCAGACAAAGTCGGTCTAGTTACCGGTGATTCCTCGGTCAACCGGGAAGCTTCTGTCTTAGTGATGACTACGGAAATCTTCCGTAATATGCTCTATGGTACCCCAATTGGTCAAGTGGGAGCCTCTATGCTAGGGGTTGAGGCGGTCATCCTAGACGAATGTCACTACATGAATGACCGACAACGAGGCACGGTTTGGGAAGAATCAATTATCTATTGTCCGCCAGATATCCAAATTGTTGCCCTCTCTGCCACTGTTGCCAATTCTGACCAGCTGACCGACTGGCTCAATCAAGTTCATGGCTCCACTCAGCTAATTTACTCTGACTTCCGACCTGTTCCCCTAGAGTTTTACTTTGCCCATCCCAAGGGAATTGTCTCCCTGCTGAATGACGACCAAACCAAGATTAACAACTCCCTCAAAACCAGGCGTCCTAAAAGCAAGGACAAACATGGACGTCCGGAGGGCCCCAGCATTAGCTCTGTGGTGAGCAAACTAAAAAAACGGGAGATGTTACCAGCTATTTACTTTATCTTTAGCCGCCGAGGCTGTGATAAGGCAGTAGATGAGATGGGTCCAATATCCCTGGTCAATGAACAAGAAGCAGCTCGACTCAAGAAACGGATTGATGAATTTATCACTAAGAATCCAGAAGCAGCTCGAACCAAACAAATTGACCCCCTCTACCGAGGTATAGCTGCCCATCATGCTGGAATTTTACCTGCTTGGAAAGGTCTAGTAGAAGAACTATTCCAACAAGGACTAGTGAAGGTGGTATTTGCGACAGAAACCCTAGCAGCAGGAATTAATATGCCTGCTCGTACCACGGTTATTTCCAGTCTATCTAAGCGTACTGACCGAGGACACCGGCTACTCACTGCCTCTGAATTTTTGCAGATGGCTGGACGAGCAGGACGGCGAGGGATGGATACCAATGGCTATGTGGTGACCGTGCAAACCCCCTTTGAAGGGGCTAAGGAGGCGGCTTATCTAGCAACTGCTGGTGCTGATCCCCTAGTTAGTCAGTTTACCCCTACCTATGGTATGGTACTGAATTTGTTGCAAACTCACTCTCTGCCTCAAGCCAAGGAGTTAGTTGAACGCAGCTTTGCTCAGTACCTAGCTACTTTGTACCTAAAACCTCAACAACAGGCAATTACTGAACTGACTGCGGAACTGACCAGAATTGATTTTCAACTGGCACCGGTAGATGTGGCAGTAATGGAAGGCTATCAAAAACTGAAGGAACACCTGAAAGTAGAGCGCCGCATTCTTAAAGACCTGCAACACCAAGCAGAGGTATCTGTTTCTAAAGCCGTATCCCAAGTGTTACAACAGGTGGAATCGGGAGCCATTCTCTATCTCAAGGGCAAGCATGTGCCAGTGTCTTCTCCTGTTCCAGCTGTTTTAGTGTCTAAACAAAAGGGTTCCGGTCAATTCCCCTATCTGGTGTGCTTAAGTGCTGCTAACCGATGGTATGTGGCAACAACTGCTGATGTGATGGGGTTAGATGGCTTTCCTGAAGTGGCCGATGACCAAGTATCCAATGGCTCTACGGAAGATTACTCAACCGGCTCAACTCAAGGTGAATCCTCTGACATTATCACTCTTCGATACCTTGATATTGGAACTCTCCAGCCTCTAGAGGGACTTGAGATTAAGCCAGGTCAAGTCAAAGGCGGAAATGAAGATACTGAAGCCTTGGCTAACCAAGTCCCCACTATTGCTCAACTCTGGGTTGCTCCAGAAGTGAGGGAGCAACAAGGTGTTGTTGCTGATCTAGAGGGTCAAATGGAAACCCATGCTCTTCGTCAGTGGGGTAATCCCTCTCAACTGATCAAACGCCACAAAAAACGGTTGTTTTTGCAGGAGCAAATTAACCAACGTCAAACTAAATTCCGAGAATACCAGGCTCAGCATTGGCACGAATTTCTGAACCTGATTGAAATTTTAAAGGAATCTGGCTCTTTGGAGGACTTAACTCCCACTGTTCTGGGGCAAGTGGCTGCTTCGGTTCGGGGAGAAAATGAGTTGTGGCTAGCTTTAGCCATGCTGTCGGGAGAATTAGATGACTTAGACCCCCACCAACTGGCAGCAGCTTGCTCTGCTATAGTTACCGAAACCCCTAGACCGGATAGTTGGACAAACTATAAACCAAGTGAGGAAGTGCTAGAAGCATTGGGAAACCTCAGGAGGATTCGGCGTCAAGTATTTCAGCTACAGCGTCGATATCATGTCGCCTTACCGGTTTGGTCAGAGGATAGGTTAATTGGTCTAATAGAACAGTGGTCATTAGGCAAATCCTGGCGGGAGCTATGCGGAAATAGCAGTTTAGATGAAGGGGATGTGGTGCGAATCTTACGTCGAACCTTAGATATATTATCCCAAATTCCCCATGTGTTGCCTCTACCAGAGTCTTTAAAAGCTAATGCGATTCGTGCTGCTCAGTTACTTGACCGCTTTCCGGTTAATGAGCGAGTCAATTGACACTCCCCGCGCCTATTGAAGCGGGGATTCTTCGCTCAACGATTCGACTTGCTGAACCTGGCCGGAACCAAGAACAGTAGAGGTTAAATCTCCCGAAGTGTTCGGATCGATGATCCAGGTTCCGGTGTGCCCCACCGTACCCAAGGCTTTTTTCAGGATGTTGACTGCGGCGTTGTGGTCTCGGTCTAATTTACAACCACATTTGCAGACGTGAGTCCTAGTTGATAGCGACTTCTTGACTACCTCGCCGCATTCTGAGCAATTTTGACTCGTATAGGCAGGATTCACTGCAACCGTGACTCTACCAAACTTCTTGCCAAAATGCTCTAACCATTTCCTAAACTGATACCAACCTGCATCGTTAATAGCTGAGGGGGCGACGAAATAAGCTAAAACGCAGACTCTATAAGTAATCTAGCCCTTAGACCTCGTTGATAATACTTTCGCTTATTAGGATTTAATTTCATTAATTCGGTTACTAATTCTAGACAAACATCCTTGATTGCTGATTCTCGACTACGATCTCCAAGATAAAATCCAACAATTTCTTTAGTTTCTTGTTCGCGTAGCGTGGCCAACGGCCATCGTTCGCGTAGCGTGGCCAACGGCCAATGGCCAACCAAATCCATTGTTTATTATCTTTTTTTGTCTTGATGCAGTCGCTCATGGTTTGAAGTTACCGTAAGACAGGCTCGCCTTAATCAATGGAGGCGCGCTTTCCGCTTGAAGAATTAAATTACGGGGTCGCGCCTCAAGTTTTAACCCTTTTTTGCATAACCTACCAACCATAAAGGCTCAACGTAATCAGGTTTCGTCTCCGGGGGAACCCCCAAGACCGCGCTGCATCGCTTTAACAAAAGACCACATTTCATCACATTCAGCGGTGCGACCCCGGTCGGGAAACCCGACCTAGGGAACGCGCACCAAGAGAATGGACATCTTACATGCACGGTTTTTCTGAAACCTTTATTTTTCGGGGGGTTTCCGCATATTTCTTATTAACATAATTCTGGAGCCATGTTTTTGAAACTCCAACTGTTCGAGCAATACCGGCTTGCATATATTTTCTCAAGTAATAGGTAATCGATTCTCTTTTTGATCGACAAGGATATCGTTTTTTTTGTCGGATTTTTTACAAACTGTCTCTTACAGTTTTTGCGGTGCGACCCCGGTCGGGTTCCCCGAAAAGCGTGAATGCGCACCAAGAGAAACAGAGATATTTTTGCTTTTTATTATGAGTGCTTCCATGTCTTGATGCAGTCGCTCATGGGGGAAACCACGCCAGTTGCTCATGGGGGGAACCCCCAAGACCGCACTGGCTCCCCAAGACCGTAATGGTGCGTTTGACCCGTAATTAAATTCGCCACGGGTCGCACCTCTGCATCGCTTTTTCACTGTTCGCTCACAATTGCAGTAAGGGCAATTGGGTCGCGTTATTAAATCTGAGACTGTATTCATTCTTACGATGGTGTATTGATAACTTGATAACGTTTTTTATAACAAAAGTTTAGCAGTTTTTTAAAGATTTTTTAATTAAGATTTATTATTTAAACAATAAAAGCTACTAATTAATGATATCAAAATTACTATTTTTACATAAAAAAATGCATTATTTAAGGTCAATATAATATTCTATCACTACTTATTTATCACTACCGGACTGCTTACCACAATAAGTGCATTATCTCCCCCATTTTTCAAGTAAGTACTCCCTAACTTCATAACCAGCTAGTTCCCCTTGCTGGTACTCAGTGCCATTGATTTCAGGATTTTGCATCTTTTGGGTGTCAAACTTGACTTTTTCGACCCAAATCTCATTGACAGGACAAAATTTAATTAGTCGTTTTACCCAAGTTTCAATAGTCAACACCCTGTGCTCTAGGCTAGGTGAAAGCCATCCCTCTGGACATCTACGGTTAAGAAATCGTGGCTTTATGTATCGGGTATGACGGTTACGTCTTCCACGTCTTGCAGCTCTTCTAGACTCTAGTTTTTTCTTGATTAATCCTCCTCTGTGTTCTAATTCCATACCCTAAATAACTTGGTTGTTTTGAACTAGGGCAAATCCAGTTACCTTACTACCAGGGTCAATCTTTATTTGACAAGATGAGATAACTGGATTATCGTTCGCGCAGCGTCGGCTTTGCCGAATCGCAGTCTTTAAGATGATCGTGAAAGGATACATCCTGAAAACCGCAGCTTTACCTTTGTCTAACAACCGGCGTGCTTTCTTCGGGTAAATTGGGTTTAGTGGTTGTTTGTTTGTGTCAATAACAAATACATAATTTGGCATTTTTAGTGCATCTCAATTTGGTAATGTGTTCCGGACTTCGTCCCGCTACGCGAACGACAATGTTATAATGGCTTGTTAGGCTAACCACACATTTTGCCTTTCCTTAGTAGCTAGCGATAGAGCCGGGAGCTGGAGGTCACCCCCGGGGATCCTGACCAAACCAACGTAGGAAATCAATCCTGAGTCTGCATCTTCGCGGTTGTAATCCGGGAAATTGCCGGGAATTACCAGGCTTTAACGAAGAGGCACCTTGATTTAACCGACTAACTAATATACTATAATTTGTGGCTGTCGTGCCCGATAAATTGGGATGCCATTAGGCTGACTGGTTTAATCTTCAAGATTAATGAGGCTGGTTATGTCAACGAAAATTTCAGCAGTCCAAAAAACAACTATATCCAAGCCGTGAAGCTATCTATCTACCACACCCCGGAAGAAACTCCCACAGACACCTTGCCAGACTGTGCGATCGCAATTGATGTCCTGCGAGCCACGACTACCATGGCTACAGCTTTGAATGCTGGTGCTGAAGCCGTTCAAGTGTTCAGTGATATTGACCAGTTAATGGAAATCAGTGAACAATGGCCCACTGACAAACGGCTAAGAGCTGGGGAAAGGGGTGGTAAAATGGTAGAGGGCTGTGATCTGGGTAACTCGCCCTTGATTTGCACACCTGAGCGAGTACAGGGCAGGAGACTATTCATCAGTACCACCAACGGTACCCGTGCCTTACAGCGTGTCCAAAATTCCCCGGTAGTCCTAGCCGCCGCCTTAGTGAATCGTGTGGCAGCGGTGGAGTATTTACTGACCCACAAACCAGATAGTATTTGGCTAGTGGGGTCAGGTTGGGAAGGAGCCTACTCCCTAGAAGACACGGTTTGTGCTGGGGCGATTAGTCAAAGACTTATGGAAGAAACCGGAGACTCAGTGGATGACATTGCTGGTAATGATGAAGTAATTGGTGCGATCGCACTTTACTCCCAGTGGCAAGATAAATTACTAGAGATGTTCTATCACGCTAGTCACGGAAAACGCCTGCTGCGGCTGAATGGTCATGAAGATTTAAAGTATTGCGCTCAAACTGATGTATTAGACGCTTTACCGATTCAGAAAGAACCAGGAGTTTTGGTTAAAAACCCAGTTAACAGGTAAAATCTAGCAGATAACGAGAGCTTTTTTCTGTTTTAATTTGGGTACGGCATTATTTTTGATTTTTCAGCTAACCTCTAATGTGTTGGAATTTAATGTTTTGGCATGAGCTCACCAGAATTTAATTCTCTTAGCGAATTTTTTCAAGGACTAAGTGAACAAGACTTAGCTCAACGATTAGGAGTAGCACCAGCAACACTCCAAGAATTAAGAGATCAACCTGATTTTAAGCAGTGGAGTCAGGATAAAGACCCAGAATCAGTTTCGTGGCGATATCAGAAGGATAAGCAACGCTATATAGCAAACTTATCCTTTGGATAATTTTGGTTTACTTTGTCATGGTTTGTTTTGATTAATAATTTATAGTTTCGTCGAATCTACCAGTAACGCTAATCAACACTAAAACTGCTTCAAAAAGCGCAGATCACTGTTGTACAAGCGACGAATATCATCAATCTGGTGCAGGACCATGGCAAAACGTTCTACTCCAAAACCAGCAGCAAAACCTGTATAAATTTCAGGATCATAGCCTACAGCCTTGAGTACATTGGGGTCAACCATCCCGCAACCCATCACTTCTAACCATTTCCCCTTCCACTGCACATCCACCTCTGCTGAAGGTTCAGTGAAAGGAAAATAACTGGCACGGAAACGCACTTCTAACTCTTCCCCAAACATTGCCTCCAAAAATTCCCTAAGGGTACCTTTGAGGTCGGTAAAGGTTATCCCTTCATCCACTGCCAACAGTTCTATCTGATGGAACACTGCCGAGTGGGTAGCATCTACCGTATCCCGTCGATAAACTCGACCAGGTGCCACAATCCGAATCGGTGGCTCATGGTTTTCCATGTAGCGAATCTGTACCGAAGAGGTATGGGTACGCAGCAAATTACCATCCGGCAAGTAGAAGGTATCTTGCATATCCCGCGCCGGATGGTCAGGGGGAGTATTAAGGGCCTCAAAGTTATAGTAATCTGTCTCCATCTCTGGGCCAGTAGCAATGGTGTAGCCTAAACCAACAAAAATATCTAATGCCCGATCAATGGTGCTATTGAGAGGGTGAATGCGACCTTGGGGACGATATACCCCTGGCATAGTCACATCCAGGGTTTCTGAGCGCAATTTTGCCTGAATTTCAGCTGCTTTCAGGTCTTGGAGCCTCTGCTCTAGGTTATGCTGGAGGGTTTCTTTGACAACATTTGCGATCGCACCAATCTTAGGTCGGTCTGCTGGTGCTAACTTACCCATTCCCCGCAATATCTGAGACAGTTGCCCTTTCTTGCCTAGGTAATTAATGCGCAACTGTTCCAATTGTTCCAAGGTATCAGTAGAAGCGATCGCAATGGTTGCTTCTTCTTTGAGTGTAGCTAGTTGGGTCTCAATCTCGTTGAGGCTTGTCATCAGTAATTTTAGGTTAGTAAGAGAAGAACCGGAAACCCCTGTCATTTATGCAGGACTGTTTCATTTTACTGAAAAAATGGTCAGGTGAGTGGGGTAGATGGTCTTAGAATATATCAATTTCAGATTAGAATCGAACAGCGACTTTTATCTTTAGCTGTAGCCTCATATCCTATGAAATTGCTGATCAGCAACGATGATGGTATCTTCGCCCTTGGTGTACGTACCCTTGCCAACACCCTCGCTGAAGCGGGGCACAATGTTACCGTAGTATGTCCTGACCGAGAGCGCTCAGCAACTGGTCACGGTTTGACCCTTCATGAGCCCATCCGTGCTGAAGTTATAGATAACATCTTCCATCCCAAGGTTACTGCTTGGTCTTGTTCTGGAACCCCTTCAGACTGTGTAAAGCTGGCTTTGTGGGCATTAATGGATAGCGCACCAGATTTAGTGCTTTCTGGGATTAACCATGGTTCTAACCTGGGTACTGATGTCCTCTACTCTGGCACTGTCTCAGCCGCTATGGAAGGGTTAATCGGAGGGATTCCCAGCATTGCCTTCAGTCTAGCCACCTACACCTCAAAGGAGTTTCAAGTAGCGGCTTCATTTGCGAAAACTCTCCTAAATCAGCTGTCAGAGCAACCTTTACCAAAAACAACATTGCTCAATGTCAACGTGCCACCTGTTAAGGTCTCAGACATAGCTGGTATTGCTATAACCCGTCAAGGGGTTCGTCGTTATATCGAGAATTTTGAGAAACGAGTTGATCCCCGAGGTAAAATCTATTACTGGTTAGCTGGTGAAGTTATTGAGGATATTGAACAACCCGATCATATTCACTTACCTCAAGATATCCCTACTGATGTTCAGGCAATTCGCGACAACTACATTAGCATCACCCCTTTGCAATATAACCTCACTGATACTGCTAGGGTGTATCACTTGCAGCAGTTGAAACTGGGTCAAGATGAAGGATGTTCACCCTAGGCTTTCCTTGTAGGGTTTTATCAAGGATAAAAGATGAAGGATTAAGGATAAAGTTTTGGAAAATTTACCTTAATTTATATTGAAAAATGAGTAAATTTACTGCTTTTATACATAAATACAAGTGACCGTTTAATCCTCAAAAATAAGGTAAAAATTACCCATACTGCTACAACTTTAGTCAGCGGATTTCTATAACCATTAAAGCAGGTATTGATGAGATGCTTGGGTTTTTGTAAGACCCGTCGGCGATAGCTGAAGAAAGAAAAAGGTGAAACTAACTAGTCAACTATTTTTTTATGCAAATTTTAACTTTTGAACTTCAATGTTAAGCCTTCAGTCTTTCAACTTCAAGTTTTAGCCTTCAACCACCGCCTCGATAGTACAGTTCAAGAAAACGAAAAAACTTTTCACAGAGTTCTGGATCTCTTGCACCAACTTTTATTTCTTTAGTAATTTCTGCTACAGCCTGTTTCCAGTAGGGACGAATACCTGGGGGGTCACTACGGTTACGATATAGGCGCTTGCTGATGATAGCATCTGCCGCATTCACCAGCTGAAAGACCTGAACAATGTAAGGAATTTTCTCACCACGCAACCCATCCGGATAACCAGTGCCATTCAGCCTCTCTTGGTGGGTACGCACTAAGAATGCAAACTCCTTCAGGAGCGGATACTGGTTACAAATCAGTTCTGAAACTTCAGGATACTCCTTAACTTTTGTCCACTCCTTTTCTGTCAGCGGTCCTGTTTTGAACAGGATATGATCGGGAATGCTAATTTTACCTAAACCGTGGCAATAGCACAAAAAAACCAGCTGACGCATTGCTTCTGGCTCTAAGTTTAACCAGCGTCCAAAATGCATACACATAGTTCGCAGACGATAGCACCTTAAGCCAATGGGTACGTTGCGAGCCAACTGGATTTGTTCAAGGAAATTTAGGATATCGGCGTCCCCAGAACGAAGCATCAAACTTTGAAGTTGGTTTTGGTTTTAACAATTAAATTATCCCTATCTATTAGCTTACAGATGTGAATTTTTTATGAAGCTAATCCATTTGATTAAGTCTTTGTCCCATAGTGGTACTCTTTTAGAAGTAGTTAGAGACGTTAGTAAAATCCACTCCTATAGCAATCCTAAATCATTTGTAAAATCAGCAAAATCTGGGATTATTGCTGGGCAAGGGTTTTAGCGATTCGGCGAGGCCGACGCTATCGCGAACACTTTGGCCAATATATTTCACGAATCATATAGGACTGCTATAGCAAGAAATAAAACTGCAATAATACTACTTATTTAAAAGTAGCTAAATCCCGATTTTGGTTAGTTTTTCATGACCCTGAGTCAGTTTATTGAGTTGCGATCGCATAGTGAACTAACTCAACTAGTTTCTGACGCAATGTCTCTAGTCCAAGACGTTTACTAGCAGAAATAAAAACTCCTTGAGGAAATTCTTCTTTCGCTAACGCTAGGGTATCACTATCTACTTGGTCGATTTTATTAAAAACTACTAAAATCGGTCCTGGTGTAATAGGCATATCCCTCAGAATGCCCATTACAGAACGAATATGACTAGCCCAAGCTGAATGGGATAAATCCACTAAATGCAGCAAAGCATCTGCTTCTGTTACTTCTTCGAGGGTAGCCCGAAATGAATCTACTAAGGGTGGGGGTAACTCGTGAATAAACCCTACTGTATCGATCAATAGCATAGCGCTAGATTTACCCGTTACTGAGTCAATAATAGGTAAGCGTCGGGTAGTGGGATCAAGGGTAGCAAATAACTGGTCAGCGGTATAAACCTCAGCATTGGTTAGGGTATTCAACAGGGTAGATTTGCCGGCATTTGTATAACCAACGACCGCCACTGTCGGAACGTCCTGTTGCTGACGCCGCTGCCTTAACCTTGACCGATGAGCCTGTAATTGGTTTACTTCTTGTTGAAGTCGGGTAATTCGACGCTGAATGGAGCGGCGTTCGGTTTCCAGTTTGGTTTCACCCGGACCACGAGTACCAATACCACCCCCTAACCGGGACATCGCCTGACCCCGACCAGTAAGGCGAGGCAACATATATTCTAGTTGTGCCAGTTCCACCTGCAATTTACCAGCACGGGATTGAGCTCGTTGGGCGAAAATATCGAGAATCACTTCAGTACGGTCTACAACCCGAACACCAATTTGGGATTCTAGGTTGCGAGCTTGTGCTGGTGATAGGTCGCGGTCAAATACTACCAGATTAGCGGCTAGAGTTTGGGTAGTCAGGGCAATTTCCTCTACCTTACCGCTACCAACTACTGTTTGGGGATGGGGATGCGATCGCTTTTGCTGGATTACCCCTAATACTTCTCCACCAGCGGTTTCCACCAACCGCCCAATTTCTGCTAAGCCATCTTCAAATCGCTCTGGGCTGATTTTTTCAGTCATTAATCCTATAATCAGCACCCTATCTTGGTCAACATCGACTTGCTGAGCCACAAATTGCCTTCGAAACTCAGCTTCTAGCTCTTCGACCAATTCCTGGAAATCCTGCTTGGTCAGAATATCCAGACTCATGGGTGATGATACACTCCAATTTAGGAGTTGAGAGTCTACCTGATTGTTTCCTTCTGAGTTACTAGGAGGGAGTAAATGTGCGAGATAGGTTTCTTTGATATAACCTGTTGCTCCACCACCCCGCCTTATCATACCTGAGCCAGTAATCGTAAGTACCACCAATGCATCCAATCGCTGAATTGCCATAGCCGTGAGGGTAGATTCTCTGGGGATTTCTGATTTGAGCTGAGTGGCGATACAGCGAATCCCGCACAATCGTTCAGCACCGTAACGGGGCAATTCCAGGGGAGGAATTTTGGTCTGAGTAGGGGTACCTACAGCCACACGAATCACTTGTCCCCGGCGATTGATGTAGGTGCATAGGGGCTGTTGAATGTCTGTGCTAATGGCTGCAACACGTTGAGCAAACTCCGGCGTAGTCAAGTTATCGCTGGGTAAGCGTTGGTGATACAGCCGTTTTAGTTGCTTGAGCTGGCTAGGCTTAAGACCTTGAAGATTACCGTAGATAGTATCGATAGGCGCTACTGACCAGTAACCTGGTTTCCAAGACTACTTTATCTATTTTAAGACTTACCCAGTGAAACCAAAAATCCGGCTTTTGCCATGGTATAGGGTTATGGGGTGGGTGACCGGTTAACCGGGTGTGGCGAGCAAGGGGTGACAACAAAGCGTTAGGCAACATCAATTACCCACCAAGACCCTTAAAACCCGGTTTCTGGTGATAAATCAAAGCTCCTTGCTTGCATGGCTTTTACCTTTTAGATCAAATCGGGATAATTGCCCACATTTACGATATCCAGAACATTATCTTTCTTCCCCTGCACCCGAAGCTCCCCTGCACCCGAAGCTCCCCTCACCAGGAAGTAGGTTATTCAACCGGATTTGATATTATTGTGCCCTAGCCTACCTGTAAAACTAATACCGATTCACCAGCCCGAATCAAGGTTTTACCGATTGGCACCACCGCTAGACCATTGGTATAAGCAAGATTAATCAAATTACCAGAACTATGACTACCGCTGGCCAGATGAAATTCGTGGTTACCAGCTGCATCTAAACACAGTTGTCCCCACAGATAAGTTTCCCGGCCTCCACCGGCATGTAAGTCATTACATGCGATCGCTTTGACAAAAACTGGTTTGGAGACTTCCTCCGGTAAACCAGATAGTTTTAACAGTGCTGGTTTAACAAACCGCCAACAACTGACTAGTGCTGAAACGGGATTCCCAGGTAGACCAAAGTACAGTACTGGACGTTTTAAACACGAGGGAGTACTAGAAAGGTCACTGTCTTCTGGGGAATTAGGCAAGGGGGAGGTAAAAGTAGCAACAGTTAGGGGTTTACCGGGTTTAACCGCAACGGAGTGGATGTGAATCTCTGCTCCGAGCTGGGCTAAGATTTTGTCTACATAGTCATAATCCCCCACTGATACACCGCCAGTAGATAGAACCATATCTGCTTCGGATATAGCGTTTGCGATCGCATTTTTTAGATCGTCTGGCTGATCGCGCACAATCCCCATAGGTATGGGTACTCCCCCCAAGAGGGAGACAAAGGTACCCAAGGCATACTGATTAGAATCCACAATTTGACCAGGTTTTAGGGGTTGGTCAGGGGTTACTAGCTCGTTGCCAGTGGAAAAAATTGCCACCCGAGGACGCCGATACACTGTCAGTTGGTTACACTGAGCTGCAGCTAAGACGGCAATTTCTGGAGCACCAAGCCTAATTCCTGGTTTCATAAGACTGGTTTGGGCTTGGTAAAAAGATGCCCGATGACGGACAAAGGCTTGGGGTTGGGGAGCCTCCAAAATCATCACCTGATTGTCCTGGAGCTTGGTGTTTTCTTGCATCACCACCGTATCAGCTCCTTTTGGCATACAACCTCCAGTAAAAATCCGTGACGCTTGTCCCGGTTTGACTTCACATTGGGGTTGATATCCAGCAGGGATTTCTTCGACAATAGTTAAAACTACTGGTTGTTCGCGATTGCAGGATTGGACATCGCTATAACGCACGGCATACCCATCCATGGCTGAATTATCCCAGTGCGGAAAATCTAAGTTACTGGTCACTGTTGCTGCCAGAATTCTATTAGTAGCAGCGGATAGCTCTACCACCTGTGTTTCCAGCCGTGGGTCAAAGGGTTGAACCAAATTGAGAATGATTGACTCTGCTTCTTGAACTGGTAGCATTGCCTATTAAGTATCAAAGATGAACGATGTAGCACTATTGTATGAAGGACAAAGTGAAGGACTTGCGCTGTGGTGGGCGTGAAATCTTCCCTAATTATCCTCTTAATCAATGGTAGGTTTTAGCTTTCATCGGAAATTTCGATTCTGATTCGTTCATCTTCTGTTCCGACTCTTTCATCCACGAACAACTTTTAGCTTTCATCCCGTGACTAGATCAATTATCGATAGATTACGATTAGGGTTATCCGTAGGCATTGCCAAAACCGTCACCGCTCTGGTTCGGTTATTAAACCTAGGGGCAGCAAGTGTTCTGCCTGGAGCAATTGCCCGTCGTCTCCAGCCTCAAGTCCTGCCGTTACTATTAGCTCAGGTCAGACAAGGTGTCATTCTAATTGTTGGTACTAACGGTAAAACTACCACCTCTTTACTCCTGTGCACTATCCTTGAGAGCCAAGGTTGGCGAGTGGCTCACAATGGCACTGGGGCAAATTTGATTAATGGCTTAGTGACAGCACTCCTAGTTCATACCAATGGCATTGGTCAGTTGGATGCTGATTACGCCCTTTTGGAAGTGGATGAAAATGTGCTGCCCTTGGTATTGCTTGATTGTCAGCCTAAGTTCATTTTGGGCTTAAACCTGTTTCGTGACCAGCTCGATCGTTATGGGGAAGTGGATACGATTAGCCGTCGCTGGCAAAATGCGATCGCTCCGTTACCTCAGGAAACCGTTGTGGTTTTAAACGGGGATGACCCTACCCTGTCTTACCTAGGTCAACAGTTACCCCAGAGAGTCTTTTTCTTTGGGTTAAGTGAGCCAGATCTCTATCTTGATGAAATTCCCCATGCGGTTGACTCAATTTACTGCCCCAGTTGTGGACATCCCCTGGACTATGAGGGTGTTTATCTGTCCCATCTAGGAGACTATCACTGTCCTCAATGTGGCTTTAGTAAACCTCAACTCGCAGTCAATAGTAGCCAGTGGCCACAAATATTAATTGGTATCTATAACAAATACAATACATTGGCAGCGGGATTACTAGCCATAGAGATGGGAATTGACCGGGATACCATCTACAACAGTATTAAAACCTTCCGCGCTGCCTTTGGACGAGCAGAAGAATTAGTTGTGGATGGGAAGCAGGTTCGGATTCTGTTATCCAAAAATCCAGTAGGGATGAATGAAACGATTCGAGCTGTTAATGACTTGCAAAAACAAGGTGGAGCATCCACTAAGCTAGTGGTACTCAATGACCGAACCCCTGATGGCACAGATGTGTCTTGGATTTGGGATGTGGATACAGAAAAATTAGTGAACTCAGGGGGAACTGTGGTAGTCAGTGGCGATCGCGTTTATGATATGGCACTCCGTCTAGAATACAGCCAGAATCAAGACCAGAGTCAAGACCAGAATCAAGACCAGAATCAAGACCAGAATCAAGACCAGACTAATTGCGAATTGATTATTAAAGAAGATTTAGCAGAAGCGATCGCTACCGCTTTGGAACAAACTCCAGATCATGAAACCCTTCATATTTTGCCTACTTATTCTGCCATGTTGGAAGTGCGGGGACTTTTGACTGGGCGCAAAATTTTGTAGGTATTTTTAAGGGAGATAATTGGAAAGTTTATTAAGTCCTGACTCATTAAAAATTCTGCCAAAATAAATCTATACCCCCAGTAGGAGCCGATGAAGAAACCATGACTCAAAGTATTGACCCGGTTGTTTTACCTCCTCCTTTCCCAGATCACACCCAACTACCAGAATCAGATGGAAGTTTTGCCAAAAATTTTCATAAACATCCCCAAAGCATCTTACTTACAGATTCCATTGGACCAGTTTTACAGCAAATTCATCCCGATGGACACTATGCCATTGGACAAGACTGTGGTATCTATTGGCGAGAAACTGACCCACCCGAAAAAGGAGCAGAAGCTCCTGACTGGTTTTATGTTCCCAACGTTCCGCCTAAGTTAGATGGTGAAATTCGCCGTTCCTACGTTATATGGCGAGAATATATCGCTCCTTTAATTGCTCTTGAATTTGCCAGTGGGAACGGGGAAGAAGAACGAGACCAAACTCCTCTATCCCGAAGTGAGCAAGGAAAAGTCACTAAACCAGGCAAATTTTGGGTTTATGAGCAGATTATACGCATTGCCTATTACGGCATCTATGAAATCAAAACCGGTAACTTGGAGGTCTATGAATTCCTTAAAGGTTTCTATCACAAAATGAAGCCCAACGAGCGAGGTCATTATCCCATTGAACCATTAGGAATCGAATTGGGATTGTGGCAGGAAACCTATCAAAATCAAAACCAACTCTGGTTAAGGTGGTGGGATAACCAAGGTAATCTATTGCTGATTGGTAATGAGCGGGCTGAAGTGGAACATGCACGAGCTCAAAAAGCTGAACAGGCAATCTTCGAGGCTGTGCCCCGTTTCCTGAAGATGGGACTAACAGTGGAACAGGTGGCAGAAGCCCTTAGCTTGAGTGTAGAACAGGTACGAGAACAAGTTGAGGGTTGAATAACTGTAAAAAGTCATGAGCATTATTAAACAAACCACCGAATGGTTAGAAACCAACTGGGTTAATCCCGCCTATGGAGGTTTGCTTTTAGCAGGTATTGCCATCTGTTTCTTTGGCGCTGCCACCAATACAATGGCAGGATGGCTCTATGTGATCAGTGCGATTATTTTTGCCCTACTGGTAATTGCCGTTATCTTGCCAGTGCGATCGCTTAACCATCTATCAGTACGCCGACGTCCGATCTCACCGGTCAGTGTGGGAGACCAGTTAACCATTGAACTAGAAATCGAAAACCCCACCCTCGGACCTCAAAGCCTATTACAAATTCAGGATATGCTCCCACCAGAACTCGGAGCAATGACCAAAACACCAGTAGCTAGCATTCCAGCCCAAAGTGTCCATCGCTGGGTTTATTACCATCCCACCGCCAAACGAGGAGTCTATCGGTGGCACCAGGTACAATTGAGAACTGCCACACCCTTGGGATTATTTTGGTGCCGTCGCCGTCGATATGTTAGCGCTAGGGCAGTAGTTTATCCCACTGTACTTCCCCTTACTCGCTGTCCCCTAGTGGATGAAATTGGTAAAGAGGACAGTATGCAAGTCCAAAGCGATCGCAAATCTCAATCACTTAGCCAAGACCTTACCAAAGCACTACGACCTTACCGAGTTGGTGACCCTACCCGTCTGATTCACTGGCGCACCAGTGCTCGTTACGGTGAATTACTGGTACGGGAGTTAGAAGTATTGACTGGTTCTCAAGAAATTATCATCTGCCTCGATAGCTCCAGTCAATGGCATCCGGAAGACTTTGAACAAGCCGTTATTGCTGCTGCTTCTATTTACTCCTATGCTTGTCGGACTCAGCCAAATGTCAAATTATGGACACCGAGAACAGGGTTATTGCACGGTAACTCAGTAGTGTTAGAAGCCCTTGCTGCCACCCAAGCCGGAGTTGATGGGAAAGCTGAAGAGCAACCCTATTTACCTCCTTATCTACCCTTGATCTGGCTGACTCAAAATCCTGTTAGTCTTAACTCCCTACCCCCTGGAAGTCGTTGCTTACTTTGGCCAAAAGATGTATCCGTGGTAAACCCAGTCCCACAACTCAAACGCAATAGTGTGGGAATTGTAATTAATACGACTGAGCCCCTAAAACCCCAGTTACAGCAACCGATCCCATAGCCAATAAGCTGTGGAACGCAACGAATTATGAACGTATTAATGGTCGTGTTGTTTGCAGTCTGGTCTTCTGATTTAGGGTAAACGATAGGGTTTTGGTATTTATTAGCACCAATTCAACCGATCGAACAATTATCCTAAACATATGTATCGCTATCCCAACGATCAACAAATATCCGATTTACCTGTAAGACAGTACGATACAATTCTAAGAACTCTTTCACAACTCAATTTTACTAAATGACTACATCACCAATAGCTAATCAAGCCAGTGATAGTAAACTGGAGGCGATGCAAAACTTTGCTCAGACTTATGCTCAGCGCACTGACACTTACTTCTGTGTTGACCCAAGCGTAACTGCTGTGGTGATTGAGGGACTTGCCAAACACAAAGAAGAACTCGGTGCTCCCTTATGCCCTTGCCGCCATTATGAAGACAAAGAAGCAGAGGTGAAAGCTACCTTCTGGAATTGCCCTTGTGTGCCCATGCGGGAACGCAAGGAGTGCCACTGTATGTTATTTTTGACTCCGGATAACGATTTTGCCGGTGATAAGCAAGAAATTTCCCTAGACGAAATTAAAGCTGCGCGAGATAGCATGGCATGACAGCCATAGTACTACCTGAAGAATTTTGGCAGGGTGTCGATCAATTTAATCAGCAAGAGTTTTACGCTTGTCACGACACCCTTGAAGCTTTATGGATAGAAGCAGTTGAGCCGCAAAAGCGATTTTATCAAGGTATTTTACAAATATCTGTTGCCTGCTACCACCTAGGTAATCTAAACTGGCGTGGTGCAGTGGTTTTACTCGGTGAAGGGATCGGACGTCTCAGTAACTATCAACCAGACTATGGGGGGATTGATGTCACTGAGCTACTATCTCAAAGTGTTAATCTCCTACAGGCATTGCAAAACTTTGGCTCAGAGCAAGTTGCTGATTTTGTTAGACAGTTAGAGGCGGCTGACAGCAATGATGTTGTAGTTAGTGGTGAAGGGGTTAGGGGTTTTCCAAAACTCAAGGGAGTTGATGGTTAACAACTAATGGTTAACCATTAACTTGTTAACCATTAGTTGTTAGCACATGCTTTGAAAGGATGAGAAACTTTGTTGGTGGCTAGTCGTCAAAACTAAAACACGTGCCTTAGAGCAAAAAGCCCATTTTCATTCCCAAGCTATGGCTGGATTTGCTTAAACTAGTAGGCAGAACAGCTTATTGGTATTCGAGATCAGTCATCACACACAACAGCATGAAGTCCGACCTTAAATATACTAACCGATTAAGGCATAATCTAGGTCTAAGATTATTCTTGCCAGTTACCTTGGTAGGTGCGATCGCATTACCAACTTTCCTGAACAGCCCCCAAGCAAAAGCCCAAAATAAACCATCAGCAGCTGATGGAAGTGCCTTGACGGTTCGCTCTGATGTCCAGGAAGCTAACTCCAAAACTGGCGTAGTCACAGCCCGTGGCAATGTCCAAATTAACTATCCCGCTCGCCAAATACAAGCAACTGCAGCCCAAGCCCAATACTTCAGCCGTGAGCGCCGTCTGGTTCTCAATGGTAATGTTTTTGTGTTGCAGGAGGGCAATAGTATTCAGGGTGAAACCATTACCTATTTGATTGATGAAGGACGCTTTGTAGCCCTGCCTCAACAGAACCAACAGGTAGAATCAATTTACATCGTTACTGACTCAGACAGCACCACATCACCTGCTCCAGGGCTTCCCTAACTACATAAAACACTACCATCAGCCATTATGGCTTAAAAACTAGATCTTAATTGATAGAATAGCCTGCAACCACTTCTGGTCATTTACTGGTCATTGGTCAATTACTAAGGATATAAGGATTATGGACTATTGACTAATGACTGATTCAAGGTGCTATCCGTGAAAATACTATTAGATAATATCCATAAGTCCTATGGCAGGCGCAGTGTTGTCAGTCGCGTTAATCTTTCCGTTGCCCAAGGGGAAGTTGTAGGGTTGCTTGGTCCTAATGGTGCTGGTAAAACTACAACCTTTTACATTGCCACTGGTCTAGAAAAACCCAATCTGGGTACAGTTTGGCTAGATGATCAAGATATCACTGGCATGCCGATCAATCGGCGAGCGCAGCTAGGTATTGGTTATCTGGCTCAGGAAGCGAGTATCTTCCGCCACCTTAGTGTTCGGGACAATATTCAATTAGTCTTAGAACAAACTGGTGTGCCTCGTGGTGAGTGGGGATTAAGAATGCATTACTTACTCCAAGAGTTTCGTTTGGAAAAAGTCGCCAATACCTTGGGTAATCAAGTGTCTGGAGGAGAGAGACGTCGAACAGAACTGGCAAGAGCCTTAGCTGTTGGTTCACTTGGACCGAAGTTCTTATTCTTGGATGAGCCATTTGCTGGTGTCGATCCCATTGCTGTGTCAGAGATTCAAAAAATTATGGCTCGATTACGCGATCGCCAAATGGGAATTCTGGTGACTGACCACAATGTAAGAGAAACCCTAGCGATTACTGACCGCGCCTACATTATGCGAGAAGGACAAATCCTGGCTGCCGGGAGTGCTGAAGAACTTTATGATAATCCTTTAGTACGTAAGTATTACTTAGGGACAGGGTTTCAACGATAAAAGAAGCTATTAAAAATTAATTTAGTGATTAGCACATCATGAAATTTGGTAAATCCAAGTCCATCATTGCACTAATGCCTGGCTTATCAGTGATGGATCGGTACATCGTATTTGAGCTAATCCCACCACTGCTGTTTGGTATAGGTGCTTTTTCATCACTTGGTGTAGCTATTGGAACCCTATTTGAGTTGGTTCGCAAAGTTACTGAAGCAGGATTACCACTGGGAATTGCACTTCAAGTGCTACTGTTGCAGATACCCCAGTTTATTTCCTATGCTTTACCAATGTCGATGCTCCTAGCTGCTCTGATGGCATACTCTCGCCTCAGTAGCGATAGTGAGTTGATTGCCATGCGTAGCTTTGGGGTAAGCATCTACCGACTCGTAATACCTGCTGTAGTGGTGAGTTTGCTCGTTACAAGTCTGACATTTGTATTTAATGAATTAGTGGTTCCTGCGGCTAACTACCAGTCCAAAATCACCTTAGATAAAGCGCTCAAAAAAGAAAGACCATCTTTTCAGGAAAGGAACATATTTTATCCCGAATATCAAAAAGTAAAGCTACCCAATGGCAAAAAAGTAAACAAAATTAAGCGTTGGTTCTACGCCGAGCAATTTGATGGTAAGCAGATGAGAGGCTTGACAATTTTAGACTTTTCTCAGACCGGTCTAGAACAAATTGTTACCTCTGAGTCTGCCGTTTGGAACCCCACTGAAAATTTATGGGATTTTTTAGATGGAACCATCTATATTATATCTCCCGATGCTTCTTACCGCAATATCCTCAGATTTCAAAAACAAAAGCTACAACTTCCTAGAACACCTTTGGATTTGGCAAAAAAAAATCGTGACTATGGTGAAATGAACATTGCTCAGTCTCTAGAGCGTTTGGAGGTATTACGCCATAGTGGTAATGCTAAAAAAATCCGTAAACTTAGGATCAGAATTCAACAAAAAATATCTTTTCCCTTTGTTTGTCTAGTTTTTGGTTTAGTGGGAGCCTCCTTGGGAACTCGTCCTCAACGTACAGGTAAAGCAACCAGTTTCGGCATTAGTGTTTTAGTGATTTTTTCTTACTACTTATTAGGATTTATAACGAATGCCCTAGGTCTAGTTAACATTTTCTCTCCTTTGATGGCAGCCTGGTTGCCTAATTTATTTGGACTAGGTGCGGGAGGATTGTTGTTATATAGGGCTGCCCGATAGGTAGGCTCGATAGCTAGGTAGTTATTGTTGCTAATTGTAAATTGCTAATTGTAAACCTGAATCCGTTGATTAGAGGCTAGCATCAAGTTACAGCGAAGCTGAAATATTTAACATCGTTGAAACCTGCCATGTCTTATCGTCATCAACCTCCTGCCTACCTCCGCTATTGGAAAGCTCAACTACAACCTTTGGGACGACCAGCATTTTGGGGAGCAGCTGTCTTGTTATCCCTAATGTTGTGGTTTGTCCGGGAATACTGGAACCGTCCAGAATTGTTAAGGGCAATTGGGATCAATCAAGTGGCTGACACTGATACTCCCACCGTTGAACCAACCCTGTCTTCTGAAGATGATGAACTAGCAGCAACGTTGGCTGATATTGATAATTCTGCCGTGCTATTAGCAGAGCTCGAAGCGCTAAGTGCTATATCAGTACCACCACAGCAAACCAATAAAGCCAGAAAGTCTAAAACCAAAAATTCGGAAGGGTTATTTACTCAAGTTATTCAGCAGACAAAAGCTAACTCCCAAGCAACATCACCTTTACTAACGCCAAACGTCCAACCTCAGCAGTCCTCAAAAGCCAGAAATCCGTTTGTTACATCTACAAACGATTTGTTTAATATCCCTCCTGTTCCTGGGACTGGCTTACTGACCAATCCTAACTCTGTTAATCAGAGATCTTTATCCTCAAGCACACTGAACCAGACTAATTCTGTATTGGGGTTGGGTTCCTTCAATTCCCCCTACACTAATCCAGCCGAGTTACCAGTCAGCCCTTTACAGGAAGCCTTGAATAGGCTTAATGCTGCTAAGTCTAATACCGGTAATAGCAAAGCTCAACTACCCGCTAACATATTGCCTTCAAACATCTCCTATGGAAACAGGGGAGTTCTCGAACAACGGAACTCAGGAACTCAGGAAATTAAAGCTAGGGGGGGAATACCGTTGAGTGCAACTGGCAATCAAGCATTACCGACTCCCTCCTATCCAGGACAAATTACCTATCCTGGGGTAACAACACCAGGTTTAACCGGCAACAGGAATTTCTCGACCACACCCACAACAGCTCCTTATCCAGGACAAATTAATTATCCTGGAGTCAATCTACCTCGAACAAGGAACGATAGAACTTTTCCGACAACACCTACAGTACCTACAGTTCCTCTCAATTCCAACACCTACTCTAGTCCATTCCGGCAAGCTACCGGTGTACCAACGGCAGCACCGCTTACACCAGTAGCACCGCAAGGAACTAGTAAATTGGGGCAATTTTCTACCCAGTCTACTAGTCAAAATCAGTTTTTCAATCAGCCTCAGTTAAAGTCTAAGCTTGAACCAAGTCAGCTGAGGCGACCTAAAATTATCATTTCCAATCCTTGACATTCCCCGGTATCCCATACGCGGAGATTCTCCCTTAATAAATTTTGGTTAATCGACTCGCCCTAACCTGACAGCTTGACAGCAACCAAGGGCTTAGGGCAAATCTTCCCAAGGATTGCCCTTAAATGTAGACTTGCACGTTCGGTTCATCGACCCAGTTTCTGGCATGGCCTGTCGTAAAAAGTTTGCTCAAAACCTCTGTTGATCGGGTTACCAACTTAAAAGACTCAAGTGTCAACTAAAATATTTAATGATTGCCTCAGCAAACTCAGAACACTTCAGGGGAGGTTCTACGGGTGGAGTCATCATCCGGGCTAGGTCATAAGTAACTTCCCGGTTAGCGATCGCATCTGATATCCCCTTCTTAATCAAATCAGCAGCTTCTTGCCAACCCATATACTCTAGCATCATCACTCCTGATAAAATCACAGAGCCTGGATTGACCCGGTCTAGACCCGCATGTTTGGGAGCTGTGCCATGGGTGGCTTCAAAAATCGCACACGTGTCACCAATATTAGCTCCTGGACCCATACCTAATCCACCAACCATAGCAGCAGCAGCATCGGATAGGTAATCACCATTGAGATTCATCGTGGCCAGAATAGAGTATTCCGCTGGTCGAGTCTGGATTTGTTGGAAAATGCTGTCCGCAATCCGGTCATTGACCATCACCTTATCTTGCCATTGACCTTGCCCATGGGTGTCCCATATGGAATTAAGGACATTTTCCACTTCCTGGATCACTTTCGCCTGTTTTTCTGGGGTCAAGGCATCATAACCGGGTTCAATCGCGCGAGCATTATCTTCCAGGGTAATGTCAGGATTTTGCTCTTTGTTGCTGAGAATCCAAGATTCCCGTTCAGTTATACATTCTGCTCGAAACTCTGTGGTTGTTAGTTCATAACCCCAGTCCCGGAACGCGCCTTCGGTATACTTCATAATATTCCCCTTATGTACCAAAGTCACCATCTGCTTAGGCTTAGGTAGCCTGAGGGCATGTTGGATGGCGCGGCGCACTAAACGCTGGGAGCCAGTTTTACTGATGGGTTTAATGCCAATACCAGCATCTAAGGGAATCTGTTTTTTGCCATGTTCTGGAGTCGCTGGGATTAGATCCTGATTGAGTAAAGTAATCAATTTTTCACCAACTTCGCTTCCTTTGGGCCATTCAATACCCAAGTAGATATCTTCTGTATTTTCCCGATAGACAATTACATCCAGTTTCTCTGGAGTTTTGTGGGGAGAGGGGGTTCCTGGGTAGTACTTACAGGGACGCACACAGGCGTAGAGGTCATTAATTTGCCGCAGGGCAACATTGAGAGAGCGCATACCACCACCCACAGGAGTTGTCAAGGGTCCTTTGATAGCAATGCCGTATTCTTTGATGGCATTTAGGGTGTCTTGGGGTAAATACTGATAAGTACCGTACTTTTCGCAAGCTTCGTCACCCGCATAGATTTTAAACCAGCTGATGCTGCGATCGGCACCATAGGCGCATTCGACCGCTGCATCAATTACCTTCTGGGCAGCTGGCCAGATATCGACGCCAGTACCATCTCCGCGAATAAACGGAATAATTGGGTTGTCAGGAACAATGGGTTGACCATCCTTGTAGGTAATGGCAGAACCAGTCTGGCAAGGGGAGATTTTCTCGTACATAAAGTAGTTTTAATGAATTTCAGATGGAAGTTGGCAATAGACCTATAGTCAGAAAACTACCAGATCTCCTGCATTGGGCTTGAGACATTAAGCTTTTTTGCTGATCAACCCCAGGTAGATGGTAGTTGAGGTAAAGTCTATCTATAGGGGGATGGCAAAAAATATACCCTAGTTAATCTTCTCATTAAGATGATTACTAATTGACAGGGCAAGAGTGACAGAAAGAGCAGGTAGTTGTTGAGCTTTCTTCCCGAAAATTCCCATTTCTGGGTATTAGCATAAGTGAACGTAGTTCAAGTTCAAAGCTTTGATGAAGTTATTACACCATGGCTCAACTGTTTGAAATCAGCCTTTATGCTGAAATAGGGGTTCTATAGCTTAAGTTCTCCTGTAATAGGAAGGTGTTCAACTGTTTTACAACAGTCAGCCAAGGCTGCTTTGTGCAGCGCCATCGCTCCTAAAAAATTGCTTGGGTGATGTGTCAATAGTTAGGGCTTCAACACCGAAACTTACAGTGTTATTAGCATAGATTCTGCCTATGGTCAATCGAATTACGATCAAAAGATATGGTGTATTGTTTGTCTGAGTGGGCCTTTCACAGACTTCCAGCCAGATGGCAGCAGCATCAATTCATGACCAATTGGCAGGAGTGTTTGTAGAAAAGGTGGCTCCAGAAAGAATATGAAAAAGATTTTAGTTGTTGACGATGATAAAACCCTGCTAACTCTTTTGAAGCGCTACCTGGAACATCGAGGATACCAGGTAGAACAAGTGTGTTCGGGAACTGAAGCCTTAGAAGCTTGTGTCAAAAATCCACCGGATTTGGTAGTTTCTGATGTGCTGATGCCGGAGATGGATGGTCTAGAGTTTTGCCGTCGTCTGAGAAACATTCCCAATGGTAGGCTGATGCCATTTATTTTTTTGTCTAGCAAAGCAGAATTAGAAGACCGTATTAATGGTCATTCTATGGGAGCAGATGATTATTTAACTAAACCAGTTGCTCCGAGAGAATTAGAGGCAAAAATAGAAGCACTGCTAGAGCGCTCGCACCGTATCCATGCTGAAATTGTCCGGTTGATGCAGCAAGCTACTGCTATAGCTCCTGGCCATTTAGCTAACCAATTATCAACCTCAGCATCTGCTGAGAATTCTAAAACTTTGGCTCAGGTAGGGGCAAAACCTAAACCTCTACCCTTGACACCAGCAGAAGAACGAGTATTTTGGCAAGTTATTCAGGGGTTAACCAACAAAGAAATAAGCGATCGCCTATTTATCAGCCCTCGTACTGTGCAGACTCACCTCAGTAGCATACTCCATAAGTTGAAACTACATAATCGTAGCCAATTGGTGCGCTTTGCCTATGAGCAGGGATACAAACGTCCCAAGGAGTAGACATGAAAGGAATTTTCCCTCAAACGGCGAAATCGGGTTTATTGGTCAATCTTCAATTGTGACGGAGCTGCCTTGTATTTATACTTCCCACAGAAATCAACTGAGCTTTTATTTAACTATCAGCTATCACCCATCTGCCAATTTCCTAACTGCTGACCTAGACAAGCTAACCCCTCACAGTTTAACTGATCAGCTTTCAACTTCTTCCGCAACCAGTGTCCGGTCTACCGGACGGTCGGTGGTGAGAGGTCAGATGAACTGAAGTAAAATCGCCGCCAAAATGGGTTATCGATTTTGAGCAAAAGTTTGAGCCTATGTGTACTAGGACTGCCCTTTTCCATGAACGGAAGATTCAACGAATTGCGGACAGGGTTTTCCGGAACTTCAGATAAGTCTTTTTTAGTATATAACTGGAACCGAAATCAGCTAAGGCACTTTTGCTTCGCTCAAACCGTTGACCCAGTAGGCAGTGTTAGCTAGCAATCGGAACATCGAAGCACTGGGGATCTCAGAGAATCCCCTCGGTTATAGAAAAAATATTCTGGTGTGGTGGAATCGTTAACTCGAATCGCGCTTGCTCCCCTTTTTCAAAGAAGTAAGGAGAGGATGTAAGCGGCGAACGAAGAATGAGTGAGCAATTTTTTGGATATGTTTTCAGAATCCGATTTACATCGCCTGTATAATAGTATTGGTTCCTGAACTGGCCTACTAACTAAAAGCCAACAGTTACCATATATCAGAGCTTGGTAAATCTGTCAAACCCCCTGACCCTCTTGGTAAAAAATCCAATCAACATCGTAGACGGCAAATTAGAAATCAGCTCCTTCGGGGCGAGGGAGCTAGCCTTGGTAGTAGAGAAACCTACTACCGAAGTAAGTCCTTTTAACTCAGAACTCTCTGGCTGACTCACTCAGAACTATTTTCAAGTTAGATGACTGGAATTTACACTGCAGATGAATTACAACAGCTGATCACCCAGGAGTCAGAGCGATGGCGACCACTGGTATTTACTAATGGGTGTTTTGATCTACTACACATTGGTCATGTCCGTTACTTAAAGATTGCCAAATCCTTGGGTTCGTCTCTAGTGGTCGGGCTAAATAGTGATCAATCAGTAAACCGCATTAAACCATCACAGCCAGGATATCCTTCCCGACCACTGGTTCCTGAAATACAGAGGGCAGAAATTCTGGCAACTCTCAAACCCGTAGATGGGGTAGTGATTTTTGCTGAAACCACAGCTAATCGTTTAATTGAAGCACTGCAACCAGAGGTGTACGTTAAAGGGGGTGACTACACTTTATCCACTTTACCAGAAGCCAAAATTGTTCAATCCTACGGGGGGCGGATTGAGTTAGTCCAGGTTGAATTTCCTACCTCCACTACTCAAATCATTAACCGCATTCTTCAGGCTCGATAAGCAGGTGAGAATAGAGAATGGTTGAAATTTGGTAAGTTGTTGTGCTTGTAAATTGATTATTTGTCAATTTTGGAAAAAACTTTTTATACCCTCGGATGTTGTCTCTCCCTCACCGGTATCTCCCTATCTACTTCAGTATAGGCTGGCTTACATTAGGCATGATAGCACGCTTACATTAGGTACTAAGCACGCTTAAACACTTACACGCTTAACTATTAACCATTAACCAAAGCCAACACCTAACCCATAACCCCTAACAATTAACCTGCAAGTTAATTGTTCCACCAGGTTATGAGTGAAGCACCGCTACAGACAATTGACGGACTAGGCTCGGTGAAATTTTGGCACAAGTTCTTGATCGTAAAAGGTTTAAGCTTAGACAATTATAAGCTTTAAGGTTGTATACAAGCGGTTCCTTGCCGTAGTCTAGGTTAAAAGCATCAACTTGCTTGACTCTCGACTTTAAAAGCTATCACATTCAACCTTCTTGAGTGCAACCTCAAACCCTACCCTTCATGAGCGATCAAACGGCCCGGTTCCCAGCAGAAGTCTCTAACACAGTTGCCGAACTCCAGCGCCAGCTAAAGTCTAGTTCTGAAAAAAAACAACAGGCTTTGATTCAGGAACTTGCCAGCACTGGCACTGCCGGGTTAGACGTGTTAATGGAATTTTTACAGGAGCAACATGCCAACCCGACTATCCTCAGTGCTGGTTTTGCCTATCAAGCCCTCCATCAAGCCAATATGCCCAAAACCAATGAATTTCTGCAAACTTATTTTCCTACTGGGGTTGTACCCCTACGTTCTGAAGCAGGCATTGATTACACACCCGTGCAACAGCTGCTAGTTAAACAAGACTTTCTCGCAGCTGACCGTCTTACTCTCGAAAAACTCTGTGAGTTAGCAGGAGCTGCTGCTGTACAGAGAAGATGGCTGTATTTTTCGGAAGTAGACAATTTCCCGATTACGGATTTGCAAACTATTGATATCTTGTGGGTTATTCACTCTCAAGGCAAATTTGGATTTTCTGTGCAGCGGGAGCTTTGGTTGTCTTTAGGCAAGAACTGGGAAAAACTTTGGCCAAAAATTGGTTGGAAAACTGGCAATCGCTGGACCCGATATCCCCATGAGTTTATCTGGGATCTCAGTGCACCAAAAGGTCATTTGCCTCTTTCGAATCAGCTCAGAGGTGTTCGGGTATTTTCCTCTTTGCTTTCTCATCCAGCTTGGTCTACTCAGACATCACTCCCATAAGCGGTCAGGAACGAAACAACCGCAAAAATGCTTCTGATACCAAAAAAAATGGCATTATTTAAGCATTTATTTTCCTGAGAATTTGTTTACTTCACTACTCTATCTGGGAACCTTAAGTGTTGTGGGTAGCACTACAGTAGCCAGTGGACTGTGGTGCTACCAAAGGTAACCATGGGGAATGGGTTGGTTATGGCAAAAGAAAATCAAATTTTTTGTACTTTGGATGGTTTGACTGCTAAAGAACGGAAAAAAAAACGACTGAAAACTCTTCGGGATTTAGGTCTACTCGAAGCAGAAACAGTACCAGTTTTCGACGAGGCAACTCAGACTACTGCCAGATTTTTAGATGTGCCTATCTGCATTTTGGGCTTTATGGTACAAACGCAACAGCACATCAAATCAGCTGTGGGATTATCTAGAATCGGGCTAATGAATCGAGTGGCACAGTCCCGTCAGTTGCCCCGTAGTGAATGCTTTTGTAGCTATGTAGTAGATAGTCATCAAATGTTGGCGATTAATGATACAGTCGCCAACCCTGTCTTTGCTAGTAGTGTACTGGTTCACCACTACGGTATCCGTTCTTACTTAGGTGCACCACTGTTAACTGCTGACGGAGAGTGTTTAGGTACCCTAGCAGTTATGGATTTAGTACCTCGCAATTTTACCACCAAAGATTATGAGTTTTTGGCAATTACCGCTCGCTGGAGTCTCAGTGAATTTGAGCGGAATCATTTTTTGAAAAAAGAGCGTGACCGCTTTGTTAACTGGCTAACTAACTCTTCAACAGAGCCTCAGCACTCTCAGGAAGTCGAGTCTGATCGCCAAACTTCTAGCCCTAGGAATGTCTCTCTAGATGGGATAGCTGGTTTTAACTCAGTTCACACCATTAAGTACAAATTACTAACTCAGCTGACACAGGAATTGCGCACACCTCTAACATCGATTATGGGAATGGCTAGTGTATTAAGTCGCCAAGTTTATGGGTCTTTGACTGATAAACAAAAAGAATATCTAGAAATTGTTTATTGCAGTGGTCGTCAGCTGGTCTTGATGGTTGATGAAATTCTTTGCTTGGGGATTTTTGATGAAAACAGCGAACAACTAAATTTAACTGCTGTAGATATTGAAATGCTCTGTCAACAAGCAATGAACAATTTAGCACAGATAGCCCAGCAACATCGACAAAAGTTGCATCTATCTGTAGAGCCAGGTAATCGCATCTGGTTTCTGGATAAAGAAAAGGTACGACAAATGCTATATTACCTCATATTCAGTGTGATTTACTCGGCTGAGGCAGGGGGTGAAGTACGCATCCATGTCTCTCGAAAAACTGATTTGGAGAGGGCTAATGTCGTGTCTTTGAAAATCGCGGTTTGGGTTTCTCACCCCTGGCTCGGAGATGGTCTACCTCAGATGTACGGACAAATTTATGAGTTACCGTTACAATCCCCCTCAGCAGCAGCAGCGGTTGCTAATGCTTTAGAAACCCCATTCATCACTGAAGCACTGGGAATAAGTGAACTACCTTCGAGTTCAAACTTCCTCTGTGACAATCAGTTTTTATCCAGTTCTTTTGATCCAGAAACTACTAGTTGGGGTTCTGAATCGGAAAAAAGACCTCAGAATAGTGAATCTCGTGAAAGTTTAGGGCTATTACTAAGCTGCCATTTAGCTAAACGCCATAGAGGAAAAATTTCTGTTCAAGGTTTGCCAGAGTTAGGGTATCGGTACGTGATTACTTTACCGCAATTAGAGTCTCCTGATCAAAACTGTTAAACCACTGTTCCGATTCATTGACTCATATGTTAAACTAATCTAGGCAACGGTACTGTCAAGGTGATCTAGCCATCAGACCTAGACCGTATTTATCAAAAAAACTCATAAATAGAAGACTAACGGCTGATAAAGGTTGCTCAGTTAATAAATTATTTAATTTTGCTTAGTCTTTCTGAAGTGGTCGATAGCAAAAGTGCTAAAGACCCCCTGAGAACGCCAGCTTTTCGGGAAGCGTCGAAAAGTTTTTTAGTATTTGGTGAAGGAATCCTGATATAAAATCAAAGATTATAGATGAGGTGGGTTCAAATAAAAAATAGACAATGAATTCAGCATGGGCTAAGTTTACTCTTTCAAATTTACAGCTGTATCGGTGGCGAGGCACTAGCTATTTGTATCGCCTGGTAGGACTCCTAGATGCTTGGCGTCAGAGTAGCTTGCTCCTACAGTGGTCTGACCCAATAGGAGCGATGATAGTTGCTCTGGTGTTAAGTTTAGCTCCTTTTGTTTCCAATGCTCTAGTAGGCATCTTGTTAATTGCAAGTGCAGGGTTATGGGTATTGCTAACCTTATCCGATGATATAGGAAAGCCGAAGGTAAGCCCCATTCATCTGTTAGTTTTTTTGTACTGGAGTGTTGCCACTATAGCCACCGCACTCTCTCCGGTGAAAGGGGCTGCCTCTAGTGGTTTGGTAAAATTAACCCTTTATTTGTTCTTTTTTGCCCTGATGGCAAGGGTATTACGTTCTCGTCCCCTTCGTAGCTGGATTATTACCCTCTTTCTCCATATCTCACTAATTGTCAGTATTTACGGCTTGCGGCAGTGGTTTTTTGGGGCTGAAGCATTAGCTACCTGGGTAGACCCCACTTCAGCAGCAGCAAAACTGACGCGGGTTTATAGTTATCTGGGCAACCCGAATTTACTAGCTGGTTATCTGATCCCAGCAGTAGCATTGAGTTTGGCAGCAGTATTTGTCTGGCAGGGTTTGCTCCCCAAAGCCTTAGCACTGACGATGGTAGTCGTGAATTCAATTTGTCTAGTGCTAACCTTTAGTCGGGGTGGATGGATTGGTTTTGTTGTTTGTATTTTCGTCTTCTTGATCCTGCTGGTGTATTGGTACAGTGTGCAGTTGCCCCCTAAATTACGCCCTTGGGCAATGCCAGCACTATTAAGCAGTTGTGCTGGGGTGATGCTTCTCGCCGTCATGTTTGTTCCAGCTATACGCGATCGCATTGCTAGTATTTTTGTTGGTCGGGAAGATAGTAGTAACAACTTCCGCATGAATGTTTGGTCTGCGGTGATGGACATGATTCGTGACCGACCCATCATTGGCATTGGTCCAGGTAACAACGCCTTCAACAAAATCTATCCCCTTTTCCAACGCCCCAAATATACCGCCCTCAGTGCCTATTCCATTTTCCTAGAAACTGCCGTAGAAATGGGTTTGATCGGGATGTTATGTTTCCTTTGGTTGCTGATAGTCACCTTCAACCAAGGCATGCAACAACTGAGTCGTCTGAGAAATTTAGCGAACCGTCAGGGATTTTGGCTGATGGGAGCCATTGCCACCATGTCAGGAATGCTCGCCCATGGTCTGGTAGATACCGTTTGGTACCGTCCTCAAGTGCAGACCCTATGGTGGCTAGTCGTCGCCATTATTGCCAGTTTCTATGTCAATCCAAATTCTGACCCGTCAAAAGTTTAAAGTTTGCAGGTTGCTTTGCAGGTTGCAGGTTACAAGTTACCAAGTTACAGGTTGCTAGTTTTGTGCTGACCAAACAACCTTCAACCTACCCTACGGGAACGCCAAGAGCGAACAACCTTCAACCTTCAACCTACCAACCTTCAACCTTCAACCTTCAACCTTCAACCTTCAACCTACCAACCAACTAACCAACCTTGGCCTTTCGGCCACGCGATCGCGTTCAACCTTCAATAACGTTTAATAGCCCTTGCCATATCTCGCTGATCCTGACGCCTCTTGATCGTCTCCCGCTTATCATGGAGCTTTTTCCCTCTGCCCAAACCAATGCTGACTTTAACCAAGCCGCGCTTCAAATAAATCTTTAAGGGGACAAGGGTTAAACCTTGCTGTTCTAATTTACCGGTGAGCTTATTGATTTCCTTACGGTGCAGCAGTAGTTTTCGGCTGCGACGGGGGTCATGATTAAAATATTCGTTGATATTTTGGTACGGAGAGATATGGACATTGAGCAGCCAGGCTTCCCCACCACGAATCAACCCATAGCCATCCCGCAAGTTGACCTTGCCAACTCGGATAGACTTCACCTCCGTTCCCTTTAACTCAATCCCAGCCTCGTAAGTCTCTAAAATTTCGTAGCGGAAACGAGCTTGTCGATTATCACTAATAACTTTATAACTTTCACCTTTATCACTCATAGTGTTGCCACTCCCACAGGCTTGCAGTTATCTAACTCTAGCGCCTGAGGTTAGAACTGGCGACAACGCGAAACTATTAACTTTTATGAAGATATTGACATTTACCTGAAAAACGGTAAAAATAGATACAGAAACATAAAATCGTTCATCTCTTCATGAATTAACCATAGGTGAGCAAGCTTCATGGAGAGACGGAAGTAAGGATGAATCCTGAAGGAACGCGCCTCTTATCACTACACTCACATTATGAGGCGAAGACTATGAAACTTTCTTATCGCGGTGTTAGCTACCAACACCATCCTTGCGAAGTTTCCACCACAGCAGTTGACTTTGCTGGCAAGTACCGGGGACTGAATTACCGATTGGGTAGTGCCCATCCTTTAACACTTGTGCAAGACAAAGTCAACCTCAAATATCGTGGCGTTTCTTATTAAGTGACATACTCCCACACTGACCTATCGGTTCAGTGTGGGCTTCTTGCCAACTCCGCCCATTGGTTAGGATACAAGGCCGTAGGCCACGCGGGGCGCGTTCGGCAAGCTTTATTAACGATACGGTCAGAAGTTACCGCAAGAATAGGGCAGCCTTTA